>JAUYFG010000101.1 GCA_030690985.1 Pseudomonadota bacterium
ATAGCTAAAGAACCCGACAAGAACAGTCTGGTATTGAGGTCGACATGGTAAATATCCTTAGGTATCAATGTGTTACGATGACTTATTCTACCACAATCCAGCAACATTTCATGCAGCGCGGGCTTAAGTTGAGAGGATTGACTCAGCACCCCGCTCGTTCGTCATTCCCGCGAAGGCGGGAATCCAGTTCGTAGGGCTAACTGTCTTTAAAAGCAATCAGATTGACGACCTGGATTCCCGCCTTCGCGGGAATGACGGGGTTTTCGATGAACACCTGAGTAGTTACGATATTTCTATAAAAATCGAACCAAGAGTTCTCATGTTTCGAGTTAGGGGGCACTTTGAGCATTCACCATGAAGTCTGCTTCGAGGAAGTGATCGAGTCCGAGTTGTTGTCCAACGGTTACGAATCCGTCGCCAACTCCGGCTTCGACCCCGTCCTCGCCTTCTTCCCCGCCACCACCCTCGCCTTCATCCGCGCCACCCAGCCCAGGGAATGGGCGAAGCTCGAAACCCTGCACGGCGGCAACACCGACGCCACCGTCCTCAAGGATCTGGCCCACTGGCTCGACACCTACGGCACGCTGGCCGTGCTGCGCAACGGCTTCAAGTGCTACGGCCGTGCCTTGCGGGTCGCTTTCTTCAAGCCGGCCCACGGCATGAATCCGGAGTTGGCGGCGCAGTACGCGGCCAACCGCGTCGGCGTCACCCGGCAACTTCGTTACAGCCTCAAGAACAGCAATCCGCCCGATCCGAGCGGTCACGCCTATCGCACGGCGTATCTTTGGGAAGCAGTGTGGCAGCCTGCTGGACATCTTTGCCCGCTTCATGCACTTGCAGGTTGAGGAAAAGCGCGCCGACGACGGCAGGAAGATCAGGAAGGAGACCATGATCTTTCCGCGCTATCACCAGTTGCAGGCGGTGCGCGAACTGGAAGCCCGCGCGCGGGTGGAAGGGCCGGGCTACAACTATCTGGTGGAGCATTCGGCCGGCAGCGGCAAGAGCAACACCATCGCCTGGCTGGCGCATCGGCTGGCCTCGCTCCACGACGGGGCCGACCGCAAGGTGTTCGACTCGGTGATCGTCATCACCGACCGCCGCGTGCTGGACCGCCAGTTGCAGGACACGATTTACCAGTTCGAGCACCGGCAGGGCGTGGTGCAGAAAATCGACGAGGATTCGCGACAACTGGCCGAGGCACTGACCAACAGCGTGCCGATCATTATCACGACGTTACAGAAATTCCCTTTCGTGGCCCGCCAGCTTGCCCGGATGGCCGAGGAGCGCGGCGAGCAGGCCGATGGGGTGCTGCCGACGCGCCGTTGCGCGGTGATCATCGACGAGGCGCACAGTTCTCAATCGGGCGAGACGGCGACCGACCTGAAGGAGGTGCTGGGCGGCCATGTGCTACGCGAGGAAGCCGCTCGCTATGCGGTCGAGGAAGGCGTCGAGAATCTGGACGAGTTGTTCCGCAGCATGGCCAAGCGCGGGCGGCAGGCGAACCTCAGCTTCTTCGCCTTCACCGCCACGCCCAAGCACAAGACCCTGGCCGTATTCGGCCGGGACGGGGTTGGCAGATACGCCGGCAAGCCGGGCCAGCCCTTTCACCGCTACACCATGCGGCAAGCCATCGAGGAAGGCTTCATCATCCTAGATTCCTCAGTTGAACGCGCCCTGACCACCGGGACGCCGCATGGATACAGGCGCGGGAGCATCCGATGGCATTCACCCTTCGGGTGACCCCGCAAGGTCGTCGTAGGAGCGGGCTTGCCCGCGATACCACGGGGGCGATCGCGGGCAAGCCCGCTCCGACGGCGCGGGCAACGGTGGGTTCTAGGATCATGGATGTGCTGAAGCACTACATGCCTTCCTGTCCCAGGTGATTCCCTACCAGGATTCTGACCTGGAGCGGCTTTACACCTTCATGCGCTTTCTGTCGCCGAAGCTGCCCAAGCGGGACACCGGCCAGCGCTACAGCTTCGACGACGAGATACGGCTGGAGTATTACCGCCTGCAGAAGATCAGCGAGGGGTCGATCAGCCTGCGCGAGGGCAAGGCGGAACTCCTGGACGGCCCCCGCGAGGTGGGCTCGGGAGCGCGCCACGATGAGGATGTGCCGTTGTCACGTCTCATCGATGTGATCAACGAGCGGTTCGGGACTGACTTCACCGACGCAGACCAGTTGTTCTTCGACCAGATCATCGAGGCCGCGATTGAGGATGGCTCGTTGCGGGATGCCGCCGCAGTCAATCCTGAAGCGAAGTTCGCGCTCCTGTTTTCCGGCCTGCTGGAAACCCTGTTTATCGAACGCATGGAACAGAATGAGGGCCTCTTTGCCCGATTCATGAACGAGCGGGACTTCCAGAATCTCGTTACGGAATGGATTTCGGGTAAGGTTTATCGACGTTTGAAATTCAATCCCAGCCAGCTAATTTCATGAACTCCCCTCTCAACCTCCTGTTCATCGCCGACCCCCTGGAATCCTTCAAGGCCTACAAGGACTCCACCTACGCCATGATGGTCGAGGCGGCCAGGCGCGGCCATGCGATCAACGCGATGCTGGCGGGTGACCTGGTGTGGAAGGCGGAGTGGGTGGTGGGGCGCACGCATCCCGTCAGGCTCACCGGCCCCATTGGCAACGGCCCCTGGTTCGAGCGCGGGGCGGCGGAGTGGCACGATCTGGCGTCGTTCGATGCGGTCATCATGCGCACCGATCCGCCCTTCGATCAGGCCTACCTCTATGCCACCTGGCTGCTGGAGATGGCCGAGCGGCAGGGGGCGCGGGTGTTCAACCGGCCGCAGGCCTTGCGCGACTACAACGAGAAGTTGGCAATTGCGCGCTTTCCACGCTTCATCGCGCCCACGCTGGTGACCTGCCATGCCGACTTGATCCGCGAGTTTCTCGTCGAGCAGGGCGACATCGTGGTGAAGCCGCTGAATGCGATGGGCGGCGCCATGGTGTTCCGCCTGGTGCCGGATGACCCCAACCTGGGCGCGATACTGGAGACCATCACCCAATACGGCCGGGAAACCGTGATGGCGCAGCGCTATCTGCCGGAGATCAAGGCGGGCGACAAACGCATCCTGGTGATCGCCGGGCAGCCGGTGCCGTATTGCCTGGCGCGCATTCCCGCTGCGGGCGAGACGCGCGGCAATCTGGCGGCGGGCGGCACCGGCGTGGCGCAACCCTTGTCGGAACACGACTGGGAAATCGCCCGTGCCCTGGGGCCGGTGTTGCAGGACGCCGGCCTCCTGCTGGTCGGCCTGGATGTGATCGGCGATTGCCTGACCGAGGTGAATGTCACCAGCCCCACCTGCTTCCAGGAAATCACCCAGCAGACCGGCTTCAATGTCGCGGGCATGTTCATGGATGCGCTGGAGCGCGAGGTCAGCGGTGCGGTTTGAGTTTGCTGCGCGCGGCGCACCCTACGGCCTTTGGGCGTTGCTGCTGGTCTTGCTCCTCGCCGGTTGCGGCGAGCGCATCCACAAACAGCAGTCCTACGTGTTCGGCACCCTGGTGGAAATCACGATCTATGGCGAGGAGCAGGACAAGGCGCGGCGCGCCACCGATCAGGTGCTGCGTGATTTCGACGAGATGCACCAGACCCTGCATGCCTGGCAGCCGGGGCAGTTGGAAACGATCAATGACCGCATCGCCAAGGCGCTACCGGGCAAGCCGGCGCGCGCGACGCTGAAGCCGGAACTGGCGGCGATGCTGAGTGATGCGGCGCGCCTGTCGGAACAGGCCGAGAGCTTGTTCAATCCGGCGATCGGCAATCTGGTGCGGCTGTGGGGGTTTCATTCCGATAGCTTCGAGCCGCATCTACCGGACCCATCAGCAGTCGCGCGCCTGGTACAGGCCAACCCGCGCATGTCCGACCTCAAGATCACCGGCGTCATGCTGGAAGCCGGCAATCCGGCGGTGCGCCTGGATCTGGGCGGTTATGCCAAGGGTTATGCCCTGGACCTGGCGGCGGCCACGCTGAAAAGCCAGGGGGTGAACAACGCGCTGATCAATATCGGCGGCAACATCATGGCGCTGGGGCAGAAAGGGGGTCAGGCCTGGAAGGTGGGCATCCAGCACCCGCGCCGCGCCGGCGCCCTGGCCATGCTGGAACTGCGCGACGGCGAAGCCATCGGCACCTCCGGTGACTATCAGCGTTTCTTCGAAGTGAACGGCAAACGCTATTGCCATCTGATCGACCCGCGCAGCGGCTGGCCGGCGGACCAAACCCAGGTGGTGACGGTGATCGCACATGGACCGCATGCCGGCACCCTGTCGGACGTTTCCAGCAAGCCGCTATTCATCGCGGGGCCCAGCGATTGGCAGCGGCTGGCGAAAAAAATGGGCATCAGCGAAGCCTTGTTCATCGCCGCCGACGGCAGCATCAGCGCCACTCGCGCGATGAACAGCCGCCTCCTCTGGGAGAAACCGGCGCCTGCGGTGAAGGTGGTCGAAGCGCCGTAGCTTGGGCACGCGCAGCGACGCCCAAGCTACGTCACTGTGGGTGCGAATAAATTCGCACCTGCGAGTGAAGTCGAATGCGCAACTTGAACTGCGCGGATTGTTGTCTTGACGCAGGGGTCCACCATCGTCCCGGCGGCCGCTGCCCGGAAATGGATTTCGTCTATTTCCGGCGCGCGATGGACAAGCTGATCAGCGAAGTGAAATAGGTGCCTGCTGCAACAACGGCTCGATCAGTTTTTCCAGCCGTCCCCTGTGCACCTGGCCGGCAATGCGATGGCGGATCATGCCGTCGCGGTCGACCACGAAGGACAACGGCACTCGATCCACCCCACCGAAGGCCTGCATGATCTGCGTGGTCGCCAACGGCGCCGGGAAGGTATAACCCTCCGTTCGCATGAAGGCATCCACCTCGGCCTGGGTTTTATCCAGGCTGTAGGCGACAATCTCGAACCCGCGCGACTGGTTGGCCTCGTAGAACGCCTGCATGGCCGGCATTTCGTGGCGGCAGTAGGGGCACCAGGTGCCCCAGAAATTCACCAGCAACACCTTGCCATGCAGATCGGAGGTGGTTTTGCCCGCCTGTACCGGCACTTCCGGCGCCGCTTGGTTTTGTTCCGTCACCCAGGCCGGGGGGCGGAACCACAGGTATACGATCAGCCCGATCAGGATCCAGGTTACCGGGCTGGGCTTCAGTTTATTAAGGAATTCCCTTGTCATCGTCCAACTCCGATCGTCCAAAAATTGCGCTGAAGCGCCCTGTCGAGGCTGCAAAAGAGCCCGCCAAGCCGTCCAAGTTCCGCCCCAAGCTGGGCGACCGGCGTGCCGGCAACAAGCCGCGCCCCCCTGAACCTGACGCTACCACGGGACATAGGCCGGCTGCGAAACCACGCAAGTCGAGGCCGGAGGGAAAGTTCGCCTCCCCTGACTCCAGGCCACGCGCCCAAGCGGGGAGAAACGCGCCCCCTCCTCCCCCGGGGGAGGGCTGGGGAGAGGGAAGGCGGCCTAAATCTGCGGCATCGCCCGAGTCGGCGTCGTTCCCTCACCCCCGGCCCCTCCCCCGGGGGGGGAGGGGAGAGCGGCAGCGCTTTTTCGTCTCCTGCCCGCGCGGCCTGGAAGATGAACTGGCGCGCGAACTGGCGGATATCGGTGCCGGTGACCAGATGCCGGCGCGCGGTGGGGTGATCTTCCTGGGCGACATGACGCTGGCCTGGAAGGTCAATCTGTGGAGCCGCCTGGCGATCCGCGTGCTCTGGCAGGTGGCCGATGGCCACTATCGCAGCGAGGACGATCTCTACGAAGTCGCCATGTCGCTCGACTGGCCCAACCTGTTCGATGTCTCGCGCACGATCGCCGTCACCACCGTGGGCAAATCCAGCCCGCTGAAAAGCCTCAACTTCGTCACCCTGCGGATCAAGGACGCGGTGTGCGACCGCTTCCGCGCCGCCGTCGGCGAACGCCCCAGTGTGGAAACCCGCGACCCGCAGGTTCCCATTACCCTGTTCCTGTCCGAAGAGCGCTTCACCCTCTATCTGGACCTCTCCGGCAGCCCGCTCAACCGCCGTGGCTACCGGGTCGAAGCCGCCGCCGCGCCGCTCAACGAAAACCTCGCGGCCGGGCTGCTGAAACTGTCCGGCTGGACCCCGGACATCCCGCTCTACGACCCCATGATGGGCGGCGGCACCATCCTGCTGGAAGCGGCCCTGATCGCGCTCAACATCGCCCCCGGGATCAATCGCCACTTCTCCTTCGAGAACCTGGCCAATTTCGACATGATCGAATGGCAACGCCTGCGCAAGAACGCCCAGGCAGAAGCGCGGGAGCCGCAGCCGCTGGCGATCTTCGGCTCCGACATCGACCCGCTCATGGTGCGTGCCGCCGGCCTCAACCTGAAAGCCGCCGGGGTGTTCGACTGCGTGCGTCTGATGGAAGCCGATTTCCTCAACGTCGACCCGCCGGTGCCGGAAGGCATCATCGTCAGCAACCCGCCCTATGGCGTGCGCCTGGGCAGCGAAGACGACCTGATCGCCTTCTACCATGCCGTCGGCGACAACCTGAAACAGCACTTCCCCGGCTGGACCGCCTGCATGATCTCCGGCGACCCCGAGTTCCCCAAGTCCATCGGCCTCAGCGCCAACCGTCGCACCCCGCTGTTCAACGGCCCGCTGGAATGCCGGCTGTATGAATATCGCCTGGTGGCGGGGAGCAATCGTTAACGCCACGCATCGCTCTCAAGAAACACTCTGCGACCCATTGATTCCGTAGGGTGGATAAGCGAAATGCGCAGCGAAGCGCATCCACCATCCCCGCCGCCAAAGGTGGATGCGCTTCGCTTATCCACCCTACTGTGTTTCTTCGCCGCGATTTGCGGCAACAGGCCGATTACTTCGCCAACCCCCGTCGGGTGACCCCCTTGAAAACCCTATATTCCAATTTCCTAAATTATGACTTGCTAATCTTCTTATGTTCAATAAAATAGTCGCGTCGTGCTTGTTCTGGCTGCAAACACAACACTAATTGAGCCAAACGGACATCCCGACATAGAGCGGCGTTGCCATTTCGCAACAAGGAGACAGAAAAATGAAGATGTCGCAGCCGTTTGCGAGCGCCGCTATTTCGCCCGCTCATGGATTGTTCGCCGCGCACGCCGGGTAGTGAGCGTGCAAGGCCCATGAACAGATTGCCCATCGCCACCGCGCGCATTCCGGAAACCCTGCGCCGCCTGGCCTATTTCCAGGGCTGGCCCGATGCCGGCCTGGAAGGGCTGGCGGCGGGTGCCAAGATCATCCTGCTACCCAAGCATGGTTCGGTGGCACGCAAGAACGAGCGCCTGGAATCGCTCTATGTGGTGGTGAGCGGACTGATCCGGATCTATATCCCGCTGCCGAACAACATGGAGCGGGTGCTTTCCCTGGTGCAGCCGGGAGAAAGCCTGGACGAGGCCTGTCTGATCCTCGATGAAGCGTGCCCATACGATGCCGTCGCCGCCAAGGACAGCCACCTTCTGGCGATCGACGCCACGGTGTTCCAGCGCGAATTGAGCCGTGATATCGCGCTCACGCAGCAGGCCCTGAAGCTGGTGTCGCGGCGCTTCCTGGACCTCCTGCGCGATACCGAGATCTGCGCCCAGCGTTCCAGCGTGCTGCGGGTTGCCAGTTATCTGCTGCTGCACCGGCCGACGCCGGAAGACCTGTCTTTCACCTTTCGCTTGCCCGCCCGCAAGCAGGATGTCGCCGCCAAGCTGGGCCTGACCCAGGAGACGTTTTCGCGGGTGCTGGGCTTCCTCGACAAGCAAGGCCTGATCCAGGTGAGTGCCGGCCTGATTCGCGTCGCGGATGCGCCCAAGCTGGCGTTGATTACCACCATGAAGGATTGCAAGGACCCCAGCCAGGAGGCGGTTAATTTGAGCTGAATCGTGACTGTTCAGCATGATTCGTAGCCCATCTGATTACCACCATGAAGGATTGCAAGGACTCCAGCCAGGAGGCGGTTAATTTGAGCTGAATCAATAATAAGACAGAGCAATTCATACCCGTCAGCGCAACGGCTTAAGCTACGCGCCGCTTGTGGATAAGTTGGGGCGAAGGCCACACCACAGCGCCCTGGTGAGCAGGGCAACGCCATCGAATTCGACTCGTAGTGCATCGGCATGGAGGAGACCATGAATATGAAGCAGCAGCACCAAGCAGTTGTCGCAGCCACCCTGTGGCTGGCGGCCGGCATCGCCGGCGCGGCGGAAACCGCCGCGCCGGTCTGTCTGATCGCCGGTTGGGAGAACCCGCGCAGCGTGTGCGTCGCGCACACCAAATCCATCGCCGCCACCTGTTTCATCTGCCACGGCCCCAACGGCCGGAGCGTGGCCGCCATTCCCGGCCTGGCCGGCCAGGACAAAGCCTATCTGGTCACCGCCATGAAGGAATTCCGGGACGGCAAGCGGGAATCCACGGTGATGCAGAAATACGCCCTCGGCTACACCGACAGCGAATACGAAGAAATCGCCGCTTTTTTCGCCGCGATCAAGTAACCCGAGGAAACGACAAATGACCCTGCACAGACGTGATTTTCTGAAAATCGCGGGCGCCGGCCTGGCCGCCTCGCTCTTTTCCAATACCGCCAGCGCGAAAAAAGGTGGCAAGCCCCATGTGGTGGTGGTCGGCGCCGGTTTCGGTGGCGCCACCTGCGCCAAGTACCTGCGCATCTGGGACCCCAACATCCGGGTGACTCTGATCGAGCCGAGCGACAGGTTCTACTCCTGCCCCATGTCGAACTGGGTGCTGGGCGGTCTGCGCACCCTCGACGACATCACCAAGAGCTACGAACACCTGCCCGGCTACGGCATCAAGATGGTGAAAGACATGGCCGTCGGCGTGGACACGGACAAGCGGGTGTTGGCCACCCAGGGCGGCAAGAAGATCGCCTATGACCGCCTGGTCCTGGCCCCCGGCATCGAGTTCCAGACCGACCTGATCGAGGGCTACGCGGAAGGCGAGGCCGCCGGCAAAGTGCTGCACGCCTGGAAATCCGGGCCGCCTATCGTCGCCTTGCGCCGGCAACTGGAGGCCATGCCCGATGGCGGCGTCTTCGTCATCGCCAGCCCGCCGCCCCCCGGCCGTTGCGTCTCCGGCCCCTACGAGCGGGCCAGCATGGCCGCCCACTACTTCAAGCAACACAAGCCGAAGTCGAAGATCATCATGCTCGACGGGCACATCGACGTGGTTTCCAAGGGCGTCATGTTCAAGAAGGCCTGGAAGAAGTTCTATCCCGGCATGATCGACCATCGCCCCAACAACCTGGTGACCAAGGTTGACCACAAGAGCATGGTGGTCACCAGCGAGTTCGAGGACGTCAAGGCCGATGTCATCAACATCATCCCGAAACAGCGCGCGGGAGACATCTGCGCCCAGGCCGGGGTGCGCAGCGATACCGCCGGCGTCTGGTGCCCGGTGGACGGCGTCACCTACGAATCGCCCAAGGTGAAGTACGTGCATGTGCTGGGCGACTCGGTGGCCTCCAACATGCCCAAGTCGGCGCATGTCTCCAACAACCAGGCCAAGATCTGCGCCGCAGCCCTGGTGGAACTGTTCAACGGCCGCGAGCCGGACCCCTATCCGGTGATCGGCAGCACCAGCTATTCGATCACCTCCGACACCACCTCGGGGTCGATCGCGGTGGTGATGCGCTACGACCCGGACAAGGGCGCCTACATCCGGCAACCGGGCGGCGGTGCCGCCGAAGACAGCGACGAACTCAACTTCGAGTACGGCAAGGCCTGGCACGAACACATCTGGGCCGACACCTTCGGCTGAGCGGGGATTGTCGGGTTACGCGATAAAGCCGCTAACCCGACCTACGAGTCGTGGCCGGGCGGCCCGCCCGGTCTGGTTCCACCGTTTTGTGAGGAGACGCAAAATGTTCCGCAAGAACCTGAAAGAGCATTACATCCCGATGTACCACCTGGGCGCGCTGGGCTGTGGAGGCCTGGCGATTTCCTTCTTCCTCTACCTGAATTTCCTGCTCCCGCACGAGAGCGGCATCATTTCCTTCGACCAGCTCTGGCCGGTGGTCAGCGAAATGAACAGCATGAAAGCGTTCTGGATCGGCGTCTGCCTGTTCATCGTGTTCGCCCTGGCGGCGCTCCATCTCGTCCTGATGGCCTGGAATACGCGGGAATTCGGCCTCTACAAGCAGACCGAGGCCTATTCCAAGCTGCGCAATTCCAGCGCGGAAATCAGCCTGATGGCGGTGCCGCTGACCCAGGCCATGACGGTCAACGTGTTGTTCGTGACCTCCTCGCTGCTGATCCCCGGCATGTGGGACTACATCGAGTACCTGTTCCCGCTGGCCATGCTCGCCTTCCTCGCCATCGGCATTTATGCCATGCGCATCCTCGGCGATTACTTCGTGCGCATGCTGCTGCACAAGGGTTACAGCTTCGAGCAGAACAACAGCCTGGCACCGATGGTGTCCATCTTCTGCCTGTCCATGATCGCCGTCGGCCTGGCCGCCCCCGCCGCCATGAGCCATGTCCGTGAAACCGTGGCCATTTCCATCGCCCTCTCGGGCTTTTTCGCCACCTCGGCGGCGCTGTTGATGGTGGTGATGCTGGTGATCGGCTTCCATTCCATGCTCACCCACGGCATCCGCCTGGAAGCCGCACCCAGCCTGTGGCTGATGATCCCCATCACCACCCTGCTCGGCATCACCTTCATGCGCACCACCCACGGCCTCGGCGAAGCACTGGGCGCCCATGTCAGCTCGGGGGAAACCTTCGCCGTGCTGATCGCCATCTTCTCGGTGCAACTGATCTTCGGCCTGATCGGCTACGCGGTGATGCAGCGGCTCAACTACTTCCGCGACTTCATCCACGGCGACAAGGTGCACGCCACCACCTACGCCCTGATCTGCCCCGGCGTGGCGCTGCCGGTGTTCGGCCTGTTCGTGGTCAAGTTCGGCCTGCTCGGCAACACCCTGGTGTCGATGTGGACCCCGGCGATGTATTTGTTCCTGCTGCCCTTCCTGCTGGTGCAACTGAAGACCCTGCAAGTGCTGGTCAAGTTGCTGCTGCGCCTGCAACTGGTGCCGGCACCACTGCGCGCCAGGGTGCCCAGCCTGCAGGCCGCCTGATCGCGGCATGCCATTCCAGGGCGCGGCGGCATCGCCCCTTATCCATGCCGCATCCATTTGAGGAGATTGATATGAAACGTCTGATTCTGTTGGGCTTGTTGCTGATCAATGGGGTGGCCTGCGCGGCGGGGAACTTGTCCGCCCAGGAGGTCAGAACTTTGATGGTCGGAAACACCATCGCCGGCTTCAACGAAATAAAAAGCATGGAGTACACGGTTTATTTCCAACCCGAAGGCAAGATCGTGTTGGTGACCGCCCAAGGCAAACGCCTGGGAAACTGGAGACTCGTGGACGATGGCCATTTCTGCTCCGCGTTTCCCGCCGAACCCGAGCTTTGCACCCATGTGACCCCCTACGGCGAGGGGGCCTATCGGCGCCTCAAGGATGATGGGACGGTCACCCATACCTTGAAGAAATTCACCCCGGGCAACGTCAACAATTACTGATACCAGCGGGGGCATGTGGTGAGGCGGGACGCATCCCTCTATTTGATCCCGCTTCTTTGAGGAGACTTCTGTGAAACGTCTGATTCTGTCCTGCCTGCTGGCCATTTCCGCTTCGGCCATCGCCGCCGCTCCCCTCTCCGCCGATCAGGCCCGCGCCTTGATCGCCGGCAACTCTGCCGCCGGCTTTGCCGACGCCCTGGGCAAAAACTACACCGCCTACTACTCGCCCGAAGGCAAGCTCACCCAGGTGCTGGAAAACGGCAAGCGTCGCCAGGGCACCTGGAAGATCGTCGACAACGGCAATTTCTGTACCCAGTTCCCCAGCGAACCGGAACGCTGCACCAAGGTGGTTCCCTCCGAAAACGGCGAGTACCAGCGGGTGAAGGATGACGGCATGGTCACCAATACCTGGAAGAAGTTCACCAAGGGCAACGCCTACAAGTACTGAACCTGCGCCGCCCCCGATCCGTTCGGGGGGCGTTCCCCGGATTCGTAAGCGCTGCACGCCCATCGTGGCGTCAGCAGACTAAAGCAGGTCCATCGGCCGATTCTGGCTGCCGCCGGGCAGGGTTACAATCGCCGCTCAACCCGGACGCCCCCACATGGAAAACGCCAATTTCACCGACCATTTCCTGATCGCCATGCCCAAGATGATGGACCCCAACTTCTCCGGCACGCTGACCTATATCTGCGATCACGGCGAACAGGGCGCGCTGGGCGTGGTGGTGAATCGACCCATCGAACTCAACTTGGATAGCCTGTTCAGCCAGATCGGCCTCGATCTGATCGACGAGCACCTGAAGCAGGCGTCGGTCTACTACGGCGGCCCGGTGCAGGTGGAGCGCGGTTTCGTGCTGCACCGGCCGGTGGGTACCTGGAGTTCCACGTTGTCGGTGAACGACCGCGTCGGGCTGACCACTTCCAAGGACATTCTGGAAGCCACCGCCCGCAGCGAAGGCCCGGCCGAGATTCTGGTGACCCTGGGCTATGCCGGCTGGGGGCCGGGGCAACTGGAAGACGAGATCAAGCAGAACGCCTGGTTGACCGTGCCGGCCGACCCGCAAGTGATCTTCGGCTATCCCGCCAAAGAGCGCCTGAAGGCGGCCATGCACCTCCTGGGCATCGACATGGCCATGCTTTCGGAAGAAGCCGGGCACGCATGAATCCGGATCGCACACCCGCCGGCGCCCCTGTAGCGCAGGCGTCCTCGCCTGCACCTCGGCGCTGGTTGCTGGCGGGCCGCCTGCGCTACAGGGGCGAGCCGAGATGAATCGCGGCACCGTCCTGGCCTTCGACTTCGGCACCACCAAGATCGGTGTCGCGGTCGGTGACTGGGAAACCCGGATGGCGCATCCGCTGGAAGTGATCCGCGGCGAGGCCAACGACCCACGCTTCGCGCGCATCGCCGCCCTCATCGACGAGTGGCACCCGAGCCAACTGGTGGCCGGCCTGCCGCTGTCGCTGGACGGCGAGGAGCACGATCTGACCCGGCGCGCGCGCCGTTTCGCCAATCAACTCAATGGCCGTTTCAATCTGTCCGTCACTCTGGTCGACGAACGCCTCACCTCCGTCGAAGCCGATTCCCGCCTGCGTGAAGCCGGCGTCAAGGCGGCCGGACGCCGCCGGGTGGAAGACAGCGTGGCGGCGCAACAAATCCTGCAGGACCACTTCGACCATGTCTTCAACGACCATGCCACTGCCCACGCCTGAACAACTTATCGCCCGCCTGGCGGACCAGCTCTCCCCCACCCTGGGGCCGGACCTGGCCCTGGTCGGCATCCACACCGGTGGCGTCTGGGTGATGGACGCCCTGGCCGAACGCCTCGGCCGCGATCTACCAAGAGGCGTCCTCGACATCTCCTTCTATCGCGACGATTTTTCCCGCATCGGCCTGCATCCGCAGGTGAAGCCCTCGGACCTCCCGTTCGACATGGAAGGCCGCCGCGTTCTGCTCATCGACGACGTGCTCTACACCGGCCGCACCATCCGCGCGGCCATGAACATCCTGTTCGATTACGGCCGTCCGGCGGCGATTCGCCTGGCCGTGCTGGTGGACCGGGGCGGCCGCGAAATGCCGATCTGCCCGGATTTCGTCGGCGCTCATCTGGAGCTGGCGGAACACGAGAACATCGCCCTCACCCGCGCCGACGATGGCACGCTGGGCTTCAAGGTCAATAACCGCGCATGAAAAACGATCTGCAACTGACCGAGGATGGTCGCCTCAAGCACCTGCTGAGCCTGGACGGCCTGCCCGCGCGCATCCTCACGCAAATTCTGGATACCGCCGCCTCCTTCGTCGCGGTGGGCGAACGCGAAGTGAAGTCGGTGCCGCTGCTGCGCGGCAAGGCGGTGTTCAACATCTTCTTCGAGAACTCCACGCGCACCCGCACCACCTTCGAGATCGCCGCCAAGCGGCTGTCGGCGGACGTGGTCAACCTCAACATCAACGCCTCCTCGCAGAGCAAGGGCGAGACCCTGCTCGATACCGTGGCCAACCTCTCGGCCATGCACGCCG
>JAUYFG010000125.1 GCA_030690985.1 Pseudomonadota bacterium
GCCACCGCGCGCCGGATTCGGGTTCTGTGCCATTTCTCCCGGATTCCGCTGCGCTGCATCCGGGCTACGGGGCTGCATGCCGCGAAACTCGCCCAGATCGGCGAGATACCAGGCCGTGCCGGGGTGGATGGGGAGGGTGCCGGAGGCGAAGAGGCGGAGGGTGGTCATGGGGTCACAACACCACGCCGTCGGATTGGGAAATGGCTACGGCAGCCCGATCCAGCAGGGCACGCACTTCAGCAATCGCCACGTCCCGGTTCAGCGGCTCATCCAGCTCCACATCGCCTTCTTCGTAGCGGGCCTGGACGGAAAACACGCTGTATTGATCCAGCGCCCAGAACCCCTCCATGTCTTCGCCGCTATTCACCAGAATCGTCATCAAGCGAGCGAGCTGGTGGGTGAATGGATACTCGATGCCATGCAGGCAAATCCAGGCTTTCAGCCCCTTCTCCACCGCTTGCTGGGCATGAAATCCGAAGATTTCGTCAGCAAAAGCGGCCACGTCTTGCGCCATCCCGATCAGGGCGGCGAAGTCCCTGTGAGCCATGCGCAACATCGCGCGCGCCTGCTTAATGTCGCGCATGTAACACCCTCCCTTCCCGGCTGGCACGCCCCACGACGTGGTTCAACGAATCCCGCCAGTAGTCGAACTCGTCGCGGCTGTAGATCAGAATGTCTTTGGCAACAGGCAGGTGGCGCAGCGCCATGGACAGCCGGAATATCTCCTTGCGCCGGCTGCGTTGAGCCGAAAACGGCTCCTTCTCGATCACCAGCAAATCCACATCGGAATCGGGCCGGGTGTCGCCGCGCGCGCGGGAACCGAACAGGATGATGGTTTCCGGATCGACTTCCCGGACGATCACCTCGACCATTTGCTGCAACAGCGTGTCTTCATCCGGGTTCATGGCGTAGTCCTTTCAGGTTCGGAGAGGAAACCGAGGCCATTGTGCAGCAGCCTGCTGCACAAATTCCGGCTCCGGCCAGGCCTCGACGAATCGTGCCGCATAGGTTGGGTCAGGCGCGTCTTCATGTGCCGTAACCCGACAGACCCCGCGTAGCCGGCGGGGGGCGGGGCGGGGTGTCGGGCGTGGTGGTCATGGGGCGGCCTGGGTTACAGCTAGCGTAGCCAGCGTAGCCCGGATGCAGCGCAGCGGAATCCGGGGCCTTTGGCCTGCCACCGCACGCCGGATTCGGGTTCCGTGCCATTTCTCCCGGATTCCGCTGCGCTGCATCCGGGCTACGGTGCTGGTTTCATGCAGGTGGATGCGGGTGCTCACCGTGGCGTTCAGCCAGGCGATATAGGCCTGCGTGTCTTGCTGCGGGTGATCGGAGATGAGGTGCAATTCATCGAACGGCAACGCCTTCAGGGCGGAGGCGATGGGGCCGAGATCATCCGGGGTAGTGGAGAGGGAGGCGCGTAGGTCGGTGTTGCCGAGCCGGCAAACAAGTATTTTCATGGAGACATAAAAAACCTTATTCGAGGAAGGCATCTTATGCCGGCGGTGGCTGGTCGCCTATTGCTCAGCCATGGTCACTACTCAGGTGTTCATCGAAAACCCCGTCATTGATGAAGCCCCTACCCTTCGGTATCCCGCGAAGGCGGGAATCCAGGTCGTCAATCTGATTGCTTTTAAAGGCAGTTAGCCCTACGAACTGGATTCCCGCCTTCGCGGGAATGACGAACGAGCGGGGTGCTGAGTAGTTACCAGCCATGAAACATGGCCGGCCCGGCCGGCTTAGGTTTTCACAAGCTTTTTATGCGTAACCAAACTCATGACGATGCCGAAGCCCACCAGTACCGTGACCATCGAGGTGCCGCCGTAGCTGACCAGGGGCAGCGGCACGCCCACTACCGGGAGGATGCCGGAGACCATGCCCATGTTGACGAAGGCATAGGTGGCGAAAGTCAGCACGATGGCACCGGCGAATAGCCGCCCGAACAGCGTGGGTGCGCCGGAGGCGAGCAGGAGGCCGCGCCAGATGATGGCGGCATAGAGGAGGAGCAGGAACAGGTTGCCGATCAGGCCGAATTCTTCCGAGTAGACCGCGAAAATGAAGTCGGTGCTGCGTTCCGGCAGGAAGTCCAGATGGGTCTGGGTGCCGGACATCCAACCCTTGCCGGCGACGCCGCCGGAACCCACCGCGATGGTGGACTGGATGATGTGGTAGCCGGCGCCGAGGGGGTCGGAGGAAGGGTCGATCAGGGTGAGTACGCGCTTTTGCTGATAGTCGTGCAGCAGCGTGTTCCAGACCACGGGGAGGGCCGCACCGGCCGTGACGGCCGTGCCGATGATGACTTTCCAGGACAGGCCGCCGAGGAACAACACGTAGAAACCGGAGGCGGTAATCAGGAGTGAGGTTCCCAGGTCCGGCTGTTTGGCGATGAAGGCGACCGGCAGCGCCAGCAGCAGGCCGGCAATGGCGAAATCGCGCCCACGCAAGGTTTCCTGTTTGTAGTGCAGGTACCAGGCCAGCATCATGGGCACGGCCAGGCGCATCAGTTCGGACGGCTGGATGCGGGTGACGCCGAGTTCCAGCCAGCGCCGCGAGCCGTTGACGACAATGCCGAACACGGCGACGCCGAGCAGCAGGATCACGCCCACCACGTACGCCGGCAGCGCGAACTGCATGAGGCGCTGCGGCGGGATGTGGGACACCAGCAACATGGCGCCCAATGCCACCGACATATTGAGGAAGTGCGCGGCCATCTTGGCCGAGTCCTCGCCGGAGGCGCTGTACACCACGCTGCTGCCGAGCAGCAGCATGAGCGCGAGCAGGCCGACCAGGGGGCCGTCGAGATGGGCGAACAGGCGGGTGAAAAGACCTCGGAGGATCATTGCGCTGCTCCTTCCACGACCGGCTGCACGGTTTCTTCCGCCGGGCCGGCATCTTCCAGCTCTTCTTCCTGCACGGCGGCCCCAGGCTCCACCGGCGCGTAGACCGTGGGCAATTTGCCGAGCAGCCAGTAGTCGATCACCTTGCGTGCCACCGGGGCGGCGGTGGAACCACCGTGGCCGCCGTTTTCCACCATCACCGCCACCACGATCTTGGGGTTGTCGGCCGGTGCGAAGGCGATGAACAAGGCGTGGTCGCGATTGCGCGCGGATATTCGGCTGGCGTCGTATTTCTCACCCTGGCGGATGCCGACCACCTGGGCGGTGCCGGTCTTGCCGGCGAACTGATAGGGCGCGTTGGCGCCTGCTGCGGAGGCGGTGCCGCCGGGAAGCGTCACCTCCACCATGGCCTCCTTGACCAGGCGCAGGAACTCGGGCTTGAGCGGGATGCGCCGCAGAATTTGCGGCGCGGCGTTGGACAACAGGCCCGAGGACGGGTCGCGCCAGGCGCGGATGAGTTGCGGTTTATAGACCACGCCATTGTTGGCGATGGCCATGGTGGCCACCGCCAGTTGCATGGGGGTGGCCAGGACATAGCCCTGGCCAATGCCGGCGATCACGGTTTCACCCGGCCACCATGGCTGCTTGAAGCGGCGTCGCTTCCATTCCGGGGTGGGCAGCAGGCCCGACAGTTCGCCGTCCAGGTCCACCCCGCTTTTCTGGCCGAAACCGAATTGAGCGAGGAAGCCGGCCATCCGCTCGATGCCCATCTGATGGGCGAGGCCGTAGTAATAGGTATCGCAGGAAATGGTGATGGAGCGCTTCAGATCGACCATGCCGTGGCCGTCTTTCTTCCAGTCGCGGTAGCGATGGCTGCTGCCGGACAAGGTGAAATAGCCGGGATCGGAGATGCTGTCGCCGGGTTTGCGCACCCCCAGTTCCAGGCCGGCCAGGCCCATGAACGGCTTGATGGTGGAGCCGGGGGGGTAGATGCCACGCAGCGCCCGGTTGATCAAGGGGCGTTCATCGGCATTGTTGAGTTCGCGCCAGGTCGCGCTGTCGATGCCGTCGACGAACAGGTTGGGGTCGAAGCCCGGTTTGGAAACCAGGGCCAGCACACCGCCGTTGCGTGGGTCCAGCGCCACCAGCGCGCCCCGGTAGTCGCCGAAGACTTTTTCCGCCACCTGCTGCAATTTGGCGTCGATATGCAGATACAGGTTGTGGCCCGAAACCGGCGCGCTGCGGGAGAGCAGGCGCACCGCGCGGCCGCTGGAATCGGTCTCGATTTTTTCGATGCCGGTGCGGCCGTGCAGCCAGGCTTCGTAGCTCGCCTCGATGCCGAGCTTGCCGATGTGGTCTGTGCCCCGGTAGTTGGCCAGTTGCTCGCTGACTTCAAGGCGATCGAGATCGTTCTGGCCGATGCGGCCGATATAGCCGACCACATGCGAGAAGATTTCCCCGAAAGGATACTGGCGGAACAGGCGCGCCTTCACCTCGACGCCGGGGAAACGGTAGCGATTGACCGTGAAGCGCGCAACCTCCTCTTCCGTCAGCTTGTTGCGGATGGGAATGCTCTCGAAATTCTTGCTTTCCGCCAGCAGCCGCTTGAAGCGCTTGCGGTCACCCGTATCGATACTCACCACCTGGCTGAGCTGGTTGAGGGTTTCCTCCAGGCGGCCGGCCTTGCTCGGGGTGATTTCCAGGGTATACGCGGAGAAGTTCTGCGCCAGCACCTCGCCCTGCCGGTCGTAAATGACGCCGCGCGACGGCGGCGCCGGCACCAGCGAAATGCGGTTGTTCTCGGCCAGCGCGTGGTAGTGGTCGTACTGGATGACTTGCAGCCAGACCGAGCGAAATAACAGCACCAGAAACAACAGAGCCGCGACACCGCCGGCGATTTCCATGCGCCGCCGGTAGCGCAGGAATTCCACCTCGGGATTGATCAGGCGCAGGCTGCTCACAGGCTACCCGGCCGTGACGACATGCGCCGCAGAGTCCTCGACCGACCACCTCGCGGCCCCCGTAGGAGCGGGCTTGCCCGCGATAGCCACCGTTGTATCGCGGGCAAGCCCGCTCCTACGACGCGTGCAACAGAGGGACAAGGTTCATCGCTCATTCCATGACCGTTTTATCAGGCAAGGCTGGGCGACCGCTGATACGGTCCAACAGCGTCGCCAGCGGCCACCAGAGCAGGATGGCCGCCAGGCCGGCGGCCAGATAACGCCAATCCGCCTCACCGCGGCCGAAAGCCAGGCCCAGGGTCAATACCAGTGCCTCCTTGCCGAGCAGCAGCGGTGCCAGTTGCAGTATCTGGCGTAGCGCATCGAAACCTTCCAGGCGCTTTTGCAACGACAGGACCACAAAGGCGGCGCCGCAATAGGCCAGGGCATCCAGCCCCAACAGCAAGCCGTGGGCCACATCGGTGACCAGGCCGAGCAAGAAGGCAATACCGAGGCCGGCCAGACGCGGCGCATGAATGCACCAGTAAAGCAACACCATCAGGGTGAGATCGGGCAACAGCCAGCGCAATCCATCCGCCCACGGCAACAGCGTGAGGCAGAGCGCCGCGAACAGGGTGGCCATGACCTTGGCGCGGTTGGGCGGCGCAGCCAGTTCCGCCCCTTGAGGAAGCAGGGGGCGGGCGGCATTCATGACGGGCGGGCGTGTAATCATGGTTTGGCCGCTGTCGCCTGTTCCAGAGGTTTCAGGACCGCCACATGGCGATAACGGCCGACACCCCCGAGTGGTCGGCAATAGGCACGCGCAAACGGGGTATGGCGCGGCGGCTCGGTCTTGACCACCTGCGCCACCGGAATGCCGGCGGGATAGGTTCCGTCGATGCCCGAGGTGTACAACAGATCGCCTTCCTTGATGTCTGCGTGCATGTCCAGGAAGCGCACTTCCAGCCACTTGTCCGAACCGGTTCCGGAAACAATCAGGCGCAGGCCGTTGCGCAGGTTCTGTACCGGCGCGCCCTGATCACGATCAGTCAGCAGCGTTACTTCTGAAGTCAGGGGATAACTGCGCGTCACCTGCCCCACCAGCCCGGCTGCGTCGACCACCGGCCAGCCGGCCGCGAGGCCATGTGCCGATCCCCGATTGATGATGACCTTGCGCGAGAACGGACTGGGCACGGTCTGCACGATCTCCGCCACGCGGGGTGCCGTATCGGGTCGCGCCGGCAATGCCAGCAACTGGCGCAGATTGTTGTTCTCCGCCAGCAGCGTTTGACGGTCCTGCTGGGCAATGCGCATGTAGTCGCGCTCCTCGCGCAAATGCTCGTTGTCGCGCTTGAGCTCGCCGTGGGTGATGAAGAAACCGGCCACGTCCTGGCTCCATTCCCAGGGCGCGGCAAGAACCTGCTGCATCGGATGCAGCGCCGCGTTGAGCCCGCTACGCAGCCAGGCCAGGGCCGAATAACGCGCATCCAGCGCCAGCAACAGCAGGCAGACCAGCAGGTACAGCGCAAACCGGGTGGGCAACGCCATTTCCCGGACGAACAGGGGCGCCTGCGGGGTGTGGGGCATGGGTTAGCGGAGGGGCTAGTGGCCCCTGTGACGTATCAGTCGTTCGTGAAAACGGTGGCGAGCCGGTCCATCTCTTCCAGGGCGCGACCGGAGCCGCTGACCACGCAGGAGAGCGGATCTTCCGCGACGATCACCGGCAGGCCGGTTTCTTCCATGAGCAGACGATCGATGTCGCGCAGCAGCGCGCCACCGCCGGTCAGCACCATGCCCTTGTCGGCGATGTCCGCGCCCAGTTCCGGCGGGGTCTGCTCCAGGGCCGACTTCACCGCCGAGACGATGGTGTTGAGCGGGTCGGTAAGCGCTTCCAGGATTTCGTTGCTGGTGATGGTGAAACTGCGCGGGATGCCCTCGGCCATGTTGCGGCCCTTGACTTCCATCTCCCGCACTTCGGAGCCGGGGAAGGCCGAACCCATCTGCTTCTTGATATTTTCGGCGGTGGCCTCGCCGATCAACATGCCGTAGTTGCGCCGGATGTAGTTGGTGATGGCCTCGTCGAACTTGTCGCCGCCGACCCGCACCGAGGCCGAGTAGACCAGGCCGCCCAGGGAGATGACGCCCACTTCCGTGGTGCCGCCACCGATGTCCACCACCATCGAGCCGGTCGCTTCCGCCACCGGCATGCCGGCGCCGATCGCCGCCGCCATCGGTTCCTCGATCAGATACACCTGGCGGGCGCCGGCACCGATCGCGGATTCGCGAATGGCGCGGCGTTCCACCTGGGTCGCCCCTGACGGCACGCAGATGATGATGCGTGGACTGGGGTGGAACATGCGGCTGTCATGCACCTTCTTGATGAAGAACTTGAGCATCTGCTCGGTGACGTTGAAGTCGGCGATGACGCCGTCTTTCATCGGCCGGATGGCCTGAATGTTGCCGGGGGTGCGTCCCAGCATCCGTTTGGCCTCCAGGCCGACGGCCTGGATGGTCTTCTTGCCGGTGAGGCCTTCCTGGCGGATGGCAACGACGGAGGGCTCGTTCAAAACGATGCCGCGGCCGCGTACATAAATGAGGGTATTGGCGGTTCCCAGGTCGATCGCGAGATCGGTGGAGAAGTAACCGCGAAGGAATCCGAACATGCGAGGTCCAATAGGGCGGAAAAATAGCGCCATATGATAACCTACGACGCCTTATGCGAAGGCCTTGGTAACCATGTCTCTTTCCCTGCAAGACGTTCAACGCATCGCCCACCTGGCGCGTATTCGGGTGGATGAGGCCGAGGCCGCCGGGTATCAAGCGCAACTCAACGGCATTTTCGGTCTGATCGAGGAAATGCAGGCCGTCGATACCCGTGGTGTCGCCCCCATGTCGCATGCCCAGGATCTGTCGCAGCGCCTGCGCGCCGACGTCGTTTCCGAACCCGACCGTAGCAAAGCCTTCCAGGCCGTGGCGCCGCAGGTGGAAAACGGGCTGTATCTGGTGCCGAAAGTTATTGAATAGCCGGTAGCGAGTGGCGAGTGGCGAGTGGCGAGTGGCTTTTCAGGTGCGCCTGCGGCGCGGAAACCCAAACCACTACCCACTACCCACTCGCCACTCGCCACTAGCCACTAGCCGACAACCCCATGACCGACACGATCAAATCCCTCTCCGCCCTGCTCGCCGAAGGCAAAGTCTCCAGCGTCGAGCTGTGCCAGGACAGTCTGGAGCGAATCCAGCGCCTCAATCCCGCGCTCAACGCCTTCATCACCGTCGATGCCGACAAGACCCTGCGCGATGCCGCCGCCGCCGATGCGCGCCGCGCCGCAGGCCAGGCTGGGCCGCTCACTGGTGTACCCATCGCCCACAAGGACATCTTCTGCGCCGAAGGCTGGTTGACCACCTGCGGCTCGAAGATGTTGTCCAACTTCGTCTCGCCCTATGACGCCCATGTCATCGAGCAATTCAAGGCGGCCGGCATGCCCTGCCTGGGCAAGACCAACATGGACGAGTTCGCGATGGGCTCCTCCAACGAAACCAGTTTCTACGGCCCGGTGCGCAACCCCTGGGATACCGACCGGGTGCCCGGCGGTTCCTCCGGCGGCAGCGCGGCGGCGGTGGCGGCGCGCCTGTGTCCGGCGGCGACCGGCACCGATACCGGCGGCTCGATCCGGCAACCGGCGGCGCTCACCGGCATCACCGGCCTGAAGCCCACCTATGGCGTGGTGTCGCGCTACGGCATGATCGCCTTCGCCTCCAGCCTCGATCAGGCTGGGCCGATGGCGACGACCGCCGAGGATTGCGCCCTCCTGCTCAACGTCATGGCCGGCTTCGATCCGCGTGATTCCACCAGCCTGGAACGGGAAAAAGAGGACTACGCACGCGAGTTGACGCAACCCCGGAACCAACCCCTGGCCGGCCTCAAGATCGGCCTGCCGCGCGAATTCTTCGGCGCCGGCCTGAGCGGCGACACCGCCCGCGCGGTCGAGGAAGCCATCAATCAATTGAAGAAGTTGGGCGCGCAAACCGTGGCAGTCGGCCTGCCCAATTCCAAGCTGTCGGTCGCCGCCTATTACGTATTGGCGCCTGCGGAAGCCTCCAGCAATCTGTCGCGTTTCGACGGCGTGCGCTACGGCTACCGCACCCCCGAGTACCGCGATCTCGCCGACATGTACGAGAAGACCCGCGCCGAAGGCTTCGGCAGCGAGGTCAAGCGGCGCATCATGATCGGCGCCTATGTCCTCTCGCACGGCTATTACGACGCCTATTACCTGCAAGCGCAGAAACTCCGGCGCCTGATCGCCCAGGACTTCGTCGAAGCGTTCCAGCAATGCGACGTCATCCTCGGCCCCACCGCCCCCACCACCGCGTTCAAGCTGGGCGAGAAAACCGCCGACCCGGTCGAGATGTACCTCTCCGACATCTACACCATCGCCGTCAACCTCGCCGGCCTGCCCGGCATGTCGCTGCCCTGCGGCTTCGACGCCCAGGGCCTGCCGATCGGCCTGCAACTCATCGGCAATTATTTCGCCGAGGCGCGGATGCTCAACGCCGCACACCAGTATCAACTGGCGACCGACTGGCACACGCGGGCGCCGACACTTTGAAGGGAGGCTGTCATGGGATTCGCATTGCGCAAGGATGAGCGTTACACCGTCGAGGAATACCTGGCCTGGCCGGAGGATGGCCTGCGTTACGAGCTGATCGACGGCATCCCCTATGAGATGAACGCACCCGGCTACGACCACCAGAAGGTGGTGGCAGCCTTGCATTACGAACTGGAGTTTCACCGGCGCGAACGCCTGAAATCCGGCGGCGGCGGGGGCGAGCCGCCCTGCGAAATCCTGTTCTCTCCCATCGACGTCATCCTCTCCGACATCACCGTGGTGCAGCCCGACCTGATCGTGGTGTGCGACCCCACCATCGTGGTGAACGGCCGGGTGCGCGGCGCGCCGGATCTGGTGGTGGAAGTGCTCTCACCGAGCACTGCCGCCAGGGACCGCAAGCAAAAGCGCCGTCTCTACGAGACCGCCGGGGTGCCGCAATATCTTCTGATCGACCCGGTCTACCGTTACGCCGAGTTGTACAGCCTGGGTGCGGACGGGCGCTATCCCGAATCCGAGACGCTGCTGGCGGACAACCCGCTCACCCTGCAAGTCGCCCCCGGCTTCAACCTCACCCTCTCGCATCTCTTCGGCTGGCCACTGCCGCTGGAGATTCGCCATGAAATCGTGTCCTACCGGTATTGAAAGGAAGCGCGCTATGGACCCACATCTGATGCAGGCAGGCGAATTGGGCGTTCGGCTGGAAATCGTCAATGGCTTGGGCGTCTGGGAAGCACAGCCGCTCTATCGGCATCAAAAGCACGTCGAGCGGATCGCCCATTCCATCACCGGCGAAACACCGGGTTGCGCCTGTGTGCATGCCCTGGATGTCTATATCCAGTTCCCCAACGGGCTGAAGCGACCGGATATTTCCATCTTCTGCCGCGAGCCTTCGGAAGAGGAACAGGACGAAGCCCTCACGCTGATTCCGGAAGCCGTGGTGGAAGTGGTGAGCAAGGGCTTCGAGGCCAAGGACCTGGAAATTGCGCCGCCGTTCTATCTCTCCCAGGGCGTCAAGGACGTGCTGGTGTTCGACCCCGCCACCTTGCTGGTGCTGCATGTCCGGCACGGCCAGGCGCAACGGCTTATTTCACCGGTGACGATCAGCCTGCAATGTGGCTGCACGGTCACCATTTGAATTTGTATACCGGCACATCGAGTCGCCCCGTTCAATGAAACAAGGACGCAATGCGTAGGATGGGTTGAGCGGAGCGAAACCCATCGACCCCACGGTCTCGCCGCCATGATGGGTTTCGCTATCGCTCAACCCATCATGCGTGGTGAAGCTGTTTCACAGTCACAGGAAGCACACCATGCAATGGGAAACCGTCATCGGGCTGGAAGTGCATTCCCAGCTCTCCACCCAGACCAAAATCTTCTCCGGCGCCAGCACCGCTTTCGGCGCCGCGCCCAACAGCCAGGCCTGCCAGGTCGATATCGCCCTGCCCGGCGTGCTGCCGGTACTCAACAAGGGCGCGGTGGAGCGGGCGATCAAGTTCGGGCTGGCAATCGATGCCAAGCTGAATCGCACCAACGTCTTCGACCGCAAGAATTACTTCTATCCGGACCTGCCCAAGGGCTACCAGATCAGCCAGTTCACCCTGCCCATCGTCGAGGCGGGTGAATTGACGGTGCAGGTCGAGGGTGATAAACCCGGTGACAAGGCCGTGGAAAAGACCGTCCGCATCACCCGCGCCCACCTGGAAGAAGACGCCGGCAAGTCGCTGCACGAAGACTTTCATGGCATGACCGGCATCGACCTCAACCGCGCCGGCACGCCGCTGCTGGAAATCGTCTCGGAGCCGGACATGCGTTCGGCCAAGGAAGCGGTGGCTTATGCCAAGGCGCTGCATACCCTGGTGACCTGGATCGGCATCTGCGACGGCAACATGCAGGAAGGCAGCTTCCGGGTGGACGCCAACGTCTCGGTGCGCCCCCTGGGCCAGGCCGAGTACGGCACCCGACGCGAGATCAAGAACCTCAACTCCTTCAAGTTCCTGGAGCAGGCGATCAATTACGAAGTGCGCTGGCAGATCGAACAGATCGAGGATGGCCACCCCATTCAGCAGGCCACCGTGCTGTTCGACCCGGACAGCGGTGAAACCCGCGTCATGCGGACCAAGGAAGACGCCCACGATTACCGCTATTTCCCCGATCCCGACCTGTTGCCGGTCAAGTTGGAGGAAGACTGGATCGAACAGGTGCGCGCCACGCTGCCGGAACTGCCGCAACAGAAGCAGGCGCGTTATCAGGCTGATTGGGGTTTGTCTGCTTACGATGCTGCAAGCCTGACCGGCTCTCTTGCACTAGCAGGGTATTTCGAGACGGTGGTGGCGGCTTTATCCCGTTATACGAAAGAGAAACCTGAGAAAAATGCAAAACTTGCTGCCAATTGGGTAATGGGTGACCTATCGGCAGCGCTAAACAAAGAAGCGAAGGAAGTTGCTGATAGCCATATTTCCGCGCTTGGGCTTGCTGCCTTGCTTGCCCAAATTGTGAACGGCCAACTTTCCGGCAAGCTCGCAAAGCAGGCCTTTGATGGCATGTGGGCAGAGGCCGTAACTTGGTCCAATTTGGAGACCGAGAAAGAAGCCGAAAGTGAGATGGACGCCCTCATCGAAGCCCGTGGCCTGAAACAGGTCTCCGACTCCGGCGTCCTCTCGGCCATCATCGACGAAGTGCTGGCCGCGAACGCCAAGTCGGTCGAGGAATTCCGTTCCGGCAAGGAGAAGGCTTTCAATGCCCTGGTCGGCCAGGTGATGAAGGCTTCCAAAGGCAAGGCCAATCCGGCCCAGGTCAACGAACTGCTGAAGAAGAAACTCGGGGCGGGTTGACCAGTTCGGCCCGCTAGCGGCCTACTGCCTGACCATCGCCCGCAACTCCATCAACTCCAGAAACCGCTCCGAGTCCGCCTCGAAGCGTTGTTTCAGGTCATTCATGGTTTTTTCCCGCTGCCGAATGGCCTCGCCGGTTCGCGCCAGTTCCACCTGCGCCTCGTCGCGCATCTGGATGATGTTGGCCGGCTCCGCTACGCGCGCCGCACGGAAGCGAGCCAATTGGCCATTGGCGAAGGACAGCTTGGCCGCGCTGGCGCCCAGACGCGCATGCAGGCCGTTCAGGGCCAGTTGTTCCAGTTCCAGGGCACGATCCCGCGCCAGGTCGATCTCGGTTTCGTCGGCATAAGTGGACAGCAAGGCGCGGTCGCGGCGTTGCTGATCTTCCACCCGGCGCAGATGTTCTTCGTGGGTGGCGGTTTCCTCGGCGCGGCGGCGCCGCTCCTCGGGCGTGAGAAGGGTGCGCGGCGCCTCGCGTACCACCCGCCCCTGCTTGTCCAGTTCCGTGTGTCCCAGGCCAGACTGCTGGCTGGGCATGACATCGCCGTAGTGCACCTTGCCCTTGGTATCCACCCAGCGGTAAGTGGTGGCCAGGGCGGGGACGGCGGTGAAAATCAGAAGGATGCAGATGAAGGGACGCATGGGGTTCACGAAGAAGGGCTTTCCCTTCCTCAGCAAGCCACGGGCCAGCAATAGTTCATTTGTTTTCAACATATTGGACAACGCACTCCCTGTTGTATCCGTTGAAATCCCGGCACTTTGTCCAGGCTTTTCGTCACTCGCCAACGCCGTACTGGCCACGATAGCGTGCGATCGCCGCGAGGGTATCACCCCATTCCGGCTTGCCATCCAGTGCGGTTGCCAGATACGCGGCCAGATCGTTCAAATTGACGATGCCCAGCACCGGCAGGCCGTAATCGCGGCTCACTTCCTGCACCGCCGACAAACTGCCCTGGCCACGCTCCATCCGGTCCAGGGCGATGGCGACGCCGCACGGCGTGGCCCCCGCCGCGCGGATCAACTCCACCGACTCGCGGACGGAAGTACCGGCGGAAATCACGTCATCGACGATGAGGATGCGGCCAGACAGCTTGGCCCCGACGATGCTGCCACCCTCGCCGTGATCCTTTGCTTCCTTGCGGTTGTAGCTGTAGGGCAGATTGCGTCCCTCCGCAGCGAAGGCGATGGCGACCGACGCCGCCAGCGGAATGCCCTTGTAGGCCGGGCCGAACAGGCCGTCGAAGGCAAGGCCGGAGTGCCGAATCGCCTTCGCGTAGAATTCGCCGAGTTGCTTCAGCGACACCCCATCGTTGAACAGGCCGGCGTTGAAGAAATACGGACTCATCCGCCCGGCCTTGGTCTTGAACTCTCCGAACAGCAACACCTGTTGGCGAATCGCGAATTCGAGAAACGCCTGTTTGAAATCCTGCATCTCTACACCCTTCGTGATATGCGTGTTATCAGCCTGAATCTTAACGGAATTCGTTCGGCCGCCAAGAAAGGCGTTTATCCCTGGCTGGCCGCCCAGCACGCCGATATCGTCTGCCTCCAGGAAATCAAGGCGCAGGCGCCCGACCTGTCCCTGGAAATGCTCAACCCGCCCGGCTTTCACGGCTATTTCCATTACGCGGAAAAAAAGGGCTACAGCGGCGTCGGCATCTACTCGAAAAAACAGCCGGAACAGATCATCGAAGGCCTCGGCATCGCCGACATAGACGCCGAAGGCCGCTACATCGAAGCCGTCCACGGCAATCTTTCCGTGGTCTCGCTCTACCTGCCTTCCGGCTCCTCCGGCGAAGCCCGCCAGGCCGCCAAGTTCGCCTTCATGAAACGTTTCCTGCCGCGCCTGGAAGCATTGGCCAACAGCGGCCGCGAATTCATCCTGTGCGGCGACTGGAACATCGCCCACCGCGAAATCGACCTGAAAAACTGGAAAGGCAATCTGAAGAACTCCGGCTTCCTGCCGGAAGAACGTGCCTGGATGAGCGACCTGTTCGAACGCGTCGGCCTGGTCGACGTC
>JAUYFG010000127.1 GCA_030690985.1 Pseudomonadota bacterium
ATGGGCGAGGAACTGGCGGTGGAGGCGGTCAAACAGGGGGCGTCCGACTACATCGTCAAGGATCGCCTGGCGCGCCTGCCCATCGCGGTGCGGCGCGCCCTGGAAGAAAAAGCCTCGCGCGCGCGGCGGCAGGCGGCGGAAGGCGAGATCCGGCGACTCAACCGCATCCTGCGCACCATCAGCGTCTGCAACGAAGACCTGGTGCGCGCCCGCAGCGAGGCCGACCTGCTCGCCGCCATCTGCCGCGACATCGTCGAGGTCGGCGCTTATCCCCTGGCCTGGGTGTCCTATCCCGCCGAGACAGCGGACGCCACGCCGGCGACCGCCTTCCATTACGGCGACGCGGCCGCTTTTCAGGCCCACGCCGCGCTGGCACAGGACCCGGACCATGCCCGCCGCTGCCTGACCCGGATCGCCCTGCGCGACCGGCGAACCACCCTCTGTAATGGCCTGCTGGCGAGCGACGAATGCGGGTTCGGCCGCCTGCATGACGCCGGCGTGCGGGCCATCCTGGCCTTGCCGCTGCTGGCCGGGGAGCGCTTGCTGGGCGCGCTGACGATCTTCTCGGACAACGCCGAGGCCTTCGACGCGGCCGAGATCGACCTGATGGAAGAACTGGCGGCCGACCTCGCCTATGGCGTCAATGCGCTGCGCACCCGCGAGGAACGCGACCACTACCTGAGCCAATACAGCCAGGCCATGCGCAACACCGTGGCCGCCATCGCCCGCACCCTGGAGATGCGCGACCCCTATACCGCCGGCCACCAGCAGCGCGTCACCGCCCTGGCCCTGGCCACCGCGCGCGCACTGGGCCTGGATGAAGGGGTCAGCGAAGGCCTCTATTTCGGCGGCATGATCCACGACATCGGCAAGATCGCGGTGCCGGCGGAAATCCTTTCCAAGCCAGGCAAAATCAGCAAGGCCGAATTCCAGCTCATCCAGGGGCATCCCGAAACCGGCTACGAAATCGTCAAAGACATCGACTTCCCCTGGCCGGTGGCGGACATGATCTTGCAGCACCACGAGCGCCTCGACGGCAGCGGCTATCCGCACGGCCTCAAGGGCGATGAAATCCGCCTGGAAGCGCGCATCCTCGCCGTCGCCGACGTGGTCGAAGCCATGTCCTCGCACCGCCCCTACCGCCCCAGCCTGGGCATGGAAGCGGCGCTGGCCGAGATCGAACGCGGCAGCGGTGTGCATTTCGACGCGGCGGTGGTGGCGGCCTGCGTCAAGGTGGTGCGGGAGAACGGCATGAGGTTGCCGGAGTGAGGCGGGCAAAGAGGTTGGGCGCGGGGGGGTTGGGCACGCTGCGCTTTGCCCAACCTACGCCGCAACCTACGCCGCAACCTACGCCGCAACCTACGGGGGCGTTGGGCGCGGGGGTGTTGGGCACGCTGCGCTTTGCCCAACCTACGAAATCCGCTGCGGGTTGGCTGGACGTAGGGTGCGGCGTAGGTTGGGCAAAGCGCAGCGTGCCCAACACAACCACGCCTCCTGAGCGATTACCGCAATGAGCACAAAACCGCCCCAATCTCCCCCTCTACGCGCCGCCGCCGAGGCGCGACTTGCCGATGCCCGGACACCGGCCCCCATCCGTCCCGCCGAAGAACTCCTGCACGAACTCCAGGTGCACCAGATCGAACTGGAGATGCAGAACGAGGATTTGCGGCGCGCCCAGTTCGCCCTGGAGGAATCCCGCGACCGTTACGTCGATCTTTACGATTTCGCGCCGGTCGGCTACCTCACCCTCACCGATACCGGCCTGATCGCCGAAGCAAACCTCACCGGCGCCGCGCTGCTGGGGGTGGATCGCGTGAAACTGCTGCATCGCCATTTCTCGCGCTTTGTCACCCCCGAAGCCAGCGATTACTGGCACCTGCAATTCATGCGCGTGCTGCTGCGCGACGACCGGCAAATTTGTGAACTGGCCATGCGGCGCGCAGATGGGTCCCGCTTCCATGCCCACCTGGACTGCCTGTGCCGCGCGGCTGGCGACCAGCTACCCAGGGTGCGCATTGCCCTGACCGACATCAGCGCGCGCCGCCACGCCGATGAGGAACTGCGTATCGCGGCCATCGCCTTCGAATCGCAGGAAGGCATCATGGTGAGCGATTCCCACGGTGTCATCGTTCGCGTCAACCCTGCGTTCACCCGCCTGACCGGCTACTCAGCCTTCGAAGCCATCGGCCAGACCCCGGCCCTGTTGCGCTCCGGTCGTCATGACAAGCCTTTTTATGATCGTATGTGGCAAGCCTTGCGCGAGAACGGCTACTGGCAGGGCGAGATGTGGAACAAGCGCAAGAACGGCAAGGTGTATGCCGAGTGGCTGACCATTTCCGCCGTGAAAACGCCGGAAGGCGAGACCACCCATTACGTCGGCACTTTTTCCGAAATCACCCAGAACAAGGAAGCCCAGGCCGAGATTCATCGCCTCGCCTATTACGACGCGCTCACCCACCTGCCCAACCGCCGCCTGTTGCTGGATCGCCTCGGCCAGGCCCTGGCCAGCAGTTCGCGCAGCGGCTGCCACGGCGCGGTGCTGTTCATCGATCTGGATAATTTCAAGACCCTCAACGACACCCGTGGCCATGCGGTCGGTGATCTATTGCTGGGTGAAGTGGCGCAACGCCTGCAAAGCGGGGTGCGCGAGGGCGACACCATCTCGCGTCTGGGCGACACGATTTCGCGCCTGGGCGGCGACGAGTACGTGGTGGTGCTGGAAGACCTGAGCCTGGAAGCGGTGGAAGCCGCCGCCCAGGCGCGGGCGGTGGGGGAAAAGGTGCGCGCGGCCCTGGCGCGGCCCTACGACCTGGATGGCCGCGAGTTCCACTGCACCGCCAGCGTCGGTATCACCCTGTTCCGTGGCCATGAAGCGACGCTCGACGCGCTCTTGAAACAGGCCGATCTGGCCCTGTACCAGGCCAAGGGCGCCGGGCGCAACTGCCTGTGTTTCTTCGACCCGGCCATGCAATCCACGCTCGACGAGTACAGCGCACTGGAGGCCGATCTGCGCCTGGCCGTGCAGCGCGGCCAATTGCAGCTTTACTACCAGCCACAGCTCGACAGCGCGCGCCGCGTCATCGGCGCCGAGGCGCTGTTGCGCTGGCGGCATCCGCAACGCGGGCCGATCGCACCCGATGTATTCATCCCGCTGGCGGAGGAGTCCGGCCTGATCCTGCCCATCGGCCGCTGGGTGCTGGAGACCGCTTGTGCCCAGATCAAGGCCTGGTCCGCGCACGCCGCCACCCACGATCTGCGCCTGGCGGTCAATGTCAGCGCGCGCCAGTTCCGCCACGCGGATTTCGTCGCCGAGGTGAAGGAAGTGCTGGCCGCGAGCGGCGCCGATCCGAGCCGCTTGAAAATCGAACTGACCGAGAGCCTGGTGATCGACAACGTCGCCGAAACCATCGCCCGGATGCGGGCGCTGAAAGCGCTGGGTATCGGTTTCTCGATGGACGATTTCGGCACCGGGTTTTCCTCGCTGTCCTACCTCAAGCGCCTGCCGCTGGAACAGTTGAAAATCGACCGCTCCTTCGTCAACGATCTGGCCACCGACCCCAACGACGCCGCCATCGTCCAGACCATCATCACCATGGGCCACACCCTGGGCCTCGATGTCATCGCCGAAGGCGTGGAAACCGAAGCGCAACTGGCGCGCCTCGACCAATATGGCTGTACCGCCTATCAGGGATTTCTCTTCAGCCGACCGTTGCCGATAGCGGAATTCGAGGCGTTTCTGGGGCTTTGATGTCAGACGTAGGTTGGGCAAAGCGAAGCGTGCCCAACGAACCGGCGCGATGTTGGGCACGCTTCGCTTTGCCCAACCTACGGTGCTCGGGGTGTGAAGGAGACGCCTCTTTCACCCTTCCATTCAGCAGCGTAGCCCGGATGCAGCGCAGCGGAATCCGGGGAGGAAGGTGGCCACGTAAGCTCCCGGATTCCGCTGATGAAGCCCCTAAGCGAAGGACTAAGCCGCCAAAAGACGGCGGCCAAGTCCCTGCTTATGCGCTGCATCCGGGCTACCCATCCGAACGGGGGAGCAACGATGAAACTCCGCATCAATTGGCGACGGGCTGAATAGTCACAGCGAGTGCAGCCGGACGGCGCATTACACTTGCGGCCGCTACCCACCCTCCAAGGAATCGCCGACATGAGCGGCCAAGTGAAAAAAGGCTACGCCCGCGCCCTGGACATCAAGCACGGCCGCGTCGACATGAGCCACGGCGGCGGCGGTCGCGCCATGGTGCAACTGATCACCGAACTGTTCGCCAAACATCTCTCCAACGAATACCTGGCCCAGGGCAACGACGGCACCTGTCTGCCGCAAGGCGCCGGGCAACTGGTGGTCTCCACCGACAGCCATGTGGTTTCACCCCTGTTCTTTCCTGGTGGCGACATCGGTGGCCTTTCGGTGCACGGCACAGTCAACGACGTCGCGGTGATGGGCGCCACGCCGCTCTACCTCACCGCCGGTTTTATCCTGGAAGAAGGCTTTCCCCTGGCCGACCTGGCGCGCATCGTCGAGTCGATGGCCAAGGAGGCGAATGAAGCGGGGGTGAAACTGGTGGCGGGCGATACCAAGGTGGTGGAGCAGGGCAAGGGTGACGGCGTGTTCATCACCACCACCGGCATCGGCTTCCTGCCTGAAGGCATCCGCCTCTCCGGCGACCTGGCGCGACCCGGCGATGCCGTGCTGGTGTCCGGCAGCGTCGGCGACCACGGCATGGCCATCATGAGCAAGCGGGAAAACCTCTCCTTCGATGCGCCCATCCTGTCCGACACCGCCTCCCTGAACGGCCTCACCGCTGCCATGCTGGCCAGCGGCGCCGCGATCCGGGTGATGCGCGACCCGACGCGCGGCGGCCTCGCCGCCACCATCAACGAAATCGCCCAGCAATCCGGCGTCGGCGTCCACCTGGAAGAGGCTTCGATTCCCGTGAAAGCAGAAGTCGAAGCCGCCTGCGAACTGCTCGGCCTGGACCCGCTCAACATCGCCAATGAAGGCAAACTCATCGCCATCTGCGCCGCCGAAGACGCGGAAAAACTCCTCGCCGCCATGCGCGCCCACCCCCTGGGCCGGCAAGCCGCCGTCATCGGCAAGGTAGTGGAAGACCCGAACGGCTTCGTCCAGATGAAAACCAGGTTCGGCGGCCGCCGCATGGTGGATTGGTTGAGTGGCGAGCAGTTGCCGAGGATTTGCTGATGGCGAGGGTGAAACAAATCCCCCCCAGCCCCCCTTTGGAAAAGGGGGGAGCCATCCCCCCCGGCCCCCCTTTGGAAAAGGGGGGAGCCAACCCACCCAGCCCCCCTTTGAAAAAAGGGGGGGCCATCCCCCCCTTTTCCAAAGGGGGGCCGGGGGGGATTTCTACAACGCACCTCACCCTCAACGACTACGAACCCCGCCTGAAAACCTACGCTCGCGATTTGCGCAAACGGCAAACCGACGCCGAGCAACATCTGTGGCAGCACCTCCGCCGCGACCAACTGGGCGTTAGATTCCTGCGCCAACGCCCGCTGGGACGCTACATCGTCGATTTCTACTCGCATGCCGCCAAACTGGTGATCGAACTGGATGGCAGCCAGCATTCCGAGCCGGAAAATCAGGCAAGGGATAGGGAGCGGGACGCCTGGTTGAGTGAGCAGGGGCTCAAGGTTCTACGCTTCGATGACAGGCAGGTGTTGACCGAGACAGAGGCGGTGTTGGAGGTGATTTTGCGGGTGGTGAAGCAGGCTGCCGTTGTACAAATCCCCCCCCCGCCCCCCTTTGAGAAAGGGGGGAGCAAACCTCCCGCCCCCAAGGGGGAGACGGAGGTAGAACAACCGCCGCCCTCAATCGAAGCGTCCCCCCCTTTTCCAAAGGGGGGCTAGGGGGGATTTCGCCACGCATCCACCCTGGTTACCCATGCGCATCCTCTTCCTCACCCACGCCTTCAACAGCCTGACTCAGCGCCTCTATGTGGAACTCACGGCGCTGGGCCATGAAATTGCCGTCGAGTTCGACATCAACGACAGCGTCAGCGTCGAGGCGGTGGACCTGTTCCGCCCGCATCTCATCCTGGCGCCGACCCTGCGCCGGGCGATTCCGGAAGCCATCTGGCGCGAGCATGTCTGTCTGATCGTGCACCCTGGCATCGTTGGTGACCGGGGGCCGTCGGCGCTGGACTGGGCGATTCTCAACGGGGAATCCGAATGGGGCGTCACCGTACTTCAGGCCGAAACGGAGATGGATGCCGGCCCGGTGTGGGCGAGCGCAACCTTCCCCATGCGGGCGGCGAAGAAATCCAGCCTGTACCGCAACGAAGTGGCCGAAGCGACCGTGCGGGCGGTGCGTAGCGCCCTGGAACGCCTGCCGGACTATCAGGCGGGAATCTGGATGCCTGAGCCACAGGCGCGGGGACTGGCGCGCCCGCTGATGCAACAGACGGATCGCGCCATCGACTGGCTGCGCGATGACAGCGCCAGGGTGCTGGCCAAGCTCAACTGCGGCGACGGTTTCCCCGGCGTGCGCGACAGCCTGTTCGAGCAACCTTGCCACCTTTACAACGCCAGCCCCTATGCCGCGATGGGGGCGCCGGGTGCGCTGCTGGGCCGAGTGGGGGAGGGCGTGGTGCGGGCCACCACCGATGGCGCGGTGTGGATCGGCCATGCCAGGACGGAGGCGGTGGGGATCAAGCTGCCGGTGGCGGCGGTATTTCCGGAAGTGGCTGCGCTGGTGGAGTTGGCTGAACCGGTTCGGGACATTTTTTATGAGGAATCCGCCGCCGTCGGCTACCTCCGCTTCGACTTCTACAACGGCGCCATGAGCACGGTGGCTTGCCAACGCCTGCTGGCCGCCTATGAATCCGCGCGGCAGCGGCCGACCAAGGTCATCGTGCTCATGGGCGGCGAGGATTTTTTCAGCAACGGCCTCGACCTCAATCACATCGAGGCGGCGGACAGTCCGCCCGAGGAATCCTGGCGCAACATCAACGCCATGGACGATCTGTGCCGGGCCATCCTCACTACCGAGAGCCACCTCACGGTCAGCGCCCTGCGTGGCAATGCCGGTGCCGGCGGCGCCTTCCTGGCGCTGGCCGCCGACCAGGTATGGGCGCGGCGCGGGGTGGTGTTGAACCCGCACTACAAGAACATGGGCAACCTGTACGGCTCGGAATACTGGAGCTATTCGTTGCCGCGCCGGGCGGGTGCGGAACAGGCCGCCGCGATCATGCGCAACCGCCTGCCCCTGGGCGCTGCGGCGGCGGCACGCATGGGTTTCCTCGATGCGACATTCGGCGACGACCTGCCCGGTTTTACGGCCGAAACCCGGGTCCGCGCCGAAGCCCTGGCCACCGGCGCCGATTTCAACGAGCGCCTGCAAGCCAAACGCCTGCGCCGCGCAGAAGACGAGGCGGCCAAACCGCTGGAAACCTGGCGTGCCGAAGAACTCAAGCAGATGCAGCGCAACTTCTACGGCTTCGACCCCAGCTACCACGTTGCCCGCCATCATTTCGTGCGCAAGACGCCGCATTCCTGGACCCCTCGGCACCTGGCGATACATCGGGAGTTGGGCTGGGTGGTGCCATGAACCCAAGCCGGCCAAGTCGGAACCCAACAAGTAGCCCGGATGCAGCGCTGGCGGATACCGGGATGTCGCGTGGCGTGCTCCCCGGATTCCGCTACGCTGCATCCGGGCTACCAATACGGGGGGTGCCATGAACCTCGAAGGACGTATCGACATCCTTCTTACGCGCCACGGCGACGCGCCGGCCACGGTGAGCATTCATTCCACGCGGCCGCAGTTGGCGCAGAAGCTGCTGGCCGGGCGCAGCCCCGAGGAAGCCGCGCATCTCGCCGGCCTGGTTTTCAGTCTGTGCGGCAAGGCGCAGCGGGTCGCCGCCGAGGCCGCCTGCGAGGCGGCCCAGGGGCAGATTCCCGATGCCGCCGCGAGCCGGGCGCGCGAAACCGCCGTACTGCTGGAACTGGCTCAGGAACATGCCTGGCGCTTGTTGCTCGACTGGCCGCAGCAACAGGGCATGCCACCCGACCAGGCCAGCCAGTTGCGGCTACGCCAAAGCGCCGCCGACCCGCTGCGCTTCGCCGAGACGCTCGACGATCTGTTGCTGACCACCTTGCTGGGCGAGCCGGCCAACCTCTGGCTGGGGCGCGATCTTGCCGGCTTCGATGCCTGGCGCCACGCCGGGGGTACGGCGACGGCGCGCTTGTTCGCCGGGCTGGGGGAGGGGGCGGATAGTGGCATCAGCGAAGTCGATTTGTTGCCGCCGCTGGGAAACCTGGAAGAGGGTGAGGCCCATGAACTCGCGCGGCAGGCGCTGGAGCACCCGGCGTTCTGTGGCCAACCGCTGTGGCACGGCGCGCCGGCCGAAACCGGCGCGCTTGCCCGCGTCCACGAGCAGCCGCTACTCGCCGCCTGGATCGCCCGGCGCGGACGTGGCGCCGGCGCCCGTCTGCTGGCGCGCTTGCTGGAACTCGCCGAGTTGCCGACGCGTTTGTCCGATCTAGGTAGCGCCGGCATCCCTGCCGGCTCTCCCGTCAGCGGAAAAGCTGCCGGCAAGGATGCCGGCGCTACAGGGGTTCGCGCCTGGTCCCTGGGCGACAACTCCGGTCTCGCGGCAGTGGAAACCTCGCGCGGTCTGCTGCTGCACATGGTGCGGTTGCGGGAAAGCAAGGTGGCGGAGTACCGCATCGTCGCCCCCACCGAATGGAATTTTCATCCCGCCGGCCCGCTGTTTCAGGCGCTGTCCGGCCTTGCTCCGGGAGATGGCCTTGAAGCGCGAGCCCGGCTGGTTGCCCAGTCCCTGGACCCCTGCGTGGCTTTTGGAATCGAGGTGAAAGATGCATGAAATGTCTTTGGCCTGCGGCATCCTCCAGATCGTCGAGGACGCCGCCGGCAAGCAGAATTTCAAAAAAGTGACCGAAGTGCGCCTGGAGATCGGCGCACTCTCCGGAGTGGAACCGGAGGCGCTTACTTTCTGTCTCGATGTGGTGTTCAGAGGCAGTGTCGCGGAGGGCGCCCGCGTCGAACTGGAACGCTTGCCCGGACAGGGTTTTTGTCTGGCCTGCGCCGAAACGGTGCCGGTGACGGCCTTGTACGATGCCTGCCCGAAATGCGGCAGCTATCAGGTGCAGGCCACCGGCGGTACGGAAATGCGGGTCAAGGACCTGCTGGTTGAATGAAGGGACGTAGGGACCGTGCTTATCGGGTTAGCTCCGTAGGTTGGGCAAAGCGAAGCGTGCCCAACATCGCGGCGGTTCGTTGGGCACGCTTCGCTTTGCCCAACCTACGTCACTATCAGGTGCAGGCCACCGGCGGTACGGAAATGCGGGTCAAGGACCTGCTGGTTGAATGTAGGGACGTAGGGACCGTGCTTATCGGGGTAGCTCCGTAGGTTGGGCAATGCGAAGCGTGCCCAACATCGCGGCGGTTCGTTGGGCACGCTTCGCTTTGCCCAACCTACGTCACTACCGGTTGAATGAAGGGACTACGTGGGATTACGGGTTTTTTAGGAGCAACAACCATGTGTACAGTTTGCGGCTGCGGCCAGGGCGAAACCAAGATCGAAGGCCATGAACACGAGCATCCCCACGATCACCCGCACTACCACGAGCACCAGGGCGACATTCACTACGGCCTCGGCCCCGCCCACGCGCACGCGCCGGGGTTGAGCCAGGCGCGCATGGTGCAGATCGAGCAGGACATCCTGGGCAAGAACAACGCCTATGCCGGCGACAACCGGCAGTACTTCGCCGAGCACGGCCTGTTCGCCATCAATATGGTGTCCAGCCCCGGTTCCGGCAAAACCACCCTACTGGTGAAAACCATCGAAGACCTCGCCGGCCGCCTGCCGGTTGCGGTGGTGGAAGGCGATCAGCAAACCAGCAACGATGCCGACCGCATCCGTGCCACCGGCGCCCCGGCGGTGCAGGTGAATACCGGCAAGGGCTGCCACCTCGACGCCCACATGGTCGGCCATGCCCTGGAGCGCCTTAACCTGCCCGACGACGGTTTGCTGATGATCGAGAACGTCGGCAACCTGGTCTGCCCGTCCTCGTTCGACCTCGGCGAAGCGCACAAGGTGGTCATCCTCTCGGTGACCGAAGGCGAGGACAAGCCCCTGAAATACCCGGACATGTTCCACGCCGCCGACCTGATGCTGCTGAACAAGATCGATCTGCTGCCCTACCTGGCCTTCGACGTCGACCAATGCATCGACTACGCCCGCCGCATCAATCCCAAGCTGGAAGTCATCAAGGTATCCGCCACCACCGGCGAAGGCATGGAACGCTGGCTTGCCTGGCTCACCGAAGGCGTCGACGTCGCCATCGCCGCGCGGCAACAGAACGTGAACCTGCTGAAGAAGCGGATCGCGGATCTGGAAGCGCAGTTGGCGGCGAAGGGGTGAACGAGGTAGCCCGGATGCAGCGCAGCGGAATCCGGGAGCCTTCCGCAGCCGGCGAATCCCCGGATTCCGCTGATGAAGCCCCTAAGCGAAGGACTAAGCCGCCAAAAGACGGCGGCCAAGTCCCTGCTTATGCGCTGCATCCGGGCTACGTCCATCAGCGCCGCCTCCGCATCACCGGCATCGTCCAGGGCGTTGGTTTTCGCCCCACGGTCTGGCATCTGGCGCATGAATTGAAGCTTGCCGGCTGGGTGCGCAACGATGCCGGCGGGGTGGAGGTGCTGCTGGAAGGTGATGCAGTGGCCATCGAGGCCTTCACCCAACGCTTGCCGAAGGAACTGCCGCCGCTGGCCCAGGTGCGCGACGTGGCCTGGAACGATGCCCCGGCCACGGGTGAATTCAGCGCATTCAACATCCGCGAAAGCGGCGCCGGCCAGGCTGCCACCCTGATCGGCCCCGACACCGCTGTGTGCCTGGACTGCCTGGCGGAAATGTTCGACCCGGCCGACCGGCGCCGGCGCTACGCCTTCATCAACTGCACCCATTGCGGCCCGCGCTACACCCTGACCCGCAAGCTCCCCTATGACCGCGCCCAGACCAGCATGGCGGCGTTTCCGCTGTGCCCGGAGTGCGAGCGGGAATACCGCGATCCGGCGAATCGGCGGTTTCATGCGGAGCCTACGGCGTGTTCGGTGTGCGGGCCGAGGTTGGAGTGGGTGGAGCCCTTATGTAGCGCAGGCGTCCCGCCTGCATCCCCGGCATCCAGGGACGAAGGAAAGGCAATCAGAGGGTACGAGGCAGGCGGGGACGCCTGCGCTACAGGGGAGGGCGACCCCGTGGCCGCCGCCCTCGCGAGTCTCCAGTCCGGCCGGATCGTCGCCATCAAGGGCCTCGGCGGCTTTCATCTGGCCTGCGATGCGCGCAACCCGGACGCAGTACAACGCCTGCGTGAGCGGAAGAACCGCGAGGAAAAACCCTTCGCCGTGATGGTGGCCAACCTGGCTTCCATCGCGGACTGGGTGGAGATCAGCCCGGAAGAGGTCGAACTGCTGCAATCGCCGGAACGGCCCATCGTCCTGTTGCGCAAGAAGCCGGGCGCCGATGCGGCCTTTCCCGACATCGCCCCCGGCCTGGCCTGGTTGGGGGTGATGCTGCCTTACACGCCGCTGCACTGGCTGATCTTCCATGCGGCGGCGGGTGAACCGGGTGGCACCGTATGGATGGATGCGCCGCAAGCCCTGGCGCTGGTAATGACCAGCGCCAACCCCGGCGGCGAGCCGCTGGTGATCGGCAATGACGAGGCGCTGGAGCGCCTGGCCGGCATCGCCGACGCAGTGCTGCTGCACGACCGGGATATCGTGGTGCGCTGTGATGATTCGGTGGTGCGCTGCGTTGGATTTACCCAATTCATCCGCCGCGCCCGTGGCTACACCCCTCGCGCCATCCGTCTGCCCCATTCCGGCCCCTCAACCCTGGCCCTCGGCGGTTACCTGAAAAACACGATCTGCGTGACGCGCGGCGATGAAGCCTTTGTTTCCCAGCACATCGGCAGTCTCGACAACCCGGCGACTTGCGCCATGTTGATTGAGGTCACGCAGCATCTGCTCGACATCCTGCAAGTCCGGCCGGAAGCCGTGGCGCACGACCTGCATCCGGACTTCTTCAGCACCCGCCACGCCCTGGAACTGGCCGAACGCTGGGGCGTGCCGGCCATCGCCGTGCAGCATCACCATGCCCATATCGCCGCCGTGGCGGCGGAATACGATGTAAGCGGCCCTATCCTCGGACTGGCGTTGGATGGCGTCGGCCTGGGGAGTGACGGCGGCGCCTGGGGCGGCGAGTTGCTGCGTGTGGACGGCGCGAACTTCACCCGCCTCGGCCATCTTTCGCCCATCCCCTTGCCGGGCGGCGACAAGGCGGCGAGCCAACCCTGGCGGATGGCAGCGGCGGCTTTGCATCTGCTGGGGCGCGGCGACGAGATCGCGGGGCGCTTTCCCGGTCAGCCGCTTGCCGCGAGTCTCGCCGGCCTGCTTGCCGGTCAAACGGGTGGGTTGAAACCCGCCCTACCAACCACCAGCAGCCTGGGCCGCTGGTTCGACGCGGCGGCGGGCTTGCTCGGCGCGCGCGAGGTCATGGCCTATGAGGGCCAGGCGGCGATGCTGCTGGAGGGTTTGGCGGAGGAGGCAACCGATGTGGCGGGTGTAATCGGGCCCCTGGCCGGCGGCTATGTCCTGCACGACGACGGCCAGCTCGATTTACTGCCCGTTTTGGCGCATCTGGCGGACGAGAAAAATGCTGCCCTCGGCGCCGCGCTGTTCCATGCCACCCTGGCCCAAGGCTTGGCCGACTGGCTGGAACGCGCCGCCCGCCGTACAGGTCTCACTGCGGTCGCGCTGGGCGGCGGCTGTTTCCTGAATCACCTCCTTTCCCGCGAGTTGACCCGGCTGCTGAGCGCGCGCGGCTGCACCGTTTTATCCGCCCGCCAGGTGCCGCCCAACGATGGCGGCTTGAGCCTGGGACAGGCTTGGGTGGCAATGCAGCATATTTCCTGAGCCAGGTCGATGCGGTTCGCTGCGCTCACCACATCCTACTTACTGACTGAAAAGGATTGAAACCATGTGTCTCGCCATCCCCGCCCGCGTGGTGGAAATCAAGGAAAACGACCAGGCCATCGTCGATCTCGGCGGTGTGCGAAAAGATATTTCCCTGGCCCTGGTGGAAGGGGTCGTGGTGGGCGATTACGTGATCGTCCACGTCGGCTATGCGCTCACCCTGCTGGACCCGGAGGAGGCGGAAAAGACCCTGGCGTTGATGGCGGAAGCCGGGGTGATGGCGTGAACGAGCAGCTTGGCGACGTAGGTTGGGCAAAGCGCAGCGTGCCCAACGAACCGGAGCCATGTTGGGCACGCTTCGCTTTGCCCAACCTACAGGGGGCGCACCCATGAAATACGTCGATGAATTCCGCGACGGCGAGGTGGCCCGGGGGCTGGCCCGCGCCATTGCCGCCGAGGTGCGCCGCGACCGCCGTTACAACTTCATGGAGTTCTGCGGCGGCCATACCCATGCCATTTCCCGCTACGGCGTGCCGGATCTGCTGCCGGACAACGTGCGCATGATCCACGGCCCCGGCTGCCCGGTGTGCGTGCTGCCGATCGGCCGCATCGACCTGGCAATCAAACTGGCGCTGGAACACGGCGCGATCCTTTGCACCTATGCCGACACCGTGCGGGTGCCGGCCTCCGGCGGGCTTTCCCTGATGCGCGCGAAGGCCTTGGTTGACAAAACTCGAGGGGACATTCGCATGGTCTATGCGGTCACCGATGCGCTGAAAATCGCCCGCGACAACCCGAACAAGGAAGTGGTGTTTTTTGCCATCGGCTTCGAGACCACCACCCCGCCGACGGCGGTGGCGATCAAGTTGGCGCAGGCGGAAGGGCTGAAGAACTTCACCGTGCTGTGCTGCCATGTGCTCACCCCCTCGGCCATCATGAACATCCTGGAATCGCCGGAAGTGCGCGACCTGGGTACCGTGCCGCTGGACGGTTTCATCGGCCCGGCCCATGTTTCCACGGTGATCGGCAGCCGGCCTTATGAATTCTTCGCCGAGGAATACCGCAAGCCGGTGGTCATCGCCGGCTTCGAGCCGCTCGACGTGATGCAGGCCATCCTCATGCTGGTGCGCCAGGTGAACCAGGGCCGTGCCGAAGTGGAAAACGAGTTCACTCGCGCGGTCACCCCGGAAGGCAACGAGAAGGCGCAGAACCTGGTTTCGGAAGTGTTCGAACTACGCCGCAGTTTCGAATGGCGTGGCCTGGGCGAAGTGCCTTACTCGGCCCTGAAAATCCGCGAACGCTTTGCGGAATTCGACGCCGAGCGGCGTTTCAACCTGGAATACCAGCCGGTGGCCGACAACAAGGCCTGCGAATGCGGCGCCATCCTGCGCGGTGTGAAGAAGCCCACCGACTGCAAGCTGTTCGGCACCGTCTGCACCCCGGAAAACCCGATGGGCTCCTGCATGGTGTCCAGCGAGGGCGCCTGTGCCGCGCATTACACCTATGGCCGCTACCGGGATTGACGTAGCGCAGGCATCCCTGCCTGCTCGTTCAATCTGATCAGAAGTACAAGCAGTACGCGTAGGGCGGAAAAGCGGCTTTATCGCGCCTTCCGCCGAATGTTTGGCATTCGGCGGATAACGCCGGCAAGAAGACGCCGGCTCATCCGCCCTACGCGTGCTACAGCCTGTCATCTACGCAAACAGCGCCTTGGCCGTCTGATAGAAGGCGAAGCTGAGCAGCCAGGCAATCGAGAGTGACCAGGCCACCGAAGCCCACATGGTGCGGCCGCCGGCTTCTCGGCGCAGGGTGGCCAGGGCGGACAGGCAGGGGGTGTAGATCAGGGTGAACAGCATGAAGCTGTAGGCCTGGATCCAGTCCAGACGCTGCGCCAGGATGCCGGAAAGCTGATCGCCACCGGCGCCATAAATGACGGCGAGTGAACCAATCACAATCTCCTTGGCGACGAAGCCGAACAACAGGGCAATCGACAGCAGTTGGTCTATCCCCAGCGGCGTGAAGATGGGTTCCAGCCAGCTCGCCAGGTGTCCGGCCAGGGTGGCGGAGCTGGCCGGGACGGCGTCGAGCGGGTAATGGGTGAGGAACCACACCAGGGCCACGCCCAGGATGATGAAACCGCCGGCCTGGCGCAGGAAGTGGCCGGACTCGCGGAACGATTGCCGGGTCAGCGCGGCGAGGGTGGGCACCCGGTAGGGCGGCAGTTCCATGAGCAGGGGGTCAATCGCGCGCCGGGAGCGGCCGCGCATCACCCAGGCGGTGAAAAAGGCCAGCACGAAACTCATCACATACAGGCTGAACAACACCCAGGGCGCGGCGCGCGGGCTGAACACCGCGCTGGTGAAGAACAGGAACACCTGGAGCCGCGCCGCACACAGCGAGAACGGAATCATCATCATCGCGGCGATGCGTTGCGGCCGGCTGCGGATCACGCGGGTGCCCATCATCGCCGGCACGTTGCAGCCGAAGCCCATCAACTGCATGACGAAAGCGCGGCCATCCAGCCCCATGCGTGCCATCAGCGCATCCATCAGGAAGGCGGCGCGGGCGAGATAGCCGCTGTCTTCCACCACCGCCATCGCGAGAAAGAACACCACAATGATGGGCAGGAAGGACATCACGGTACCGACGCCGTCATACAGGCCTTCCAGGAGAAAGCTCGCCGCCCAGGCCGGCAGGCCCACAACCAGGGGGGTCAGCAAGCGCGTCTTGGCCTCGTCGAGCAGCCAGGCCAGCCCTTCCTGCAACGGCGCACCGAGGCCGTAGACGACCTGGAATACCCCCAGCATCAGCAGCAAAAACAGGGGAATACCGAGCCAGGGATGGAGCAGAAAGTGGTCGATGCGGTCGGTGCGGGTGGGCGAAAGGCAGACCGGGATGTGCAATACCTTGCCGAGCATGTCATCCACCGTCTGTTCGATGGCGTCATCTTCCGAGAGGGCGGCCGCACTGGCCTGAACCGGCTTGGGGTGGTCACGCAACCAGTCGACCAGGGTCTGTTTCAGTTCCGCTACGCCACGGCCATGCTTGGCGCTGACCAGACGCACCGGAATGCCGAGGCGCTCCTCCAGGGCTTGGGTATGCACACGAATGCCGCGATGCTGCGCTTCGTCGGCCATGTTCAGGGCCAGCAGCATGGGCAGGCCGAGTGACTTGAGTTGCAGCACCAGGGCCAGTTGCCGTTCCAGTTGCGTGGTATTGAGCACCACCAGAATGCCGTTGAGCGGCTGCGTCTCGATGAAATGCCGCGCTACCCGCTCGTCTTCGGAGAAGCCGTGCAGGTTGTGCAGGCCGGGCAGGTCCACCAGTTCCACCATCGAGTCGCCCAGCAACAACTTGGCCGAGAGCAGTTCGACGGTGATGCCGGGCCAGTTGCCGACGCGCGCACCGGCGCCGGTCAAGCGGTTGAACAGAGTGGATTTGCCGGTGTTCGGCATGCCAACCAGGGCGATTCGTTTGCTCATGGGCGTTGGGCGTCAGAACGTAGGATGTGGTGAGCGCAGCGAACCGCATCAACCTGGCTCGTAGCATGATGCGGTTCTCTGTTAGCGTGAAACACGCCAGCCCCTTGTAGCGCAGGCGTCCCGCCTGCATTCAGCGCCGAGAGCAGGCGAGACGCCTGCGCTACAAGGGCGCCCGGTTTCATCATTCGGGGCGGCGGGGTCGCCATGCCCGTTAGACGAACGAGCCGGCGAGACGCCGGCGCGACAGGGGGCGGTCATGCGCAGATGGTTTCCGCCGGGCACGGCAGTACCAGGATGGTATTGGCTTCACTGCGGCGAATGATCAGATCGGTCTGGCCGGCACGTACCTGAATCGGCCCCTGAAAGGGGGAGTGGCGTATCACTTTGACGCGGCGGCCCGGCAACAGGCCGAGGGCGCGCATACGCGAGGTGAGTTCGGCGCCGGCGTCGATGCGGGCGATGGTGCCGCAACGGCCGGCGGGTAGGGCGCTCAAGGTGCTGTAGTCGGTCATGGAAAAATCATGGAAAAATCATGGCAATAGCACTTGTATCTGGCTGACGGCCTGAAGCGGCGTGCCGCTCAGGGGAACAACATGGGGTAGTTCGTCTGCGTTGAAGGGCTCGACGGCGGCAAGCTGGGCTTCCAGCACCTCGGGTCCGGCTTCGGAGGCATCATGGCCGCTTGCCTGGCGCGCCACCACGCGCTGCCGCAACACCTCGGAGGGCGCCTCCAGCGCGGCGATCCACCAGGGGATGCCGCGTTCCTCGGCCAGCTTCTGGAAAGGTTCACGCCAGTCACGTTTGATAAAGGTGGCATCGACAATGACACGGAACCCGGCGCTGAGCAGGGTTTTTGTGAGATCGAGCAAGCGTGCCAGGGTGCGGGCGCCGGCCTCGCGGCTGTAGATGTCCTGACCCAGCGCGCGGCTGTCGGCCAGCGCGGGCAGGCCGAACAGGCGCTTGCGCTCCACGTCGGAACGCAGGCGGAGGGCGCCCAAGCCCTCCAGCAGGTGCTGCGAAACCCAGGTCTTGCCGGAACCGGAAACCCCGTGCATGAGCAGCAGCGCAGCGGCGGGACGTTGCGTGAAGCGCTGCGCCAGTTCCAGGTAGCTCAAGGTTTCGGCGAAATCGCCATGCGACTGGCTGGCTTTGATGGCGGTGACCTTGGCCCGCACCAGCGCCCGATAGACCAGGTAGTAGGGCAGGGCGGCCAGCCCGGCGGTGTCGCCGGTATGTTCCAGATAACGATTGAGGAAGCGCCAGGCCAGTGCTTCCCGGCCACGATGCGTGAGATCCATGCAGAGAAAGGCGATCTCGCTGATGACGTCGATGAAGCGCAGGCCGGGATTGAATTCGATGCCGTCGAAGATCAAGGGCGCGCCCTTAACCCAGGCGACGTTGCCCAGGTGCAGATCGCCGTGGCACTCGCGGATGAAGCCCTGCCGTTTGCGCGCGGCGAAATGGTCGGCCAGGCGCTGACCCTCGGCCAGGCTCCAGGCTTCCAGGGGGTTCAACAGGGCATCGGGGGAGGGCAGCAGCGCGCGCAACTGCTTGAAGTTCTCTGCCACCGGCGCCCGCACCGCGTCAGGCAAGCCAAACCCGCTATCCGCCGGTGCCGTCGCGATCTCGTCGTGAAAGCGCGCCACCCGGTCGGCGATGGCGTCGATCTGTTCGGCGGTGATTTCCTTTTCGCGGTCCAGGGTGGCGTCCGCCGGGAAGGCTCGCATCTGCACCGCCCATTCCAGAACCGGCCCTTGGCCTCCCATTTTCGGCGGCGTGCCGGCGACCGGAACCACGCCCAGGTAAATGTCCGGTGCCAGGCGGCTGTTCAGGCGCACTTCCTCGTGGCAGCAGTGTTCGCGTCGCTTCAACGTGCTGAAGTCGAGAAAGCCCAGGTCCAGCGGCTTTTTCAGCTTGTAGGCGTAGTCACCGGCCAGGATCACCCAGGAAATATGGGTTTCGATCAGCCGAGGCGCGGGTGCCGGGTGCGGATAGGCAGCGGGATCGAGCAGGTACTTCTGTAGCGCAGGCGTCCCGCCTGCATCCACCGTGGCGGGGGAAGGGCAATCAGAGGAACGAGCAGGCGGGGACGCCTGCGCTACAAGAAGCGTCATTTCTGGAACGCCACCACATGATCCACCCCGAGGCGGATGCCGATGTGTTCACCGATGGCGTGGTTGTGGTGCGAGTCGACCTGCGCCAGGACGCGGCCGCCGCCGGGCAACCGGAGGGTGTAGATGAAGTCGGCGCCACGGAAGGCTTTGCGCTCGACCTGGCCCATGAGCAGGCTTGCGTCGTCGTGGATGATGTCGTCGGGGCGGATCAGCACGTCCACCATGCAGCCCTGAGCGCAGCGGGCACAGCCGCCTTCCTCACTGCAATCGCCATCGACCACGCCTTCCAGCACGCCAAGTTCGATTTCCACCTGATGGCTGTTGAGCACCGTGCCCGGCAACAGCGTGCCCTGGCCGATGAAGTCGGCGACGAAGCGGTTGGCCGGTTGGTGGTAGAGGGTGTAGGGGGTATCGCATTGCTGGATCACGCCTTCGTTCATCACGCCGATGACATCGGCCATGGCGAAGGCTTCGTGCTGGTCGTGGGTGACCAGCAGCGCGGTGATGCCCTCGTGTTTGAGGATGTCGCGCACTTCCAGGGAGAGTTTTTCCCGCAGTTCCACATCCAGGTTGGAGAACGGTTCATCCAGTAGCAACAAACGCGGTTTCGGCGCCAGGGCGCGCGCCAGTGCCACGCGCTGTTGCTGGCCGCCGGATAGCTGGTGCGGCCAGGACGCGGCTTCCCGGGAAAGTCCCACCAGTTTCAGCATTTGTTGCACCCGCAGGGCGCGCTCATCGTTGCCCAGGCGAGAGAGGCCGAATGCCACGTTGGCGGCCACGGACAGGTGCGGAAACAGGGCGTAATCCTGGAATACCAGGCCGACCTGGCGTTTTTCCGGCGCCAATGACCAGCCGGCGCGGGCCACCGGCTCGCCGTGGATGCGGATCTCACCGCTGTCGAGTTTTTCAAAGCCGGCGATCAAGCGCAGTGCCGTGGTCTTGCCGCAGCCGGACGGCCCCAGCAGGCAGCCGATCTGGCCGGGCGCGAGCTGGAAGGAAATATCCTTGAGTACCGCCTTGCGGCCATACGACTGGGCTACGCGGTCAAGTGCGAGCATCGCTGTGTCTGATCAACAAGAAAATGGGCAACAGGCCGACGAGGGCAATGGCGACGGCGGGCAGGGCGGCACGTTCCCACTCGCCTTCCGAGGTCATCTCGAAAATGCGGGTGGCCAGGGTGTCCCAGCCGAACGGCCGGGTCATCAGGGTGATGGGCAGTTCTTTCATGATGTCGACGAAGGTTAGCGCCATCGCCACCAGCAGCGGCGCGCGCAACATCGGCAGATGCACCCGAAACAGCCGTTTGAAGCCGGTGACACCGAGCACTTCCGAGGCTTCGTCGAGGGAGCGGGTGATGCGGCCCAGCCCGGTTTCCAGCGAACCGAAACCCACCGCGAGGAAGCGCGCGCAATAGGCCAGCAACATGACCGCCAGCGTGCCCCCGAGAACCTGGCCCACCTCGTGGCCGCTCCAGGCGCGCACCGTGTCGATGAGCAGGTTGTCCAGCCAGGCCACCGGAATGAAGAAGCCCACCGCCAGCACCGCGCCCGGCAGGGCATAGCCGATGGCCGCCAGGCGCACGGTGAAGGCCATGCCGGGCGAAGGTTGCAGGCGCTGTGCATAACCCAGCGCCAGCGCCAGCGCGGCGACCAGCACGGCGCCGATGCCGGAGAGCAGCAGGGAATGCCAGATGAAAGCGAAATAGCGCATGTCGAGATCGGCGCCGATGGCGTGATAGGCCCAGGCCAGCAGTTGCGCGAACGGCAGCGCAAAGGCGAGCAGGAAGATCAGGCCGGCAAAACCGGCGGCCAGCCAGGCCTGCCAGCCGGCCAGGCGGATGCGCGCCGAGCCGCCGCCACCGCGCGCCGATTGCGCGTAACTGCGTTTCTGCCGCGAAGCCTGTTCCAGCAGCACCAGCACCAGCACGAAGAAGATCAGGATGCTGGCCAGTTGCGAGGCTGCCGACAGGGAGAACATCGAGAACCAGGCCTGGTAGATGGCGGTGGTGAAGGTGTTGTAGTTAAACACCGAAACGGTGCCGAAATCCGCCAGGGTTTCCATCAATGCCAGGGAGACACCGGCGACGATGCCCGGCCGCGCCATCGGCAGCGCCACCCGGAAGAAGCCGCGCACCCGCCCCAGGCCGAGGGATTGCGCCGCTTCCATCAGGCGCCGGCCCTGGCCCTGGAAGGCGGTGCGGGCGGTGAGGTAGACGTAGGGGTAGAGCGACAAGGCCATCACCAGAATCACGCCGCCGCGTGAGCGCACCGGCGGCAGCCAGGCGATGCCCCAGGTGTCGCGCAGCCAGGTAGGCAGCCAACCGGAGAAATCGAGCAGGCCGAGCCAGACGAAGGCGGTGACATAAGCGGGCAGGGCGAGCGGCAACAACAAAGCCCAGGTGAAAAAGCGGCGTCCGGGAAACTCGCAGGCGGCGGTCAGCCAGGCCAGCGCCACGCCGATCAGGCTGACGCCCAGGCCCACCCCCAAAGCCAGCCAGAGCGTGTTCACCAGCAACTCCGGCAAGGTGTATTGCCACAGGTGCGCCCAGATTTCCTGGTCCGGATCGAGCAATGCGGAAACCACCACGAGCACCGGAATCAGGGTGAGCGTGGCGATGGCCCACGCGGTGAGGCGGGGCGCGGAAAAAAAGCACGGCCGTAGGATGTGGTGAGGAACGAACCGCATCAAACCGCTGCGCCGCACAGGTACGGATTCATTTGTAACCCGCACGATCCATCAGATTGGTAGCCCGGATGCAGCGAAGGCGGAATCCGGGAAACGCGCCACACCCCTTCCCGGATTCCGCCTTCGCTGCATCCGGGCACCCTGTTTGGTTCCGGCTCTGCCGGCTTAGGTTAATGGACATGAACGTCCGCATTTTACCCAGCCGACTCATTTGTAACCCGCACGGTCCATCAGCATCACCGACTTGACTTGCAGCTTGCCCGCCTCGGCGACATTGATCAGGTTCTGCTTGAAATTGCCCCAGGCGGCCACGCCGGCATCCCATTTGATGGCCGGATTGGCGGGGTATTCCAGGTTGACGTCGGCGAACAGGTTCTGCGCCTTGGCGGAGGACAGCCATTCCAGCAGGCGAATCGCCTCCTGCTCATGTTTGGCGTACTTGGTCACGCCGGCACCGGAAACGTTGACATGCACGCCGGCGGACTTGCTCTTCAGATTCTGGTTGGGCCAGAAGATGGCCAGCGGCAGATTCGGCTTCTTTTCCATCAGGCGGCCGAAGTAATAGGTGTTGACCAGGGTCACGTCGCACAGGCCGGCGGCCACGGCTTCCATCGCCTTGGTGTCGTCGGGGAAGGGGTCGGTCGCCAGATTGGCGACCCAACCGCGCACGATCTGCTCGGTTTGTTCCTCGCCGTGTTCCCCGATCATCATGGCTACCAGCGACTGGTTGTAGACCTTCTTCGAGGTGCGCAGGCACAGGCGGCCTTTCCATTTCGGGCTGGCCAGGTCTTCATAGGTGGAAAGCTCGCCCGCCTTCACCTTGTTGCGGTTGTAGACCACGGTACGGGCACGCACCGAGAGGCCGAACCATTCATTGCCGGGGTCACGCAAGTGCTCGGGGAGGTTGGTTTTCAGCACCCTGGAGTCGACCGGCTTGAGCAAATCTTCCTGCGCCGCCTGCCAGAGATTGCCGGCATCGACGGTGAGCAACAGATCGGCCGGGGTGTTCCGGCCTTCCGCTTTCAGGCGCGCCATCAGCGGGCCTTCCTTATCGGTGATGAATTTGATCTGCACGCCGGTTTCCTTCGTGTAGGCATCGAACAGCGGCTTGATCAACTGCTCGTTACGCGCGGAATAAACGACCACTTCCGCCGCCTGGGCGGGGGTAAACATCGCCATCAGCAGGGCGCCGGACAACAGCAATTTCAGGGAATGACCGAACTTCATGAGAGGCGCTCCAGAACGTGAAATGACTGGTGCGCATCTTGCCATTAATGAGAATGGTTATCAACCAGTTGGCGCAAGATATTGCCGGCGTCTGCAAGCTGTCAAAAGGGTATTGGTGTGACGCCGAGGTAACGCGCTTCAGGCTCTCGGCGCACCCCGCAAGCGCCCCCGCCAAATCCAGCGGGCCTCCTACGGCTGCGCGTTACCCACTACGAATCACATAGAGCCGGTTTTCTTTGGCTGAAAAGTCCGTAAATAGACTAATTAATTGTATGTGGTTCGTTAATGGATTATCTTGTCAAGACGCCACCCCGCCAAAGAAGGAAAAACTCATGTCTGCCTTGGCTCGTTCCCCCCAGGCAAGCGCCCCAGCGACCACCAGCAAAGCCATGTCCGCAGCCGGCCTACGTGCATTTTTCAATATTGCCGGTAGCTGGGGCCTGAATACCGACGAGCAGATGGTGCTGCTGGGCGCCCCCGGCCGCTCCACCTACTTCAAATGGAAGTCTGCGCCGGAGAGCGCTGATCTGAAGCGGGATACGCTGGAGCGTCTGTCCTACATCCTGGGCGTCTACAAAGCCCTGCAAATCCTGTTGCCGGATACAACGGCGGCGGACGCCTGGGTCAAGAAACCCAATACGGCGCCCTTGTTCGGCGGCAACAGCGCGCTGGACCGCATGCTCGGCGGCAACATGGGCGACCTGCTGGCCGTGCGCCAGTACCTCGATGCCCGGCGTGGCGGCTGGGCTTGACCTACCCCAGCGTCACGCTGGGCTGGCAGCCCGCCTATCGTGTCATTCCATCCCGTTTCCCAGCCATCGGCTTGTTCGACCGAGTCGCCGGCCCCGAGGATTTCGCTGCCCTCTATGCGCTGGAAGCCATGACCAACGACCGCCTGCGCGACGAGATCGGGGAAATTAGTCTGGTCCCCTTCGAGGAGCGTCTGTTCGGCAATGGCAGCAGCCCGATCATGGCGGCCTTCACTCACCTGAATCCCCAGGGAAGCCGTTTCAGCGATGGCACCTATGGGGTGTTCTACTGTGCCCAGGAAAAGGCAACCGCCATCGCGGAAACCCGATACCACGCCGCCTTGTTCATGGGCGCCACCAACGAGGCCCCCATGCGCCTGCAAATGCGGCTTTACGCGGTAGAAGTGGCGGGCGAGGCGGTGGATCTGCACCAAGCGGCCATTGCCGAACCACGCATCATCGATCCGGATGACTACGGCTATGCCCAAGGCATCGGCCGCAAGCTGCGGGCCGAGGGTGCGCTGGGCATCCTCTATCCCTCCGTTCGAAAACCAGGCAGTGAATGCCTGGCCGCATTACGGACGGGGATACTGAGCAACTGCCTGCATGCGGCCTATCTCGAATACAACTGGGATGGCCGAGGTATCGATGCGGTATTCGAGGTTTCCCAACTATGACGCTGGACGTCCGGTATCAGACCCCCATCCGCTGGGAAAGCGCCTCCCGGTACTACGTTGCCTTGATTCATCACGACCTGTTTAACAACCTGGTCGTTTCGCGCTATTGGGGCGGCAAGGGGTCACGAGCGGGCGGAGCAAAGCACGAAGTGCTCAACTCGATAGAAGAAGGCATGGAGAAAATAAGGATGTTCGGCAAAGACCGTGCAAGGCATGGTTACAAAGTGGTCGCCGGCGGCCCCTCACAAGCGCTGGCCACGCCCGGTGTTTCAACCCAACCATAAGCCCCCTCATGCTCGATGACATCAAGAAGATCCTGTTGGCGATGGCCGATAAGCTGCGCGTCTACGTGAATCTCTCTTGTAATGGGTGATCTCTCCCCGTCGGATCTGAAAACGATCCTCCATTCCAAACGGGCCAACCTCTACTACCTGGAGCACTGCCGGGTACTGGTGAATGGCGGCCGGGTCGAATACGTCACCGACGAGGGCAAGAACTCCCTCTACTGGAACATCCCCATTGCCAACACCACCAGTGTCCTGCTGGGCACCGGCACCTCCATCACCCAGGCTGCCATGCGGGAACTGGCCAAGGCGGGGGTGCTGGTGGGTTTCTGCGGTGGTGGCGGCACGCCGCTTTTCAGTGCCAACGAAATGGATGTGGAAGTCGCCTGGTTCCCGCCTCAGAGCGAATATCGACCTACCGAATACCTGCAATCCTGGGTGCGCTTCTGGTTTGATGACGGCCTCAGGCTGGCCGCCGCCAAGGCTTTCCAGCGCGTGCGACTGGAACGGGTGGCCCAGCATTGGTGCGGCAATCGCACATTGCTGGAAGCCGGCTTCGTGGTGCCGAAGGAAGGATTGCTTGCGGCGCTGGCCTCGTCCCGCGCCATGCTGGAGACGGCACCGGACAACACGGCCCTTCTCACCGAAGAAGCCAGGCTGACAAAAAAGCTTTTCAAATTTGCCGCAAACGCGGTGGATTACGGCGATTTCGTGCGTGCCAAGGGGGGCAGCGGCAGCGATTCTGCGAACCGTTTTCTCGATCACGGCAACTACCTTGCCTACGGCCTGGGCGCCACCGCAACCTGGGTGCTCGGCCTGCCCCACGGCCTCGCCATCCTGCACGGCAAGACCCGGCGAGGTGGCCTGGTGTTCGACGTGGCCGATCTGGTCAAGGACGCGGTGATTCTGCCCCAGGCCTTCGTTTCCGCCGCCCGGGGTGACGACGAGCAGACCTTCCGCCAAGCCTGTATCGACGCCTTCGCCGCCACCGAATCCCTGGATTTCATGATCGAAACCCTCAAGACCGTGGCCAAGGAGATGGGGGCGGCGGCATGAATGTCCTGCTGATTTCCCAGTGCAGCAAGAACGCCCTCACCGAAACCCGCCGCATCCTGGATCAGTTCGCTGAACGGCGAGGCGAGCGCGCTTGGCAGACCGCCATCACCCAGGAGGGGCTGGAAACCCTGCACCGCCTGCTGCGCCGGACCGCCCGAAAGAACACGGCGGTGGCCTGCCACTGGATACGCGGCAAGGACCACAGCGAACTCATCTGGGTGGTGGGCGACATGCGCCAGTTCAACGCCCGAGGCGCTACCCCCACCAACATGACCCGGCGCGATGTGTTGCGGGCCGGCGATGAAAACGACTGGCACAGCGCGGAAGACATCCGCCTGCTGGCCCGACTCGCGGCGCTGTTCCATGATTTCGGCAAGGCCAATGCAGCCTTCCAGAAGAAGCTGGCCAGCGCGGTGGCTATCGCCGACGCCTTTCGGCATGAGTGGGTGTCGTTGAGACTGTTCGAGGCTTTTGTTGGTGAAGCCGGCAAGGACGACCGGGACTGGCTGGAACGCCTTACCCGACTCGACGGCAGCGAAACCCAAGCCTTCATTGGCAAGCTCGTTCGAGATGGGCAGGGCAATCCTTACAGCCCCTTCAGAACCCTGAAACTGCCCCTGGCCCGGGTGGTGGGCTGGTTGATCGTCAGCCACCACCGCCTGCCCACGCCGAGCAAGGAATGGGCCGTGCGGGAAGATGCGCTGGCCAAATTGCCCGGCGGCGTGGCGCATGACTGGTGTGGCAGCCGTCTGGATGACACCGACGGTCAAGCCCAGGCCGCCTGCTGGAATTTCAACGGTGGCTTGCCCTTCGACAGCCAACATTGGCGGCAGCACACGAGCAAAACGGCCGAAGCCATCCTCAAGCGGCCCCTGCTTTTGGGCGAGCAGGCGGATGCCATCCTCGCCAGCCCTTACATGCTTCACCTTTCCCGTCTGGCCCTGATGCTGGCCGACCACTACTACTCGTCCCAGCCCAGCCATGCCCGTTATGGCGACCCGGTGCCGCGCGGCAGCAAAGTCCTTTACGCCAACTCCACCCGCGAAGGGGGGAAGAAGCCCCGGTTCAACCAACGCCTCGACGAGCACCTGATCGGTGTCGAGGTCAATGCCGGTCGCCTGATGCGCACGCTTCCTCGATTGGAGCAAAGCCTGCCCCGCATCGCCCGCCACAAGGGTTTCCGGGAGCGGGCCAAAGCACCATACGGTTGGCAGAACAGCGCTTTTGATCTGGCCGAAAGCCTGCGCGACCAGTCCGCGCAACAGGGGTTTTTCGGTGTCAATCTCGCTTCCACCGGGTCTGGCAAAACTTTCGCCAATGCCCGCATCCTCTATGGCCTCGCCAATCCCCAACTCGGCGCGCGCTTCACCGTGGCCCTGGGCCTGCGCACGCTGACCCTGCAAACCGGCGACGCCTACCGGGAACGCCTGACGCTCGGGCCGGAAGATCTGGCGGTGCTGGCGGGCGGCGCGGCAACCAAGGCACTGCACGCCTACTACCAGGCCCAGGCCCAGGCCAGCAGCGACGGGGGCAGCGAATCGTCCCTGGATTTGCTGGCCGGCCACAACCATGTGCGCTACGAAGGCAGCCTGGAAGATGGCCCGCTCAAGGATTGGCTTTACCCCGACCGAAAACAGCAAGGGAGCGCGGAAGAGGCGAGGCGCCAGAGCCGACGCCGCGAAGCCGGTGCGCTGCTCGATGCCCCCGTGCTGGTATGCACCATCGACCACCTGATGCCCGCCGTTGAGAGCACCCGAGGCGGACATCAGATCCTGCCCATGCTGCGGCTCATGACTTCGGACCTGGTGCTGGACGAGCCCGACGAATTCGACATGGGCGATCTGCCCGCCCTCAGCCGCCTGGTTCATTGGGCCGGCCTGCTGGGCAGCCGGGTCTTGCTCTCTTCCGCCACACTGCCGCCCGCGTTGGTACAAGGCCTGTTTCTGGCTTATTGCGCCGGCCGGGAGGAATTCCAGCACCACCGGGGCCGGCAAGGCTATGCCCTGGCCGTGTGCTGCGGCTGGTTTGACGAATTCAGCGTCGATAGCAAAAACCACGGCAACGAAGCCGACGGCGCGGCCTTTCTCGCCAGCCACACGACTTTTGTGGAGCGCCGCATCGCCCGGCTGGCCGCCATCAAGGAGATTCGCCGCCGCGCCGCCATCGTCGACGTGCCGATGACTGCCACGAAGGCCAACGACAAGGCCAGCATTCAGGCCCACATCTGCGGTCAACTCGCCGACCTGCTGCGCGACAAGGCACTGCAACTGCATAGCCAGCACCACAGCATCGACCCCGCTACCGGCAAGCGGGTGAGCTTCGGCCTTATCCGCATGGCCAATATCGACCCCTTGTTTGACGTGGCCCAAGGACTTTTCGCCCAGGGCGCGCCCGAAGGCTGCCGCATCCACCTGTGCGCCTACCACGCCCGCCATCCCCTGCTGGTCAGGGCCGAAATCGAAAAGGAGCTGGATGCCGTCCTCAAGCGCCACAAGCCGGATGCCGTGTTTTCCTGGCCCGGCCTGCGCCAAAGGCTGGACACCAACCCGGAGGAGAATCACCTCTTCATCGTCCTGGCCACCGCCGTGGCGGAAGTGGGGCGGGATCATGACTATGACTGGGCCATAGTCGAACCTTCGTCCATGCGCTCCATCATCCAGCTTGCCGGCCGGGTCAAGCGCCACCGCAAATTCGACTGCCCGCCCGACCAGCCCAACATCCTGCTGCTGGATCGCAACGTCAAAAGCCTCAAGCACTCAGACAGTGCGCCGGCCTTCCGCTGGCCGGGCTTCGAGTGCGATGAATTCCCCCTCAAAACCCACCACCTCAGGCAACTGCTCACCCCCGAGCAGTGGCAAACCATCGACGCCCGCGCCCGCATCCGGCCCCGCGACAACCTCGATCCCAAAGGCAATCTCGTGGACCTGGAACATGCTCGCCTGGCCGACCTCATGCTGGGGGCCGAGGCCGGCCAGGAGCAACAACAAATACCTGCGAACTGGTGGTGGAACACCCGCGCCCACCTCTCCGGCGTGCTGCAAGCCCGCAGCCGCTTTCGCGCCGACCCGCAAGGCCATCAGAGCTACTACTTCCGGCCGGACGAAGATTGCACCGAGGTCGAGTTTCGCTGGCTGAATGAGACGGGCGATGAAGTACCCGTACCCCATCTGCTGCTGCGCATCGAGGACGCCGCCTTATATACCGGTCCCCGCATCGACCCTTGGGGCGCGCCCGACTACCTCACCGCCCTGCAAGCCCTGGCCGAAGGGCAAGACCTGGAGCCCGTGGACTGCGCCCGCAAGTTCGGTTTGGTGGACCTGCCCGGCCGGGAGGCCAGCCAACGCTGGCGCTATCACCCGGCGCTGGGGTTCAGCCGGGTGTAGCCTGGCTCACCAGGTTAACCACCGCAGAGATTGCCTTGTACCGTGATTGATGTTCATGCACTGCTGTTCGTAAAAGGAGAAGCCCATGGAAGACAAGCCGCTTTCGCCCTCGCCACCCGGCGAGAGCCAACGCATCAAGGCCGAGATCGCGCGCTTCCTGCGTGAAGACCGCCTCCAGCCCAAGCTGGACAAGCTCAAGGACGGCGACGACGAAGCCCGGCAGAAGTTGATCGCCGATCATCAGCCCGCAGTCTGGATCGCCGGTGCCGCCCGGCGGGTCGGGCAGATTCAGCAGGTTACCCATGCCATCAAGTTCACCCATCCTTCGGCGGATGGTTCCAGCCTGTCCAGCTTCGGCAACCCGGCAGCGGGGGTTTTGGAACTCGGTTCCCATGTCCTGGAAGGTGAGTTCTCGCCCGACGTGGTGGGCAATGCGGCAGCCCTGGACGTGTACAAATTCCTTCGCCTCAGCGTCGACGGCCGCACCTTGTTGGACCGGGCCACGGCCCGCGATCCGGCTCTGGCCGAAGCCCTCTCTGACGACGAGGCCAAGGCGGCGGAATGGATGACGGACTTCGCCGCGCTGCCCGAAGCCAAGGGCGGCCCGGCTTCGCACAAACTCGCCAAGCAACTCTATTGGCCGCTTGGCGATGGCGGGTATCACTTGCTGGCGCCCCTGCTGTCTTCTCCGCTGGCCCATGCCGTCCACAAGCGCATCAGCGAAGACCGTTTCTCGGATGCCGCCAAGGCTGCTCGGGACGCCCGGCGCGCGAATAAAGCTCATCCCCACGGCTACCGGGATTACCCCAATCACGCCATCCAGAGCTTCGGCGGCTCCAAGCCCCAGAACGTCAGCCAGCTCAACTCCGAGCGCCGGGGTGAGAACTACCTGCTGGCATCGGTGCCACCCGCCTGGGAATCCCCGGCCCTGCGCCCACCCCTCAAAGCCGATACCGTCTTTACCCGCTATTTCGGTCGACGCAAGGAAGTGCGGCGGCTGACGGGGGTATTGAAGGACTTCCTGCGTCGGAAGGCGAACACCGGCAACACACTCGGCATCCGCGACACCCGGGCGGAACTGGTGGCCGATCTGTGCGGTGAAGCGCTGAACATGGCCGCCGAGCTGCGCAATTTCATGGAACCCGGCTGGAGCGCCTTGGCCGACTGCCAGCTCAATCTCGCCGAGCAATGCTGGCTGGACCCGGCCCGCAGCCTGAGCGACGAAGATTTCGCCGTCCGCTACCGGCGCGACGACTGGCGGGACGAGGTGTGCAAGCGCTTCGCCATCTGGCTCAACGCCAACCTGCAAACCGACAAAACCTTGTTCGGCGGTCCCGAAGCATTGGAATGGCGAACCATGCTCGAACGCGAACTGCGGAAGGAGTTGGAAGATGACTAAGCAAGCCTTCAAACCCAGCGGCCTGCTGGTCCTGCCCCATTTGCGCGTGCAAAACGCCAACGCCATTTCCAGCCCGCTCACCTGGGGCTTTCCCTCCCCCACCGCCTTTCTCGGCTTTGTCCATGCCCTGGAACGGCGTTTGTCGGAGCAATTCGGCCAGGAGTTCGGCGGCGTGGGCATCATCTGCCACGGCTTCGAGGCCCAGACCTTCAAGCCCAACCGGCGGCAGCATCTGGTCTTCGCCCAAAGTCGTAACCCGGTCTATCTCAAGAAGGATGCGGCCAAGTTCATCGCCGAAGGCACGCCGCCGGCCATCATCGAAGAAGGCCGCGCCCATCTGGAGGTGAGCCTGGTCATTGCCGTTCGTGGCGGCTTCGAGGAGGCACGGGAGGAGCAGGATTTTGCCGATGCCGCCTACCAAACCGCCCTGGGCATGCGGCTGGCGGGCGGCAGTGTGTTGCCGACTCTGGGCCACCGGGCGCCCAAGCCCCAGTGGCTGCCCTGGCCCGCCGTGGTGGCAGACCAACGCAGTGCCTTTGCCCGCCTGCGCCGCCGCCTGCTGCCCGGTTTCGCCTTGGTGCATCGGCCGGACTTGTTGGCTGAACGGCTGGAAAGGCTCAAGGCGGAAAGTGCCGGCGCAGCGGTCAGCGTGCTCGATGCCCTGCTGGACCTCAGCCGCCTGAACCACCTGCCCGCCACCCTGCCCCCGGAGCCGCAAGTCGAAGGCGAACCGCAGGCGGAACTTGCTGCCACGCCGGATCAGCCGCCGCCCAAGGTGGAATGGCAAGTGGAAAAACGCCCCGGCTGGCTCGTACCCCTGCCCATCGGCTATGCCGGCATCTCGCCGCTTTACCCACCGGGCATCGTTGAAAACGTCCGCGACGGCGCCACGCCCTTCCGCTTCGTCGAGAGTCTCTATTCCCTGGGCCAGTGGATCGGCCCGCACCGCCTCATGGAACTGCAACAACTGCTCTGGCACACCGAAGCCGACCCGGATGCCGGCCTCTACCACTGCGTGAACCGCTACTCCGACACCCTCGCCGCATCCGAACTCGACCCCATTCCAGGAGCATGACCATGGCCAAAACCGAACTCATCAAAACCGCCTCCGTTCTCGCCTTCGAACGCAAGCTCGATCCTTCCGACGGCCTTTTTAGCGCCGGGCGCTGGGACGATTCTGCCGACGGCGGCCAATGGCCTGTTGTGGGAGTCCATGAAAAGTCCGTGCGCGGCACTATCTCCAACCGCCTCAAGACCAAGGATCAGGATCCAGCCAAACTCGACGCTTCCATCCAGTCCCCCAACCTGCAAACCGTGGACGTGGCCACCCTGCCCAACGATGCCGACACCCTGCGGGTGCGCTTCACCCTGCGCGTGCTGGGCGGAACCGGTACTCCAGCGGCCTGCAACAACGTCGACTACCAGGCCAGGCTGCAAGCCGTGGTCCAAGGCTACAAGGCCGACCCTGGTTTTGGAGAACTCGCCCGCCGCTATGCCATCAACCTCGCCAACGGCCGCTTCCTCTGGCGCAACCGGGTGGGCGCCGAGCAGATCATCGTCGAAGTACGCCATCTGGTGAAAGGCAAGCCGGAACAGACCTGGCGCTTCAATTCCCTGGATTTCAGCCTGCGCGACTTCAGCGTGCCCGTCGCTGCCGAAGCCGACATCGCCCAACTCGCCGCCGAGATCGAACAAGCCCTGGTCAGCCCCCACCACGCCCTGCTCGAAGTGGTGGCCTATGCCCGCGTTGGCGACGGCCAGGAGGTTTATCCCTCCCAGGAACTCATCCTCGACAAGGGCGACAAGAAGGGCCAGAAGAGCAAGACCCTCTACGCAGTCGGCGAGGTGGCCGCCATGCACAGCCAGAAAATCGGCAACGCCCTGCGCACCATAGACACCTGGTATCCCAACGAGGAAGGAGTGGAGCTCGGCCCCATCGCCGTCGAGCCATTCGGCTCTGTCACCAATCAGGGCAAGGCCTACCGCCAGCCCAGGGACAAGGCCGATTTCTATTCCCTGCTCGATGCCTGGGTGCTCAAGGACACGGCGCCGCAGAAAATCGGCAACCAGCACTACGTCATGGCCATCCTGGTGCGTGGCGGCGTCTTCGGCGACAGCGACAAGGAATAAGGGCGTCCACCATGGACCACTACATCGAAATCCGCCTCCTGCCGGACCCGGAGTTTCCGCCCAATGTGCTGATGAACGCCCTCTTCAGCAAACTCCACCGCAGCCTCGCCATGCACGGACAAGGCAATATCGGCCTGTGTTTTCCGGACGCCGGGAAAAGCGGCCTCGGCAGCCGCTTGCGCCTGCACGGCAGCGCAATGGAACTGCAAGCCTTTCTGGCCTTGGACTGGCGATTAGGCATGCGGGATCACACCGATGTGGGCGAAGTGCTGCCGCTGCCCCCGGTGAAGGGCTACCGGGTGGTGCGCCGCGTCCAGGCCAAGAGCAATCCGGAACGCCTGCGTCGCCGTCTGATGGCGCGCAAGGGGGTGAGCGAACAACTTGCCAGGGCCGCTATTCCGGATAGCGCCGCCGAGCGCCTGGACCTGCCCTTTGTGGTGATCCAAAGCCGCACCACCGGGCAGCAGTTCCGTCTGTTTGTGGAGCATCTGCCCCTGCAGGCGCAACCGGTAGCCGACGCCTTCAGTGCCTACGGCCTGAGTCCCACCGCCACCATTCCATGGTTTTGACCCTTTTTTCTGGCGCTTGCAGGGCCCTATTTGAATCAAGCACTTGCAAGCGCCGGTAAAACTTGCATCCACGGGCGCCATGGCACCCATTTTCTTTAACAATTAGGGTGTTACCCGCCAAGATGGTTACTTCACTGCCGCACAGGCAGCTCAGGAATTGCTCATGCTGCCGCCATTGGCTGCCGCGCCCTTCACTGCCGCACAGGCAGCTCAGGAAATGACCCAGCAGCGCGCCTTCCATATTGGGATCTTCACTGCCGCACAGGCAGCTCAGGAAACAAGATCGGGGTATTGATGATGATTTGCACGCTTCACTGCCGCACAGGCAGCTCAGGAAAGGGGCAATCGGCGGCATGAAGGCGCATTTTCCTTCACTGCCGCACAGGCAGCTCAGGAATGGATGAGTAGGGTGATGGTGTACCGAAGCGACTTCACTGCCGCACAGGCAGCTCAGGAAATAAGTGAACTTCGGGATTGCCGTCGTTTCGTCTTCACTGCCGCACAGGCAGCTCAGGAAAACAGGATCGCAACGCCCTGGACGGGTGGAGCCTTCACTGCCGCACAGGCAGCTCAGGAAAGGTTGAGCGCGCTGCCACCATTGAGCGCCTATCTTCACTGCCGCACAGGCAGCTCAGGAATGTACCTGGATCGCATGATGACTGCCAGGCCACTTCACTGCCGCACAGGCAGCTCAGGAAGTAGAGCGCGACTACCGCGCAGGCATCATCACCTTCACTGCCGCACAGGCAGCTCAGGAATCCCGCCCAGCCGGCTACATCGCTGGCTTCGTCTTCACTGCCGCACAGGCAGCTCAGGAAAGGACGAGCCTGCTGAAATCGAAGCCCATGAACTTCACTGCCGCACAGGCAGCTCAGGAAGGTGACCATCATGCTGTTTGACTACCCCGACTCCTTCACTGCCGCACAGGCAGCTCAGGAATGGACGCCTGCCACGCGATCATCGTCGAGGCCCTTCACTGCCGCACAGGCAGCTCAGGAAAGATTCGTGATCTGACAGTGGGGCGATGGATGCTTCACTGCCGCACAGGCAGCTCAGGAAACCAACCAGTTGCGTGCGCAGCAGTTGATGGCCTTCACTGCCGCACAGGCAGCTCAGGAATGCCCCATCAGCATCGACAGCCCTCCCATTGTCTTCACTGCCGCACAGGCAGCTCAGGAAAGTGAAGCGGTGACCATAAGTGCAATCTTGCACTTCACTGCCGCACAGGCAGCTCAGGAAATCGTGCTCAGATACCTGGAACTGCGCGCTGCCTTCACTGCCGCACAGGCAGCTCAGGAAACCACGGGCGGGCTGATTTACATCACGTTCACCTTCACTGCCGCACAGGCAGCTCAGGAAGGAGAACGCCATGAGATCAACCACCCGCCCCGCTTCACTGCCGCACAGGCAGCTCAGGAAAGCCGGAGAGGATCATGAACACCCCCCGCACCCTTCACTGCCGCACAGGCAGCTCAGGAAACGTGAAGGCCGGCGGGTGGACTCGAGACCTGCTTCACTGCCGCACAGGCAGCTCAGGAAACACAGGCCGGATTTATCATTCGCGGCTATCACTTCACTGCCGCACAGGCAGCTCAGGAAGATCCCGTGCCTGGTGCTCGACTCATTCCTTCCTTCACTGCCGCACAGGCAGCTCAGGAACTACTCATTCCGGTGACCATATGCTATTCGTTTTTCACTGCCGCACAGGCAGCTCAGGAATGTCCAGGGCGTTGCGCTCTGGCTGGTGCGAGCTTCACTGCCGCACAGGCAGCTCAGGAAGAGCAGATACTTGGTGACTGCTGGCTGGCGCGACTTCACTGCCGCACAGGCAGCTCAGGAAAGGATGCCGTCATGGCCCAGCAGCGCGCCATCCTTCACTGCCGCACAGGCAGCTCAGGAAACGCAGGCCGGATTTATCATTCGCGGCTATCACTTCACTGCCGCACAGGCAGCTCAGGAATGGTCGGCGTCAGTGTTGGCGCCGAGGTAGGCCTTCACTGCCGCACAGGCAGCTCAGGAAGAGGCCTACCTGCGCGCCTGGAAAGATCGCCTCTTCACTGCCGCACAGGCAGCTCAGGAATCATCGGGTGGATGTTGGTGAAGTCGGTTCCTCTTCACTGCCGCACAGGCAGCTCAGGAATATGGAAGTTTACGGCGAGTGCCTGATCCGAACTTCACTGCCGCACAGGCAGCTCAGGAATGACGAACTCGCTGCAGTTGTTCTCCCATCGCCTTCACTGCCGCACAGGCAGCTCAGGAAGTGAAAGGCGCGCTCTAGCTGGTGTGAGTCTCCTTCACTGCCGCACAGGCAGCTCAGGAATTGTGAGGATGTGATGGGTCGCCGCTCAGACACTTCACTGCCGCACAGGCAGCTCAGGAAACGAGAGCAAGGCGGCGGTCGAATGCCGCCTCCTTCACTGCCGCACAGGCAGCTCAGGAAGCGTTTCGGGGGTGAAAATGCCATCAACTGACCTTCACTGCCGCACAGGCAGCTCAGGAAACCTTGAAACTGTGGTCGGAGACACAACGCAACTTCACTGCCGCACAGGCAGCTCAGGAAACGCGTCGCCCGCAGGCATTTCGTCCACATTTCTTCACTGCCGCACAGGCAGCTCAGGAAATCTTGAAACTGTGGTCGGAGACACAACGCAACTTCACTGCCGCACAGGCAGCTCAGGAATCTTCCATCTCCTCTTTGCTTCTCACCAGTGACTTCACTGCCGCACAGGCAGCTCAGGAAGCAAAGAAGCGAGAGATTATCGCCGCGCTCACCTTCACTGCCGCACAGGCAGCTCAGGAAAGCGGAAAAATCGCGGCCGAAACAGAGAAGGCCTTCACTGCCGCACAGGCAGCTCAGGAACTGAAAGACCTGGTGGTGAATTGGGATGAGGTCTTCACTGCCGCACAGGCAGCTCAGGAAGTTCACCAATGCCGCCTACATGGATTTCCTGGCTTCACTGCCGCACAGGCAGCTCAGGAAAGGCACGGGATCGGCTGTGTGATCGGCGTGGCCTTCACTGCCGCACAGGCAGCTCAGGAAATGCGCAGAGAGGCGTTCACCCCAACCACGATCTTCACTGCCGCACAGGCAGCTCAGGAAGATGAAGCCTTGACCGCCCTGAGTTCCAACAACTTCACTGCCGCACAGGCAGCTCAGGAATCGAATTCGAGCGCGATCAGCAGGCTTTGAGCCTTCACTGCCGCACAGGCAGCTCAGGAATCGAAGGCTATCGCCATCACCATCCTTCAGGGCTTCACTGCCGCACAGGCTCCATGTGCCAGACCCTCACCCTGTTCGTGACGGACTTATAGCTGCGACGGCGCTTGTACACGGCATGACCGTCGTAACGCGCAACGTGGCCGACTTTGAGCCAACCGGTGTTCTGACCATCAACCCCTGGAACAGTCCCGAGGAGCAAAAAGCTTAGCGTACGGTTTTTTCCGTTGCGTGAGCTGACCCCTTGTACGCGCGCCTTTTTCGCGTGGCCGATACCGCCCAGGCGCGAAGCCTGGGCGATGGCATCGGACCCCAGAAAGCAAAATGGCGACCCGAAAGTCGCCATTGACTACCGCGCGGAACGGCTGAATCAGACGTTCTGTTGAATCCCCGCCACGACCCAGCCAAGGCTGGCATCGATGGGGCGGGTGAGGTGCCAGATTTCGTCGAACGGGGCGGGCTGTTCGCTGCCTTCCCGGAGCATGCCGTGGAAACGCACGCTGACGATCTGGCGATTGCCTTCTTCCAGGGCTTCCAGCACTTCGGCGTTGAGCATCACCACATCGGTGCGCTGGGTGGCGCCGTTGCGCTCGTCGATGTCCAGCTTGATCTCGGCGTACATCTCCGGCGTGGTGAACTCGCGGATGTCGTCCAGATTGCCGGCGTCGTTGGCCGCTTGCAGGCGCAGGAAGTTGACCTTGCCCTGGCGCACGAAAGCCTCGGCGTCGAAGCCTGGGGGCAGGGCGGCGGCGCTTTCCGGGGCGGTGGTGGTGAGACTGGCAGGGCTGCCGGGCAGCGCTTGTGCCGGCTCGAAACGAACCGGCGGGTTTTCTCCCATCCCCGCGCCGGCATACTGGACCGGCCGTACCTGCGGCTGATTGCGGCGCATGAACCAGCGAATCAGCATGAAGGCGGCCATGGCCAGCAGGGCCATCATCAGGATGTTCGCCATCCCTTCGCCCAGGCCGAAATGGGACAACAGCGCGGCCAGGCCGAGGCCGGCGGCCAGACCGGCGAGCGGACCCATCCAGGAACGCTTGCCGGGTTGCGCGGCGGCGTTCTGTGCCTGATTGGGTGCCTGGTTCGGCGTGGCTTCGCGTTTCATCGGTGCCTGGCGTTGCATGCCGTAGGACTTGCCGCCGCCCAGCCGCTTCGCTTCGGCATCGTGCATGGGGAGGGCGAAACCGAGAAAGACCGCGAACAGGGCCAGAAAAATACGTTGCATGGGGTGAAGCTCCTGGTGGGAAGGTGGGGCATTGTATCTGGGAGCGCATGTGACCGGGTTTCCGCAACGAAGTTGCACCTCATTGGAGAGGTGCTGCGGCGTTTTCCGGGTGCGGCGGGTGATCTGGCTATACTCCGGGCGCCCCTGATGTGGGCACTTCCCCTCCCTGGCCCGGTTTTCTCTCCGGGCACATCCCAGCAAGTCTCCTTGGACCGGACAGCAGCGCATCGGTAGCCCGCCTGTGGCCGGTTTTCGGCCTGGCGTAATGCATCACCTAGGAGACACGCTATGAATAATCCCTATCTCGCCCCCTCTATGGCCCTGGCCAGCCTTTTTGCCCTCGCTTTCCCGGCCCAGGCCCAGACCCAGCCCGGCATGGAAATGTTCAATCCGATGACCATATTGGCCCCGATCATGACGCCTCTGGGCGCCATGCTGGTCCCCATGAACAATCCCGCGAATGCGTTCAATCCGGCGACGATGTTCAATCCCGCCATGTTCAACCCGGCAATGCTGCCCACCATGCCTGCGATGCCCGCGATGCCCAGTTATCAGGCGCCTGCCGGAATGATGCCCTTCGGCGTCCCTCAGGGTGCACCGCAGGCCTATGCCATGCCTCCCCAGATGATGGCCAATCCGTTCGCCGGCCTGCTGCCGTATCTCATGCCTGCCCAGCCGACGCAGCCGAACCAGGCCGCCTACCCCATGTTCCCCGGCATTCCCAGCTTCCCCATGCCGTTCCCCGGCGCTCGCTGATTTCCTTCGGTCATCCCCGGCGGTTATTGCCGCCGCCGGGGGTGGCCGCCGTTTCTCCAGAACCAGTCTGTTCGACTGCGTTCAACCGGGAAACCCGGATTCATGACAGCAAGCCCCGCAGCACTGGGTTACCAGGTCAAGTTCGAGACTCTGAATCTCGGCGGCCTGGATTACCACATCCGTTCCCTGCTGGATAAACAGCAATATTCCGACCCTGACGGCAGCGCCGAGCGGGCTGGTATTACTTCCGCCATCTGGCCGTTGTTCGGCCAGGTCTGGCCGTCTTCGCGCATCCTCGCCGGTGTCATGCAGACCTTCGCCATCGAAGGGAAACGCATACTGGAAATCGGCAGTGGTCTTGCCCTGGCCAGCCTGGTCATGCAACGACGCGGCGCGGACATCACCGCCAGCGATTGCCATCCCCTGGCCGCCGCATTTCTGGTGGAAAACCTGCTCCTGAACCACATGGCCGCTATTCCCTTCCAGACCGGGAACTGGTCAGACGCCGACCCGGCACTGGGCAAATTCGATCTCATCATCGGCAGCGACGTGCTTTATGAGCGTAGCCAGCCCGATATCCTCTCCCGCTTCATCGACCGGCATTCGAACCCCGAGGTGGAGGTCATCATCGTCGACCCTGACCGCGGCAACCGGGCGAAATTCAATCGCGACATGGTTGATCTTGGCTATAGCCACAGTGAGCAACGCGCGGCCCACCACCAGAACAGCGGTGAGCCATACAAGGGGCGCATCCTGAATTACCAACGGGGTGTTGGCTGAGCGGTGCTGAAGACCCGGTGACCGGGTGACCGCATGGCTACAACATGCCGGAAATGGATGGGCAGGCTCGGCGTGGTGGGCGCCCGATAGCGTGCGGGTCCGGCAAACTGAATTTCGGCGCAATGGGTTACGCTTGTCGCGCTCTTCTTTCCTTCGATTCCCATGTATCCCTCTTACTACGCGCTGCGCCGCGTCAATCCCTATCGCGGCGTCGTCCAGATCGTCGAAGCCGGCGAAGTCACCGCACATTCCTTCGACGGCCTGACCTGGCACCTGCGTGCCGATGACGGCTATGGCTGGGTGCGCCCTACCGGCATCTGGGTGGAAGGCGAAGGTCTGAAGGCCGGCCACGCCGAGAATCTGGGCGACATCCTGCCGGCGCTGGAAACGCGCCCGGCCTTGCCGTTTCCCATCGTCGATACCCAGGAACTCTGGTTGCTCGACCAGGAATCCGGCCTGCCGCTGGCCTTGCTGGCCTGTGACCGGGAAGGCGTCATGCACAACGAACAGCCGGAGGGTGAATGGCAGCCCTTCGTGCCGTCATTCACTGGTTTTCATTCGCCCTCCCTGGCCGAACATGACGCGTCGGGCCCAAGCTTGAGCCACCGCGATTTACTCGCGCGCCAGGTCAATCAGGCGGCGGGCTCCGAGGCGTCGGCGCAGTGGTTCCAGCGTGATCGGGCGGGGGAGGGCGTCGGCTGTTTCGGCCTGCGCATTCCGGTCGAATGGCAGGGGCGCCGTCTGCCCGTCGATGCCTTTCCCGAGCTATTGCTACGGGAAACCGGGAATAGTCGACTGGAAAACTCGGTTATTGCCGATTATCATGCGCGGCTCGCGCCCATCCTGCTGTCATGGCCTCGGATCTCTGTTGCAACCCGCACCCGCCTGGAAATTCTGGCCTGCGAAAAGCCCCAGTGGCTGGCCCGCATCCATCGTCTGCTGCCGAGCAGGGTCGATGCGCCACGCATCCAGGCCGCGCTGGTGGCGGCGAGACTCGAAAATGCACTGGAACAGGCGGCAGACGGCCCCGAACAAGACTGGAATTGAGCTCACACCATCATGCGTCCTTCACACATCGAAACCATCCTCGACCGCGAATTCGCCAGTTGCGCCGCCGGTCAGCACACTCCCGTCATGCTCTGGGGGCCGCCCGGCGTCGGTAAATCCCAGATCATCGCCGGCATTGCCGCCAAGCATGGGGTGCCGCTGATCGACATCCGCCTGTCGCAGATGGAGCCCACCGACCTGCGCGGCATTCCCTTCCGTAATGGCGACAACGTCGAATGGTCGGTGCCGTCGATGTTGCCGGACGCCCAGCGCCACGGCCCCGCCGGCATCCTTTTCCTCGATGAAATCAATGCGGCACCGCCGACGGTTTCCGCCGCCGCCTATCAACTCATCCTCGACCGCAAGCTGGGCGAGTACATGATTCCCGAAGGCTGGGCCATATTCGCCGCCGGCAACCGCCAGGGCGACCGCGGTGTGACCTACGCCATGCCGTCGCCGCTGGCCAATCGCTTCACCCATTACGAGGTGGAAGCCAATCTCGATGACTGGATCGGCTGGGCGCTGGAAAAAGGCATCGACGAGCGCATCCTCGGCTTCCTCCGCTTCCGCCCGGATCTGTTGTTCAGCTTCGATCCGGCGCACAACCCGGTGGCCTTCCCCAGCCCGCGTTCCTGGGAATACGCCCATCGCGCGCTGTACAAGTTTTCCGATCGCCCCGATCTCCTGGGCAACGCCCTGCAAGCCTGCGTGGGGCAGGGCGTCGGGGTGGAGCTCAAGGCTTTCATCGACAACATGGAAAACCTGCCGGACATCGATGCCATCCTCGAAGGCCGAGTGGCCGAGGTGCCCAAGGGCATCGACCTGCAATACGGCGTCGCGGCGGCCCTGGTGCGGCGGGCGAAGGCGTCGGCCGGCGACCTCGACAAGCTGAGCAATATTCTCAGATATGCGCGCGGTTACCCGCAGCGCGAGATGGGGGTGATGCTGGTCACCGACCTGCATCGCGCTGTCGGCAAGCCGCTGTTCGCCATTCCGGAGTTCGTGGAATGGGCCAACAGCGTGGCCGAGTTGATGTTGTACGACTTCAAGCCGAATGCCTGATGTTGGTAGGAGCGGGCTTGCCCGCGATTAGCACAGCTTGATCGCGGGCAAGCCCGCTCCTACGGAGACCCCAGGGCTAATTTGCCCCATCCCAAATCCATAAGTGACACAACGGGTTAAGCGAGGTTGCTGGACAAGCGCCATGCTGAACGGTATAAGAAGGGGATGGCGAGCGCCCCCTTCCCCGATCCGTCCTTGCTGCTGAAGTC
>JAUYFG010000209.1 GCA_030690985.1 Pseudomonadota bacterium
TAGCTAAAGAACCCGACAAGAACAGTCTGGTATTGAGGTCGACATGGTAAATATCCTTAGGTATCAATGTGTTACGATGACTTATTCTACCACAATCCAGCAACCTTTCATGCAGCGCGGGCTTAAGTTGAGAGGATTGGGGCCACGATGGCCAGGGTAATGAGCCCCCCCGAAATCAATGTGCCCCGTGTGGATTGAAAGCCGACAGGCCGACGATAACGAATCGGGTTTTCCACGAAACGATTAGTGGCCCAGGCAAGCACCAGAGCGACGAGAGAAATGGCCGAATCCCGAAACAACGATCGGGCACCCAAATCATGCGCCCGGCTCAACGCCAGCATCGGCCAATGCCAGAGATACCAGGAATATGAAATAAGGCCGATGCGGACCATGAATTGACTGCCCAGCAATTTGCGTGACCAGAGAGACCGCTCGTTGGAACCGGCGGCAATGAGGGCAGCGGCCCCCGCGACCGGAATGGCCGCCTGCCAACCGGGATAAACGGCAATGTCGCCTGGCAGGAAAATCGACCAGGAAACCAACAGGCCACCCAATACGAAAAGCAATTCTCCCGGCCAACGGGACTGGTGGCGCAGACCGGGTTCCGCCCACACCAATAATCCCCCCAACGCAAATTCCCAGGCGCGAAACGGCATCATGTAATAAACGAGGGCGTGGCGGGATTCGATGAAGAACACATTGCCGAGAAATGATCCGAGAAAAACAACCAGCAACACGATCATGGCGACGACCGTTTGGCGTTGCCCAGTGACGATGGCAAAACGCCAGACCAGCAATAACAATAATGGCCAGATAAAATAGTACTGTTCCTCGACCCCGAGAGACCAGGTATGGAGCAAAGGCATAATGTCGGTGGATGGATCGAAATAGCCACCGGAGTAATTGAGGAAATGAAAATTCGAGCTCACCAGGGCGGCAGCAATACTGGATTTCCCCATCCGCGGCAATTCCTGGGGAAACATCGTCAACATCGCCCCCAGCAGAGTCGCGGTCATGACCAGGAAGAAAGCCGGCAACAACCGGCGAATCCGCCTGGCGATGAAATCGCCAATATGTATCGTACCGGTATTGGTAAGTTCCTTCTTTAGCAGCCCGGTAATCAAGTAGCCGGAAATGACGAAGAAAATATCCACCCCAACAAATCCGCCATTCACCAGCGGCAGGCCGACATGGTAGGCGACCACTGCGAGAATGGCGACGGCACGCAAACCATCGACATCTGGGCGATAAGCCATCGCACTCTTCTCGTTCATAATCCATATACCCCAAACAATTAGCCGCGGAATTATATTGTCGACGGAGTCAGGCCGCAAATTCAATTTACTGGAGCCCATGATAGACTTGCCATAATTTTTAAACATTGTCGGATCTCTGACAACACCAGACGGCACGTCACGGCTGGCGTCCCACCCGGTGAACCCCGTAGACGGGGGTGTCATCTCGCTGTGCGAACAGTGGCCGGTCGTGTTTCGGACGGTTAGATCGCTTCGCGAACCCCTTCCTTGATCGACGATACAACTGAGGAATTGAGAATCATGGCCCAGCCCTTCGCCACGCCAGCCCCCATCTCCGGGTCGCTGATGGACACCATGCCGACACGCCTGTTGTTGGCAGCAGCGCTGTTTCTTTTCATCCTGCCGACCAATCACACGATGGCGCCGCGCATGGTCTTGCTGTTCGCCTTGCTGGTCACCGCCGTGGTGGCAATTCGCAAGTTCGGCATGCCCCGGGTGCCGATCCGCTGGCCGCTGCTCGCCTGGGCCTCGCTGGCGCTGCTGTCGCTGGCCTGGTCGGAAATGCCCGATTTTTCCTGGGGGGAGTTCAAGAAGGAAATCGTGTTCGGCATGGCGGCCTTTTTCGGCTTCTTCATCCTCACCCGGGGCCGCCGGGAATTGCAGTTGTGGCTGCACATCGCCATCGCCTCGCTGGTGACGACCATGATTCTCGGCTTGGCAAACTATTGGCGACTCCAGGGGTATCCCGAACCCTGGAATATCGTTCATGGCTATGCCAGCTACAGCACTTATCTGGCCACCGCAGCACCCATCATCATCCTGTGGCTGGCCCTGGCCGGGCGGCGGTTGCGCCTTGCCGGCTATCCGCTCGTCGCAGCCTATTTGTTCGTCGCCTACCTGCTCGGCAACCGCATGTTCTGGGTCTCGGTCGCCGGCGCCCTGGCGGTGTTCGCCGCCCTGTTCGCCTGGCGCTGGCGAAATCAGCGCACCCGCCTGAGAAACGGCCTGGTGCCGCTGCTTGCCGGCATTCTGGTTTGTGGCGCGCTGTTCGTCCTGGTCGCGAACCAGAAACCGGTCGATTACACCCACACGGCACGCGATGCCTCGGTATCGAAGCATCTGGTGGGCACGTTCACGAAAAGTGAGCGGCTGTACATGTGGTCATTCTGGGTGGACCGTATCCAGGAGCGCCCCTGGACCGGCGTCGGCTTCGGCCGCGATCTGCCGCATTGGGTTTACGAGAAACCAAAGGACTGGCCGGATCTGTATTTCGCCCACGCCCATAATCTGGTACTCGATTACGGCGCGCAACTCGGCATACCGGGCATCCTCGTGCTGCTCTGGTTGTTCGGCGCCATCGCCGCGCGATTCTGGCGCTACGCCCGCAGCCCCGACGAAACATTATTTCTGGTGGGTGCCACAGGTCTCTCTCTGGTGCTGGCCTTCTTCAGCAAGAACCTGACCGACGAACTGTTCTGGCGCACCGATGCCCTGGTGTTCTGGAGTTTCACCGGCATCCTGCTCGGCTACGGCGAGCATCGGGCGAAGAAACTGTAAGAGCGGCCTCCCAGCTGCGATCAATATCCCCATAAAATGCAAGCACAATCGCTGCGGGGCTCTACTCCTACAACACCTTGTTGGGCGTCTCGGTCTCATTACGAATCGTAGGAAGGAAAATCTTTGAAGCCCTATCAACCTGTCGTTGCAACTATCCTCGATCACCTGCGCCCTGCCACCATTCTTGATGCGCCGTCTGGTAATGGATGGCTAAAGAGTCTTCTCGGTTTTGAAACGAGAATAGATGGCCTCGATTTATTCGCCCCCCCCCCCGCAGGATATGGCTTGTTTCGCAATGTCGATCTCGACATGGGCCTTCCCAACGACTTGGGATTTTACGAAGCCATTGTGTGTTGCGAAGGCATTGAGCACTTTGGCAATCCCGACCTCTTTTTCAAAACGGCACATGCACACTTGGTGCCGAGCGGGCGACTGATCGTTACCACACCAAATATGTGGTTTCCCGAGGCCCGGCTTCAATTTCTCCTTCGAGGATTTTTTCCGAGTTTCCCCTGTCTCGTTGGCCGAATCGAGCGTGGCTCCCATATGCACATCATGCCCTGGTCTTTCGCTCACCTGTATCTATTCCTCCGCCTCAATGGTTTCGAGAAAATCACCCTGCATGACATTAATGAACCGAAGCCAAAGCGGTTTTACGAAAGACTTCTTGGTCTCCCTCAAGCGCTTTACTGCCGCCTCAAGCGCGCCAAATCACTCACTGAAGAAGAGCGCATTTTCTGGTCGTTTGCCGGTTCAGCACAATCTATCTATGGTCGCCGTCTTGTCGTTAGCGCAGAGACGCCCAACCGAACCCGCGCATAAAACCGCGCAGACTGGTTACTGTGAAACAACCTCCCATCGCCACCCTGCTACGTTTCATGGACACGGGGCGACCAATCGACCATGACCAGTTACTGTGAAACAACCAGGAACGTAGGCAGTTGTTTCATAGGGCGGGGCGGCTCATTAAGAGCCATGACAAGTTACCTTGAACGATCGCCACCGGGGGCCGCGCCCACGGTCAATAAGCGTTCTTGTGGACGAAACCCTTGAACAGGGTCATCAGAATGATGCCCAAGTCGAACCATAGCGACCAGTGCTCGATGTAGTAGAGGTCGTATTCGATCCGCTTGGCCAGATCGGTGTCCCCGCGCCAACCGTTGACCTGGGCCCAACCTGTGATGCCAGCCTTGACCAGATGCTTCTTCATGTAGTCGGGTATTTCGTCCTTGAATTTTTCGACGAAGACCGGGCGTTCCGGACGCGGCCCGACGATGGCCATGTCGCCCTTGAGCACGTTGAAAAACTGCGGCAGTTCGTCGAGGCTGGTGCGCCTGATGAAAGCGCCGAGCGGGGTGGCGCGGGTTTCGTGGGACTTGGCCCAGACCGGGCCGCTGCCGGCTTCCACATCGACCGGCATCGACCTGAACTTGAGCATCATGAACGGTCGGCCATTCCAGCCGACCCGCTCCTGCCGGTAGAACACCGGCCCTGGCGAACTGAGCTTGACGCCGATCGAGAGCACCAGCAGCAATGGGCTGACCAGCAGCAGAATAAGGGAAGCGATCAGCTTGTCCTCGATCACCTTGACCAGGCGGTTCGTCCCGCGCATTGGCGAAGATGACAAATTCAACACCGGCAGGCCCGCGATCTCGGTCACCGAGTGGTTGATCAGACGAAGCCCGAAGATGTCAGGAACGAACCGGATCTCCACTGTCGAGTGGCGCAGATCGTGAAGAATATGCCGGACCCGGTCTTCTTCCTTGAGCGCCATCGCGATCCACACCTGGTCGATACCGCCCTGCTCCAGGTGGGTGGGCAGATCGCCGAGGGTACCTAGAACCGGACTGCCCAGGTTCGCGGGCCGCTCCGTCTCGTCGGTATAAAAACCTTCTACATGGAGGCCCGCCCAGGGTGCCCGGGCAATCCGCAGCGCGATTTCGGCACCGAGTTCAGTCGAGCCAACAATCACGATCCTTTGCAGGTTGTAGCCGGCCTTGTGTACCCAGCGCACCCCGGCACGCAGCGCGACACGCTCGGCGACCAGGCAGGTCCAGCCGGAAACTGCCCACAAAGCGATCCAGACGCGCGAAAACTCCGCGCTGCTCTTGGTGGCGAAAGCAAAGGCAAACATCAGGAAAAGCACCGCCCCCCAGGCGACCGATACCCGCCGAACCTCTTCCACGACCGATGCGCCACGCCACGGCTCGTAGACTGCGAAATGGGGAAACACCCAGGCGGTGAGCGCGAGTCCGATCCCGATTGCCACCAGATACGCCATAGGCGGCGATCCTGTCCCGAGATAGTAGCCATGGGCGCCCCATGCGCTTGCCGCGATCACCACCCAGTCCAGAAGGCGATGGGCGACTTCGAAAACTCCGGACTGTTGTTTGCTTTGACCCCGGAATGACATGGGTTTCACCTCCAAAAGCGACTCAACGCGCCACGCCCGAGTAGGCGGCGAGCAACTCGTCAAGCATGCGATCGACGCTGAAGCGATTCATGGCCAGCTCACGCGACCGCTGCCCCAACGCAACACGGGTATGAGGATCGGCGATCAGCCTTGTCAGGCGCGCGACCATAGCATCCTCGCTGTGACAGATAAAACCCGTTTCGCCATCGATGACGATATCGCGATTGCCGAGGATGTCGGTCACGACCGCCGGGATGCCCGCGACCTGCGCCTCGATGACCGCGATCGGCATGCCTTCCCAAAGCGAGGTCTGGACGTAGATGTCGAGTCCGGAGACGCGGGCCAGCGCCTCCTGGCGCGGCAGCCAGCCGGTGACGCTGACACCGCTGTGTTCGAGCAGTTCATGATCGGCCTCGTCGCCGCCACCGATCCAGACGAATTCGACCTCGGCGCGGCGCAACCGCTGTGCCAGTGCGGCGAAATACCTGGGGTTGCGCGCCAGAGAAATACGCCCAGCCGTTCCGATTCGTACTTTCCCGTCCGCGCGTTGCCGCCACGGCGGCACCATCGCCACATCGACCGCGTTCTCGATCAGCAGGGCCGCGCGCGGCGCGATCCTGGCCCGCACCTGATCAAGCTCGCCCTGCGAACAGGCGACGAGGGTGCCGCCCAGGCGGGCTGCGGCCCATTCCAACCGGCGGAATAGATTACGTCGGCTCTCGGAAACATCCTGCTGGAGAAAGGACAGGCCGCGCGGCGAGTAAAACGACGCGCGATTCCGTCCAGCCAGGAACCCCGCGACGCGGCCGAGGAATCCGGCCTTGCTCGAATGCAGGTGGATCACCTGCGGATCGACCCGACGCAACAGCGCCAGCAGGGAGATCAACGCTCGTGCATCGACCACCGGGTCGATCTTGCGGGTCATGCGCAACTCGTGCAGCACCACATCGGAATGCAGGCTGGCGGCAAAGTCAGCCGGCGTTTCGGCGCGGCGCGAATATGCCAGATGAACTTCATGGCCACGCCCGGCCAGGCCGTTGCAGATCTGCGTCACCGACGAAAAATTGCCGCCACCGAAACTCTCGCATACCTGCAATATCCTCATTGCCCACCTCCCTGTTCCAGCCAGGCCTGAAACATCAGCACGCTCCATAGCTCTCCCGCCGCATTGCGGCGCCCTTCCAGGTGCTGTTGCCACATGCGACGAATCGCTTCGGGCGAGAGCCAACCCTCGTTGGCCAGCCGTACCGGGTCGAGCAGCGCCTCGGCCCAGTCTCGCAAGGGGCCGCGCAGCCAATTATCGATAGGCACGGAGAAGCCCATCTTGGGACGGTCTATGAGCGTTTGCGGCACGTGCCGGTACAACAACTGCCGCAGCAGCCACTTGCCGCGTCCGTCACGAATCTTCAGCGCCGGCGGCACCCGCCAGGCGAACTCGACGACGCGATGGTCGAGTAGCGGAATCCGGGTTTCCAGCGACACAGCCATCGCGGCACGATCGACCTTGGCCAGGATGTCGTCCGGAAGATAGCCGGTCTGGTCGAGTTCCATCATGCGGTTTTCGATGTCCGCCAGGGCGGTCTCCGGCAAAGCGTCTTCCAACGCAGCAGGAAGACCGGCGACCAGCCCTTGCTCGCCCTTCCAGAAACTGCTCGCATCCCGACAGGCCGCCTCGATGGAACGCGCCGCCAGGATGTCGGCGAGCTTCCCCAGCTTGTCGCCCGCGTTGGCATAACGCCAGTGCGCCGGCAGCATGCCAGACAACGCCGCGAATGCCCGGTCGAGCGCGGCCGGCGATAGCGCCGCGAGTCGGCGCCCGACGAAGCGGCGAAGCGGCCCCGGCAGCCCCGCAGTGCGCCGCAACACGGCCGCAGTCCAGAAATAGCGGGTGTAGCCGGCAAACAGCTCGTCGCCGCCGTCGCCCGACAGGCAGACCGTCACCTGCCGGCGCGCCATCTCGCTGACCAGAAAGGTCGGAATCTGCGAGGCGTCGGCGAAAGGCTCGTCGTACATCGTGGGCAGCCGCGGAATCACCGCCATCGCCTGCTGCGGGCTGACATACAGCTCAGTGTGCTGCGTGCCGAGATGCGCCGCGACGGCGCGGGCGTGTCCGGCCTCGTCGTAACCCTGTTCAGCGAAGCCGATGGTGAAGGTGCGTACCGGACGCGCCGAGATGGACTGCATCAGCGCCACCACCAGCGAGGAATCGATACCGCCGGAGAGGAAGGCGCCCAGCGGCACGTCGGCGACCATCTGCCCGGTGATCGACTCGCGCAGCAGGCTTTCAAACCGATCCAGGCAGGCCCCCTCGTCCGCCGGCAGAGGTTCGTCGCGTCCGGCGCGACGGGCTTCTACCACCGTCCAGTAGGGCCGGGGCGCCGCATCTCGCCCGCCAAGCGTGAGCAGCGTGCCCGGCGGCAGTTTGTTGATGCCACGGTAGATGCTGTGCGGCGCGGGCACATAGCCACGGCGCAGGAACAGATCAAGGGCGGCACGATCAACTTCGCCGGCGAAGGCGGGATGGGCGCGCAAGGCCTTGAGTTCCGATCCGAACAGGAATATCTCGCCTTGCCAGCCGTAATAGAGCGGCTTCTCACCGAGGCGGTCGCGGGCCAGGGTCAGGGTCCGATTTTGGCGATCCCAGACTGCCAAGGCGAACATGCCGACGGCCCGCTTCAAGGTCGCCTCGATACCCCAGGCAGCGAACCCCGCGAGCAGGGTTTCGGTGTCTGAATGGCCGTGCCAATTTTCCGCCCCGAGTTGGCCGCGCAAGGTCAAGTGGTTGTATATCTCGCCGTTGAATACGAGCACATACCGACCGCTGGGCGAGTGCATGGGCTGATGCCCGGCTGCGGACAGGTCGAGGATCGCCAGGCGGCGGTGCGCCAGGCCGATGCCCACGTCTGCGTCATGCCAGGCGCCGCAGTCATCGGGGCCGCGGTGGGCGATGGCATCACCCATGCGATCAAGTGGCGCGTCGAGTTGCGCCGCCGAACTGGGGGACGTAGGTGTGTCGAGGAAACCTGCGATGCCGCACATGGCTGCTAGGCTCGCGGATAACGCTGGTGAATCGCGAACAGCAACACGGCCGACCAGGCGGCCATGCCGAGAGTGTGGGCGCCGGCAATTCCAGCGGATGCGTAGCTCGGCGCCAGGGCTGTCGCCGCCGCTACATCGATCACCAACGCGGCCAGGGATGCCAGAACCAGAGGCCGCCATTCACCGGAGACGTTCAAGGCTCGCCAGCAGACGACTCCGGCGAGGGAGAAAGGTGCCTGAAGAACGAAAAAACGCTGCACGTTGGCCACGGTCGCCACGTCGGCGGCATTGAAGCTGCCTCGCGCATAGATCAGGTCAACGATCCAGCCGGCAGCCGCTAGCCAAGTGAAGGCCAGGACGAAGCCGGCCGCCCCTGCCAGACGGATGATGTGGAGCAAGCGCCGCCGAAACATTTCCCGGTCAGCCTGTTGCGCGAGCTCGGATAGATAGGGCAGGCCGACGTTGTTGATCAGCGAGGTGAGGAAAGCCAGCGCCAGCAGAACGAGCCGGCTGCCGTAGCCGAAGGCGGCGAGTTCACGTCCCGAGATGCTGCCCGCAAGCGCCGTGTTGACCAACAGAACCGCAGACAGGGCGGCATGAGCGAGACCGGTGGCTGCGAAGCTGCGCATGAAGAAACGGACGGCTTCGCCGCGCGGCCAGGCGGGTGGCAGGAAGCGCAAGCGATCACGGCGCAGGCCGATGGTCAGCACGATGACTTGCAGAGCGACGCCTGCAAGGCAGCCCCAGGCAATCCAGAGCGCCCCGTGCTCGTCCCAGAATGGCCAGGTCAGCATTCCCGCCAAAGGCATCAATGCCGGGGCCAGGTTCGCCAAGACCACGCGGCGGGCGGCAAGGAGTGTCGAGATGCCAATGCTGGCAAGGCCATTGAGCACCAGCAGAGGCAGTATCCAGCGCAGAACAGTGGCCGTATCGGCCTTCAGTTCGGCCGAGAAACCGGATGCCACCCCTTGGGCGACTAACGGCACGGCTGCCACCATGGCCAACACCACCAGGCTCTGTAGGGCAAGGATGAAGCCAGCGACACCGGAGAGAAGGTCGCTAGTGCCCGAAGGGTCGGACTGTCGCAGTGACCGGCTTACCAGCGGGATCAGCGCTCCGAGAATGGCGCCCCCAGAAATGATGTTGATTAACGCAGCCGGAACCTGAAAGGCGGCCTGGAAGACGGCGGCCTGGCTGCCGAGCCCATAGCGGTAGGCGATCAGAGCATCCAGTGCGACCAAAGCGAGGCCATAGGCGGCGGCACCGCTGGCGCTCAGGAGCGTGGCGGTGCCTATACGCTGCATCGCCCTACTCCGGCAAGTTCGGAAGGGCTTGCCTCTTCGAATTGCTTGGTCAAACGACCCGCACACCGCCCGGTGCCTTGCCGAAACAGAAGCTGCGTCTTTCCGGCATATGAGTCTCCAAGTCTCCAGAAATGCCGCCAAGACCCGTGTCCCCTTGCTACCGCACAGGCCGCCCACCCTATCCGGATGCCGTCGATCCCCTCCCTCAACTCCAAGCCCATCCCATTACACACAACTTATAGTCAATAACACATAACCATCCGTGAAAGACTCTAGGCCAGAAGCCTATACCCCCCAGGAAAGCGGTTTCAATATTCCACATCGGTTAGGTGCACCACGTCGTTATGCCTGTCGAGGTATTGGGCACCTTCTTCCGATTCAGGATACAGACCGCCTGCCACTCGACCCGCTCGAACAAGCAAAGCCGCATCGAGGTCGGAGCAGGTACGCCCAAGCCGCATGAGCAGGTCAATCTTCCATGCCATCGCCCGCTCCAAGCGTTCCACCGTGCTCAACCGCAACGCCTCCAACGAGGCCGCCTGGCTGCCCAGGTCGATATCCTTGAATCCTTCCACCGCCCAGCTCATCACACGCCCCTCACCATCCCATGCAAAGTCAGCGCCTTACGTTGGGGTGTCAAAGTTGTGTGTAATGAAATGCGCCAAGCCACCCCCGTGTCGCCGGCCGCGAAGTGTATAGGGAAACCGATGACCGGTGCTGCCCCCCGGCACCCTCTTTCTATAGAATGCAGACCTTTCCCGGCGAGGCTCGCCCCCGGCTTCCGTTGATGTGATGTCGGGTCGATTGATCAGGCCGACACATTTCGGCCGCATCGCCGTTGCACCACCTCATTCGTAATTTATTCGTAAGCCTGGCCCGGATCCTGCTCAAATGGAGTGCCGATAGTGAAAAAAGTATGGAAATACATAAAAGACGGATCCCTTTCATATTTGAAGGCTGCATACCTAGTATCCGATGAGCTCCTCAAGTTGTTCGATAAGTTCGCATTTTGCAGGTTATTTAATCTCAGGTCGGCGATCCTTGGCTGGGAGATTCGTTTTAAATATCTAAAGGATAACGGTCTATACCAAGCCCAATCACATGGTCTTGTACAACATTTTCTCAATAAATCCCAAGCTCTGTACGCTTACAGAAAAAGTCTGGAGTTTCGCGCCCTCAATTTGGGCGAGATATATCAACTGGACAAGGTGGACTTCAAGGATGGCGACCTCGTTGTCGATTGCGGGGCCAATGTAGGCGACCTGTTACTTTATTTTAAAATTAAATCCATCCCTATACGTTATATCGGTTTCGAGCCATCGCCAAACGAATATCGCTGCCTCGCACTGAATGCGGGAGAAAACAGAACCTTCAATGCCGGGCTATGGAATGAGGATTCAAACATAAAATTTTACGTGAGTTCCGATAACGCAGATTCATCGTTTATCGAACCTCGCGATTACGATGAGATTCGCCTTGTTCCGGCAATGCGCTTGGATCGGATATTGGGTGACGAGAAAATAAAACTCCTTAAAGTAGAGGCCGAGGGCGGCGAGCCTGAAGCAATAGCCGGCGCCGAAAATATATTGGATCGCATCCAGTATGTATCGGCCGATCTCGACTACGAGCGGGGGGTCGAGCAGGCATGTACCCTCGTACCCGTCATCAATTACCTCGCAGCCAGGGAATTTGAACTTGTTGATATCACCAGTAAGCGAATAATCGCATTGTTCAGAAATCGCAATTCATCCTAAATGGCTGAAGATAGTTGCTTACCCTGGCCAGGGCTCTGACGCTCTTCCCATGCAATTACTCCAGATCAATCTGCAGGAAGGCTTCGGTGGCGGCGAGGTTTACACCTGTTTTTTCGGCCGCGCCCTGCGCGATCTCGGCCAGCCCTTCGACCTGGTGGTCAGCCGCAAGGCCCGCTGGTGGCGGGAGCACGATACCGGCGCACGGCACATCCACGTCGTATCAGGCCACCAGGACATCCCCGACCTGGATTTTCCCCGCCCGGCCTGGCTGATCTACCACACCCCGGATGGTGGCGAGCGCCTGAACCGCCTCCAGGAACAAGGCTGCCGCCTGGCGAGCTTCGTGCATATGCCGCTGTATCAGCGCCGATTCGAGCATTTACGCGGTTATGACCTGCTGCTCCCGGTATCCGGCTATGTCCTCTCCGGCCTGCTCGAACGCGGCCTCACCCAGGCTTACCCGGAACCGTTCTACGGCGTCGCCCATCTCGATCGCCCCGGCGAGTCGGGCCGCCCGGTAGTCGCCCACTCCCGCTACAACTGGGACACCCGCAAAGTGCGCGACCGGGTGCTGTCCTGGGTCCATCCCCTGTGGCAGAGCTGCAAGCCGCTCCGCCCCTACACGGCGCGACCCGGACTGACCCTGGGCATCGTTTCCCGCATCACCCCGATCAAGCAGTTTCCCGTCCTGTTCCGGAGCATCGCCCCGGCTTTGGCGGCACGACCACAGGTAAATCTTGAAATCTTCGGCAGCGGTGGTTACGCCTCGATCCGCGACACCCGCCGTGCTCTGGCGCCGCTGGGCGACCGGGTGCTCTGGTGGGGTGAGCAGCGGGATGTGCGCCAGGTCTATCCGCTCCTCGACTACCTCCTCACCGGCCTGCCGGAAAAGGAGGCGCTCGGTCTGAATATCCTGGAAGCCCAGATGTGCGGCACCCCGGTCCTGGCGCCCAATGCCCCGCCATTCACCGAAACCATCGCCGACGGCCGCAGCGGCTATCTCTATGCCGACCCGCGCCATGACGGCGCGCGGGGTTTCGCCAGCCTGCTCGACAGTCTTCTCGACGGCAGCCTGCCCCGCCCCGATCCTCTGCGGGCGAGCGATCATCTGGCGCGGTTTTCCGAAGCCGCCTTCCGCGACCGGGTGGCGCGCCTGCTGGCCGCCATGCAAACGGTCATGGTGGCGAGGCCACCCTGCGGATGATGAAGCCGGCGCTACAGTAGAGACGCGAACTTGTTTCACGCCAACCCCATGAGCGACACCGCCCCCCGCATCCTCCTGATCCGCCGCGACAACATCGGCGATCTCGCCTGCACCACGCCCTTGTTCGAGGCCTTGCGCTGGCGCTATCCGCAGGCGCATCTGTGCGCCCTGGTGACTAGCTACAACCGCGCGGTACTGGATCACCATCCCGCCCTGAACCAAGTGGTTGCGTACACCAAGGCGAAGCATCTCGACCCTGGCGAGAGCGTGCTTGCCTGCCATCTGCAACGCCTGCGCCTGCTTCTGGCCCTGCGCCGGCAACGCTTCGACTACTGCGTGCTGGCGGCCCCCGGTTACCAGAAGCGCTCCCTGTCCCTGGCCCGCTGGGTCGGCGCCCGCCACGTCGTCGGCTTCGTCGAGGAAGGCAAAGCGCATGCCGCCCTGATTGACCGCCCTGTTCCCTGGCGTTTCGATCCCACCCTGAGCGAAACCGAGGATGTCTGGGGACTGGCCCGCGCCTTCGCCATCGCAGGCGCGCCGGGAAAATTGACAGTCGCCCCGGCGCCGGCAGCGGTGGCGCGCCTCTCCCCCAAGGTGCAAAGCCTGCGCGCGCGGGGTGGCCGCGTCGTCGGGGTTCATCTGTCCGCGCGCAAGCCGAGCCAGCGCTGGCCGGCCGAGCACTTCGTCGAACTGATGCGGCGGCTGCGCCTGGAGCATGGCTGTTCTTTCATGCTGCTCTGGGCGCCGGGCACGGCCGACAACCCCCGCCATCCCGGCGACGACGAGAAGGCGGCCGCTGTGCTGGCTGCGGTCGAAGACTTGCCGCTACAGCCGGTGCCGACCCATGAACTGGAAGACCTGATCGCAGCCATCTCGCTGTGTGACGATTTCATCTGCGCCGACGGCGGCGCCATGCACCTGGCCGCCGCTACCGGCAAGCCCATCGTCTGCCTGTTCGGCCACAGCGACGTAGTACGGTGGCGCCCCTGGGGCGTGCCCTACCGGCTGCTACAGGCGCCGAGCAAGGAGGTCATGGATATCCCGGTGGATGATGCCGTGTCGGCCTATGCGTCTTTGCGCCGGGAGACCCAGGGCAAATGACTCCATCCTCCATCATCGACTCGGGACAGCAATGACCACCCAGGAAACCCGCAATCTGGTGTTGTTCGGGCTGAGTACCCGTTCCGAGATGTTCACCGAGGCCTTTCATAACCTGGGTTACGAAGTGGCGACGATCAGCGACCACCCGGACCCCGAGCAACTGTCGCGCGCCACCTTCTGTTTCATCAACGTCTACGACGGCGTGCGCTCGCCCTGGGCCGCCATAAAACTGAAACACCACCTCAAGCGCGCCGGTGTACCCCTGATCGGTATCGACCGCGACGGTCCCTGGCATATGGGCAGGCTGGTACGCCAATTGAAGTTGTTCGAGTGGCTGCGACTCCTGGACATCTACGCCCCCCATACCCTGCAACCGACCTATCGTTTCGCCACTCAGGTGATCTACAACGCCAACGCGGTCTGGGTACGCAATTACAACCTTCATGGCAAAACCCTGGAGGAAATGCGCGACCCATCGTTCTTTCGCTGGGATGTGAGTTTCGTCGGCAACATGAGCGGAGAACGCTACAAGGAACATGCCGAACGCCAGCGTTTCTTCGCGGCACTGCGCCCCCGCCTGGAGGCGCTGGGCTTGCGGGTGCTGTTCCGTAGCTCTGGTGGCATGAGCGAACAGGAGCAGATCGACGTGATCCAGCGTTCCATCATCAATCTCAACTACCGTTCTTCCTGCGACCACCGCTCCCGTGCCGGCGTGGGAATGTCCTGGGGCCTGCCGGAACGCTGTTATGGCGTGCCGGCGCGCGGCGGCTTCATGCTTTCCGACCAGCGCCGCCATGCGGCGGACGATTTTTCCCCCGGGAAGGAATGGGCGGATTACCGCGACTTCGAGGACTGCATCGCCCGTATCCAGTACTATCTCGGCCATTTTTCCGAGACCCGCGCCATCGCCGAGGCCGCGAATGCGCGTGTGATGCGCGACCACACTTACGAAAAGCGCGCAGAAAAGCTGCTCGAAGCAGCGGCGCGCTGGCGCGAGGCGATGACGCCCCAGACAACGATGACCAGAACAGGCAGTAAGCCATGACCCAAAAAGTCGCTCCGAACAACACACCCGTCGATACCTTCCGTGCCCAGAACGGCGAGGATCGCTGGCTGGACGAATTCTTCGCCCACAAGCGCGGTGGCTACTTCGTCGATGTCGGCGCCTACGACGGTGTCGACCTCAGCAACAGCTATCACTTCGAGCAAATCGGCTGGAGCGGCATCCTGGCCGAACCCGACCCCGATAATGCCGCGCGATGCCAGGCCAGCCGTCCCGGCTCACGGACCTTCCAATGCGCGGTGGTCGCTTCCCCCGCCACCACCGAGATCACTTTCCACCGGGCCATCTCCGGCGTCTTTTCCACCACCCATCTGACGGAGCAGCACGCCCAACGCTTGGCCGGCATGGGCCAGAACACGGACACCCTCACGGTGCCCGCGCGCACCCTCGACTCGTTGCTGATCGAGGCGGGCGCCGGCAAGGTCGATTTCGTCAGCATCGACGTCGAGGGCGCGGAACTGGATGTTCTGGCTGGCTTCGACATCCGCCGCTGGAACCCGGACATCGTGGTGATCGAGTCGAACACCAAATACCGACTTCCCGCCATCCGCGACTATTTCGTACAGAACGGCTACGCCTATCTGCACAGCATCGACGTCAACGATTTTTACCAGCGCATGGGCAGCGGCATGGTTCGCCTGATCGACGCATGGCGCTATGGCCTGCACCGCATCGACCGCCGCCTGGCACGCTTGGCACACAATCTACGTCGCGCCTGGAAGAAGCGGCACAAGACTGGAGGCTGAAGTACCGTAGCCCGAATGCGGCGCGCGGCGGCAGGACTCAGGTTCCGGTCCCCGGGGTCTTGCCGCGCATCTGAAGCTCGTACAGCTTCGCGTATTTCAGGAAACTGGTCAGGCAACCGATGGCGATGTGCGTCAATCCCGGCACGCCATCGAGAAAACCTCGGCGCAGGAAGTAGAACTTCACGAAGCGCGCCAGCGGGCTGGCCAGCATCTTCCAGGCGCTGAACCGCTTTCCGGCCGCGAACATGCGCGCGGCCTGGAGGTCGGTGTAATGGTTCTGCTTTGCCAGGTAATCTGCCAGGCCCTGCTCGGACTCGTGCAGCAGATCGCCTGACAGTTTCACGACTGCCCCGCCGCACACCAATTTCTCGTGTACGACATCCTCGCTCCAGTTGGCGCGGCGGCGGTCGAACAGGCGCGCGCACCAGTCCGGATAACCTTCTCCGTGCCTGAGCCAGCGGCCCATGAAACGGTTGCGACGGGGGAGGAGGTAGGCGATCGCTTTCGGTTCCCGCAGCGCCAGTTCGATGCTGGCCTGCAACTCCGGGGTCAATCGCTCGTCCGCATCCAGCGACAATACCCAGTCATGTTTCGCCTGTATTGCGGCAAAGCGCTTCTGCGGGCCGTAGCCCTGCCAGTCCTGGTGGATGACCCGCGCACCCAGACGCTGCGCCACTGCGACGGTGGCGTCGCTGCTGCCGGAATCGACGACCAGCACTTCGTCGGCGCCGGGTACGCTGGCGAGGCACTCAGGCAGCAGGGTGGCGGCGTTCCTGGTGATGATGACCAGGGAGAAAGGGGGGCGCTTCATGTCCCTGGCACATTCCCGGCCGCTTCGAGGATAGCCGGCAACCACAGCAGCTCAAAAAAAGCCCAGACCTGCTGCGCCGCCTCGATCATGTGATCGAGATAGTCAGGCAGGCGGTTCTCGTTCATACCGGCCGGGCCTCGGCGAGGACACGCGCGCGAAACTTTTCCGGCAGATCGCCTGGGGTCAGAAGATCGACGGGAACACCCAGCAGGGCTTCGAGTTCAGCTTGAAACCCCCCCAGGTCGAATAGCGTTGCACCCGGAAGTGGATCGACAAGAAGATCCAGGTCGCTGTCGTCGGCGTCATCGCCATGCAGGGCCGAGCCGAATACGCGAACGTTGGTGGCGCGAAAACGCCCCGCCATTTCACGCACGCTGTCGCGCCTTGCAGCGAGCGCCTCGGAAGGTTTCATGTGTCGACTCCTGGCAAACAAGGTGGCAAACGGCGCATACGTTCAGGACACCAGCCGCCGCGCACAGGCTTCGCGAAACAGTTGCCGCAATTCGCTGTCCGCAGGTGCGATTCCCAGGTTCTCCGCGCAGTACTCATGCAACTTCAGCGAGGTGTCGAATAGCATGGGAGTCAGTTCGTGCAGGGTATTGAAATGCTCGGCGATCGCTGCGTAGTCGGTTTCGTAGTCGTGCGCTGCCAGGTTTCGCGCGGTGCGACAGGTCTGCCAGGCCTCCGTACTTTCCGCCACTCCGGCTTTCACGAAGAAGGCCAGCACTTTCAGAAAGGAATCGGTGCGCTCACCGGCCAGCAGAAGCGCGTGGCGCATGGCCGCGCCCAAGGTATCTTGCAGCTTGGCGAATCGTTCATTGACGGCAGCCAGGGGCTCGAACAATTCCGGGTCGGTTTTCCGCTGTTCGAGCAGGCTGGGTTCAAGCGGGCAAGGTAATTTGCGCTCGGAGGCGTCGAGTAAATGCACGCAGCGTTGTACCGCTTCCAGCAGGTTGGCGAGGTGTCGGCGTTCCGCCTGGAGCAAGGTCGGGTCAGTAGCCATGTCGGGATGAGTCGAGCGGAATCGCTTGCGCCAGGGCGATGGTCTGGAATGGCGAGGCGGCGTGGCCGGGCCGAATGGCGATCAGGTCAATGGGCAGATGCAATTGATCTTCCAGTTCGTTCTTGATCCGTGCCCGCTGCAAGATCGGTACGGCGGCATCGCTTTCTATCAGGAGATCGACATCACCGCCTCGCGCCTGATCGTCGAGCCTGGACCCATAGAGCAACACACGATGCGCGCCGGGAACATGACGGCGCACGGTGGCGAGGATGAGGTGGCATTGGTCGGGCGTGAGGCGCATGCGGCGAGTTTAGCAAGGTAGCAAGGTAGGGCGGAAAAGCGGCTTTATCGCGCCTTCCGCCGTATGTTTGGCATTCGGCGGATAACGCCGGCAAAAAGCCGCCGGCTCATCCGCCCTACGCGTGCTCATTCGTTACACCCCGGCAGCGCCTCCAATACCCTTTCCGGCCCCAGCTTGTGCAGACAATCCAGATGCCCCAGCGGGCATTCGCGCTTGAAGCAGGGGCTGCATTCCAGGCCGAGGCGAACCACTTGCGCCTTGTCGGAGTAGGGTGGCGTGTAGCCAGGGTCGGTGGAGCCGTAGACGGCGACCAGCGGCACATCGACGGCGGCGGCGATGTGCATGAGGCCGGAGTCGTTGCTGACCACGGCATCGGCGCAGGCGAGGAGGTCGACGGTTTCTTCGAGGGTGGTCTGGCCAGCGAGGTTGGCGCAGAGGTCGCCGGTCAATGGGTTGATCGTGTCTGTTACCGATTTGTCCTTGGCCGATCCGAACAGCCAGACTTGCCAGCCTTGTTCCATTTTGGCGCGCGCCACCGCCGCGTAATGGGCTTCCGGCCAGCGTTTGGCGGGGCCGAATTCGGCGCCGGGGCAGAGGGCGAGGATGCGGCGATCGCGCTTGAGGCCGAGGCGGGCAAGGCTGGCTTGTTGGGCTTCCGGGTTGATGGATAGCCGGGGTTGCGGCGGGATAGTCACGCTTCCAGCCGGGCTAGCCAGGGCGCTGTAACGCTCCACCAGCCTTGGCATGGCCAACTCATCGAGCCGCCGCTTGTCGTTGAGCAGGCCGTGGCGGAATTCGCCGAGATAGCCGGTGCGCAGGGGAATGCCGGCAAGGAAGGGAACCAGGGCGGATTTCCAGGAGTTGGGCAGGACGATGGCCTGGTCGTAGCCTTCACGCGCCAGTTCGCGACCGAGGCGCCAACGTTCTTTCAGGCCAAAGCTGCCGTGTGTGAACGGCGCCACCAGCGCGCGCCGCACTTCCGGCATGCGCGCCAGAATGCCGTGCGACCAGGCCGGGGCCAGCACGTCGAGTTCGAGGCCGGCTTCAATGCCAACTTCGCGCGCGGCCAGTGCCTTGAACAGGCTTTGCGCCATCAGCATGTCGCCCACCCAGGAGGGGCCGACGATCAGGCAGCGATAGGGTTTTCCCATCAGCCCGGGTTCTGTTCCAGCCAGGCCAGGTACTTGGGCACGCCTTGTTCCACCGTCATGAATTCGGCGCTGTAGCCGGCCTGGCGCAGCCGGGAAATGTCGGCCTGGGTGTAGCTCTGGTAGCGGCCTTTGAGATGCTCGGGGAACGGCACATAGTCGATCTCGCCGCGCCCGTGATGCTTGACCACCGCGCGCGCGACGTCGTTGAAGCTCTGCGCGCGGCCGGTACCGACGTTGAAGATGCCGGAGACGCCGGGGTTGTCGAGCAGCCACAACTTCACCGCGACGGCGTCGTCGACATGGATGAAATCGCGCAGTTGCTCGCCGTTGCCATAGCCGTCGGTGCCTTCGAACAGCTTCAGCCTGCCCTCTTTGAGGATCTGGTTGTGGAAGTGGAAGGCCACACTCGCCATGCTGCCCTTGTGCTGCTCGCGCGGGCCGTAGACATTGAAATAACGCAGGCCGCAGACCTGGCTGGTCAGGGCGCTTTGATAGCGGCGCAGGTACTGGTCGAACTGGAATTTGGAGAAGGCATACATGTTGAGCGGACGCTCGTACTGGCGTTCTTCCGTGAACACCGGGCCCATGCCATAGACCGAGGCGGAGGAAGCGTAGATGAACGGGATTTCATGAGCCTGGCACCAAAGCAACAGCGTCTTGGTGTACTCGAAATTGTTCTTCATGATGAATTCGCCGTCCCACTCGGTGGTGGCGGAACAAGCGCCTTCATGAATCACGGCCTCGACCTTGCCGCTTAGTTGCCCGAAATCCCAGCCGGACTGGATGTGCTTGATGAAGTCGAGACGGTCGACATAATCGACGATGTCGCAATCGGCCAGGTTCTTGAATTTGATGCCTTCCTTGAGGTCGTCGACCACCAGGATGTCGGAAATGCCGCGCTGGTTGAGCGCCTTGACCATATTGCTGCCGATGAGGCCGGCGCCGCCGGTGATGATGTACATGGATTTCTCCTAACGGTCATGGCGGCCAGGCCGCCCCGAATGATGAAACCAGGCGCCCTCTGTAGCGCAGGCGTCCCGCCGGCATCCAACGCCCAGGTGCAGGCGGGACGCCAGCGCTACAGGGGCGGGGAAACAAACAAGTT
>JAUYFG010000141.1 GCA_030690985.1 Pseudomonadota bacterium
GTGCTGCCGCGGCAGCACCCCGGCTCGACGGAATCCGTATCAGTTCAGCAACCCGCCTGAGGGGTCAATTCCAGATGTCGCCAGGGGGTCAGTTTCTGGTGTCGCTTGACAGCAGCGACAAGCGCCGCATTCTGGCGGCGGCCGACGCCTGCACGCAACCGGGCGAGATCGGCGCGCTGTTGCGCCGCGAAGGTATCTACTCCTCGCATCTGTCCACCTGGCGCCGTCAGCGTGCCACGGCGGAACGCGCCGCGCTGGAACCGCAAAAGCGTGGCCGCAAGAGCGATCCCGCGCGGGCCGAGGCGCGCCGCGTCGACACGCTAACCCGGGAGAACGAGCGCCTGCGCCGCCAACTGGCCCAGGCCGAGCTGATCATCGACGTCCAAAAAAAAGTGGCCTCCTTGCTGGACATGTCGATAGCGCACACGAGCAGCGGCGCATTCTGATGGAAGCCGTCAACCTCCTTGCCCCCGAAGTCGGGATGGCCCGTGCCTGCGTTGCCATGCGCATCCCGCGTGGCAGCGTCTACCGCGAAGATGCCCGACAACGCCATCTGCAGGTCGAAGCGCCTGCCCCTGCCCTCCGGCCCGCATCGCCCCTGGCGCTGGATGCAGCCGAGCGTGGCGCCCTGCTCGACGCCCTCAACAGCGAACGATTCGCCAATTGCGCCCCGGCCACCGTCTACGCCACGCTGCTGGACGAAGGGGTCTATCTCGGCTCGGTGCGCACCATGTACCGCCTGTTGGCCGACGACGGCCCAACCCGGGAACGACGCGCCCAGCGGGTCCACCCGGTCTATGCCAAGCCCGAGTTGCTGGCCACCGATCCCAACCAGAGCCTGCCCCTGCGAAAGCCGGGGTCTGGAGCTGGGACATCACCAAGCTGAAGGGGCCCTGCAAGTGGACCTGCTTTCACCTGTATGTGATCCTCGACATCTTCAGCCGCTACGTCGTGGGCTGGATGATCGCGCCCCAGGAGAGCGCCGAACTGGCCGAGACGCTGATCGCCGACACCGTGGCCAAACAGGCCATCGCCCCAGGGACGCTGACCCTGCATGCCGACCGAGGCAGCAGCATGCGTTCGAAGCCGGTGGCTGCCTTGCTGGTCGATCTCGAAGTGGCCAAGAGCCACAGCCGCCCCTATGTGTCCGATGACAATCCGTTCTCCGAGGCGCAGTTCAAAACCCTGAAATACCGCCCCGAGTTCCCAGCGAGATTCGGCTGCATCGAGGATGCGCGGGCGCACTGCCAGCGGTTCTTTACCTGGTACAACAGCGAGCACCGCCACTCCGGCATCGGCTTCATGACGCCCGAGGTGGTCCACTACGGTCAGGCGAAAGCCTTGCTGCGCCAGCGCGAGGAAACCTTGAATGCCGCTTTCCTGGCCAACCCGAAGCGATTCAAGGGCAACGCCCCCCAACCTCCCAAGCTGCCCGTCGCCGCTTGGATCAACCCACCGAAAAAGGAAGAACTCCCCGGAAACCCCTCTGAATCATCGACACTAAATTAATGTTGCTGGTGTTTCAGATTCATTGACACGTTCCGGTCGCGATACCACTCGCCCCCACGCTCCAGCGCGGGAGCAAGCCTGGACGCTCCAGCGTCCCATAGGTATCCCGGCGCTGACCGTTCGACTACGACGCTGGAGCGTGGGACAGAGCCTTGTAAAAACACTCGTCCGTCTACAGCCCCCCCCGCGCAGGGTGTGGCCGGTAAAATCGCCCGATTTACCCGCACCCTGCCAATACCATGCTGACTCTGCACAACACCCTCACCCGCAAGAAAGAAATATTCGCCCCCATCACCCCCGGCCAGGTGCGCATGTATGTCTGCGGCATGACCGTGTACGACTACTGCCACCTCGGCCACGCCCGGGTGCTGGTGGTGTTCGACATGATTACCCGCTGGCTGCGCGCTTCCGGCTATGACGTGAATTACGTGCGCAACATCACCGACATCGACGACAAGATCATCAAGCGCGCCCATGAAAACGGCGAAGCCTTCACCACCCTCACCCAGCGTTTCATCGACGCCATGCACGAAGACGAGCGCCGCTTGAGCGTCCTGCCGCCCGACCACGAGCCGCGCGCCACGGAATACGTCGGCAAGATGCTGACCATGATCGAGGCACTGATCGAGCGCGACCATGCCTACGCCGCCGCGAACGGGGATGTGTATTACACGGTCAGCAGCTTCCTCAATTACGGCCGCCTTTCCGGCAAATCGCTGGACGACCTGCGCGCCGGCGAGCGGGTGGAAATCGACCCGTACAAGCGCGACCCGATGGACTTCGTGTTGTGGAAAGCCGCCAAGCCGGGCGAGCCGTCCTGGCCCTCGCCCTGGGGAGCGGGCCGGCCCGGCTGGCATATCGAATGTTCGGCCATGGGCAGCGACCTGCTCGGCATGCATTTCGACATTCACGGCGGCGGCCAGGATTTGCAATTCCCGCACCACGAAAACGAAATCGCCCAAAGTGAAGGCGCGCATGCCTGCAAATTCGTCAACTACTGGCTGCACAACGGCTTCGTCCGCGTCGACGACGAAAAGATGTCCAAGAGCCTGGGCAACTTCTTCACCATCCGCGAAGTGCTGGAAAAATACGATGCCGAAGTGGTGCGCTTCTTCATCCTGCGCGCCCACTACCGCAGCCCGCTCAACTATTCCGACCATCACCTCGACGACGCCCGCGCCGCGCTGTCCCGGCTCTACACCGCCCTGCGCGGCAGCGAAGCGGCCAGCGTTGAAATCGACTGGAACGACGCCTTACCCACCCGTTTTCGCGCCGCGATGGACGACGACTTCAATACCCCAGAAGCCATGGCCGTCCTCTTCGACCTCGCCGCCGGAGTGAACAAAAGCCGCGACCCCGCCCAGGCCGGGTTGCTGAAAGCCCTGGGCGGCGTCCTCGGCCTGTTGCAACGCGACCCGGAAGCCTTCATGCAGGCCGGCCCTGGTGACGCCGGCGAGTACACCCCCGAGCGCATCCAGACCCTGATCGACGAACGCCTCGCCGCCCGCAAAGGCAAAGACTTCAAACGCTCCGACACCATCCGCGACGAACTGAAAGCCGCCGGCATCGTGCTGGAAGACGGCGCGCAGGGGACGACTTGGCGGCGGGAATAACCACAGCCCCTAAGCTCAGTTTCCCCGCTCCTGCAGCACGTTGCGCAGGGCGATGAGGAGGCCCAGGCCGATGAAGGCGCCGGGGGGGAGGATGGCGATGAGGAGGCCGTGGTAGTCGGGAATGACCGGAATCACCCAGTCTTTTGCCATGGGCCCCAGGGCGAGGTCGATGCCGGAAAACAGGGTGCCTTTGCCGACGATTTCGCGCATGCCGCCCAGGGTCACCAGCACGCCGGTGAGGCCGAGGCCCATCGCGGTGGCGTCGAGCACGGAGTGGCCGGTGGAGCGTTTCGAGGCGAACGCCTCGACCCGTGCCAGGACGATGCAGTTGGTGGTGATGAGCGGGAGGAACACGCCCAGCACGATATACAGGGCATGCACCCAGGCGTGCATGGCGAGTTCCACCACGGTGACCAGGGCGGCGATGATGAGCACGAACACCGGGATGCGGATTTCATGCGGGATGATGTTGCGGATGACGGCGACCGAACCGCTGGCCACCGCCATCACCAGGGTGGTGGCCAGGCCCAGCGAGAGGGCGTTGACCACATTGCTGCTGATCGCCAGCAGGGGGCAGAGGCCAAGCAATAATGCTGATGGATTCGCCACCCCGGGGAAAAAGCCGAGGCAACGAATCCATCAGGGCGCCACCAGACCCGCGTTTGAGTGTCTGACGGATTTGCGAGGTCTCGCTGCGAATTCCACTCTCAGATAATGTGGATATCGCTGTACATGAGCGAGGGCGAACTGTTCAACACGGCGAACTGTATGGCGGCCAGGCTGCCGACGCCGTCTGCGTCGTAATACAGCGCACCGGTGCCCTGGTTGTACACAATCCGGTCATCGGCATCCTGTGCCCCTGTTCCAACACGGAAGAACGCTGACGACGCGGGCATGCCCGAGAACCCCAGACCGGAAAATAGGCCTTGGGCCAACCGGATCGAGTCGCTGCCGCTGGTGAAATCAGTGATTGTGTCCAGATTGCCCGTTGCATTCAGTGCAGTACCAAATGCAAAGGTGTCCGCTCCGCCTCCGCCGCTCAACGTATCGTTGCCCGCCCCACCTGCCAGCACGTTGGCGCCGGCATTCCCGTAGAGCGTGTTGTCAGCCGCGTTGCCTGTGGCATTCAAATTGGCAACACCCGTGAGGACGATCTGCTCCAGATTCGGCTGACCGGCCAGATCCAGGGTTATTGACGAATACACGGTGTCTCGCCCTTCCCCGGTATTTTCTGTGATCCGGTCTCCGGCATTGTCCACCCCATAGACGTCATTCCCCGCGCCTCCGATGAGGGTGTCCGCCCCTGTGCCACCGTCCAGAAAATCATTGCCCGCGCCGCCTGCCAGCACGTTATTGATGCTGTTGCCGGTGATCTGGTTATCCAGTGCATTGCCCGTGCCGTTGGCTGCTCCCCACGCAAGCACCCCGTTTTCCACGTTAGCCCCCAAGGTGTAATTCACCGAGGCATACACCGTGTCGATGCCGCCATCTGCCAGTTCCGTCACCACGTCGCCCGCGTTGTCCACCAGATAGGTGTCGTCGCCTGCACCGCCTTGCATCGTGTCCGCGCCTTGGGCGCCATCCAGAATGTTGTCCGCTGCGTTGCCGACGAGGATGTTCGCCAGGGAGTTGCCCGTGGCGTTGATGTTGCCCGTGCCGGTAAGCGTCAGGTTTTCCAGATAGTCACCCAGCGTGTACGAGACCGATGCCTGCACCGTGTCCGTGCCTTCACCGGCCAGCTCGACGATACCGTCGCTTTGCACGTCCACCACGTAGGTATCGTTGCCCGCGCCGCCCAGCAGGGTATCGCTACCGGCGCCGCCATCCAGAATGTTGTTGCCGGCATTGCCGGTGAGGCGATTGGCCTGGGTGTTGCCCGTGCCATTGATGGCGGCCGTTCCGGTGAGGGCGAGGTTTTCCACATTGTCCCGTAGGACAAAAGTGACGCTTGAGCGGATCGTGTCGAAACCGCCGTCCGGCAGTTCAATCACCGTATCGCCGGCGTTATCCACCATGTAGGCGTCGTCGCCGGTGCGCCCGGTCATGGCGTCTGCACCCGTTTTGCCGTCCATGATGTTCGCACCCGCATCGCCCGTGAGGCTGTCGTTGCCCGTGCCGCCCAGAACCAGGCCGGGGGTGGGGGCAATCTTGAAATGCGCCGCGCTCAACTGGCTCGCACTCACGCCACGCAGGTTCAGCATCAACTGGTTCGCGCCGTCCGTGGCACTCACGCGGGTGAATGCCGCCTTGTTGATCGTCATGTTCTGCAACGACAGGTCGGAGAAACCGCGTATCCAGGTCAGTGCGGTCAGGTCGATCACCTCGCCGGCCTGGGTGGGGTTGAAGTCAGCGATCATGTTGTAGGCAGAAATCGTCGTTCCCGACGCGATCAGGCCGCCATTACCGCCGCCTGTGGCTGTCACCACAAAGGTATCCGCGCCGTCGCCCCCCACCCGCGTGCCGTAGTACGCATAGTTGGTGCCGTAGACGGTGCCCAGATCGCCTTCCATGAACAACACGTCGTTGCCGGCGCCGCCGACGAGGTGGTCATTGCCGGCATCCCCCACCAACACATCGTTGCCGTTGCCGCCTTGCAACACGTCAGTCCCACTGCCACCGCGCAGGACATCGTTGCCATCTTCACCGTTCAGGATGTCGCCACCGCTGCCGCCCAGCATCAGGTCGTTGCCGCCACCGCCGTACATCACATCGGTACCGGCGCCCCCCTCCAGCCAATCCGCGCCGGGCTGCGGCGCATAACCGGGGTAGTCGCCCCACAGCGTATCGTTGCCGTCGCCACCGTCGATCAAATCGTTGACCGTCCGCCCGCCCAGCACATCGTTGCCGCCCAGCGCAAACGCGCGCAGGTCGCCATAGGTATTGGGCAACAAGGTGTTTTCCACGGCGGCGGTGCCCGTCCAGGTGGACGGGTTGGCCGCATAGCTGGCGTATTGCTCCAGCATGGCGTCATCGCTGACAAAGGTGAAGTTCTGCTCGCTGATCTGAGATGGCGCCCGATTCAGCAACAGCACGCTTTGTCCGCCACCCAGCGTCAGGCGGGTGTTCACCCCCTCTTGCGTCACCGTCACCTGGGCAAAATCGGTGATGTTGTCAAAGCCGACGAGGATCAATTTCTCGCCGGCCACGGTGGGGCTGAAATCCGTCACCGACTCCACTCCGCCCGCCTGCTTGCGCAGGATGAACAGGTCGCTGCCCGTGCCTCCCGTCAGGGTGTCGTTGCCCGCGCCGCCATCGAGCCAGTCCAGGCCGTCGCCGCCGTTCAGGCTGTCGTTGCCGCGTCCGCCTTGCAGGCGATTGGATTGCGCATTGCCGATGAGGGTGTCGTTGCCATCCCCGCCGAAAGCAAATTCCACCCCCCCGTTAATCGTCAAGCTACGCCCCGCAATGGTGCTGGTGCTGCCGTTGTTGAGGTTGATCGTGGAACCACTGCTCACCGCCGAGGCGTTGATGATGTCCTTGCCGCCGTTGCTGTCGGTGAGGGTCTGGCGGTTGCTGCCCGGCGCGCCGGCGAATTCATCCGTATAGAAATACACGTTGTCGGCGTTGACGGAATTCACCGGCGTCTGCCCCGCCACCGTCAGCCCGGTCTGGGTCTCGCTCCAGTCGCTGCCGTAGACCTCCACCTTCCAGCCGTTCAAGGTGCCGGTGCCCCGCCCGCTGCGGTCGGTGATGCGCAACTGCCCGGTGCCTTGCGCGTTTTCGCCAAAGTCGTGGGTGGTGTCGAGGGCAAAGTTCAGGCGCCCGGTACCCACATCCCCGCCGGGGTTCGCAGCACTGCTGCCCGGATGGGCGATCAGCCGGCTCACCGTGCCGGTGGGCGAGATCAGTTCCACGATCAGGTCGCCCCAGTTGGAATGCGTGAGGTCAAGGCTGACCGTGGCGTGTTCCACGCGCACCCCCGCGCCCAGGCTGATGCTGCGCGTCACCGCAGCGCCGTCGTTGAGCGCCACGTTGAGGTTGCCCTGGCCATTCATGCTGCCTTCGCCATTGCCCAGCCGGCGTTCGTTGGCGCTGGTGTGCGTGCCCGTCCAGGTTTCCGCCAGGCGCACCGCCGCGCGCGCATCGACTTCACCAAAGCCGTAATCGTGGCTGGTGTGCATGCCGCCGCCGTTCCAGTGGTTGGCGCCGTTCCAGACCGTGTCGGTGGCGCTGTCGTTCACCTTCCTTGCGGTCAGCGCCAGTATCTGTTGCACATCGCGCCAGCCCAGTTTGGGGTTGGCTTCCAGCATCAGCGCCACCACGCCGGAGACGATGGGGGTGGCGAAGCTGGTGCCCTGGGTGGTGGCAGTGTCGTTGCCGAAGATGGTGCCGTCGTCGGTTTGCAGGATGCGGCTGGTGCTGGCGACGTTGCTGCCGGGGGCGGAGACGAGAATGCTGGCGCCGGGGTTGCTGAACGGCGCCTGGGTGACGCTGAGCGTGGAAATGTCGCCCTGCGCGTTGATCGCCCCGGTGGTGATCACCGCCCGGTTGGCGGTGAGCGCGTTGGTGTTGGTATTGCCGCCGTTCTGGCGCTCGTTGCCACCGGCCATGACGATGATCGTGCCCAGTCCATTGCGGCCCTGGCCGACGGCGTTCTGGATGCCCTGTTCCAGCGTGCCCACCGGCACCACGTTGATATTGAAATTGGCGGTGCTGCCCCAGCTGTTGTTGACCACGTCGTAATGCTTGAACTGCGCCAGGGCCTGGGTGATCTCCTGGGTGAGGGCCGCCACTTCCAGGCCGGTGCCCTGGATGAAATGGCCGGAGAGTTTGGCGTCATACGCCACCCCCACCGCGCCTTCGCCGTTGCGGGCCGCGACCATGACGCCGGCCACCAGGGTGGCGTGTTGACTGAAATCCTGCGTGATCGCGGCATTGGGGTCGGCCAGCCAGTTGCGGTCGGCATTGGCTTGCAGGTCGGCGTGACGGTAGTCGAACACCGCCTCTTCGGTGGTGAACGGCATGCCCGGTTCGAACTGGGCAATCTTGATGTTCTTGCCGGTGTAGCCCTGGCCGTAGGCGTCGCGCCAGACCGGCAGGACGTTGATGTCGTTGAGATACCACTGTTCGGTAAACAGGGCGTCGCTGGGCATGTCCGGGGTCTTGTATTTGAAGCTCATCACGCCGGTGTAGGTCGTGCGCACAGCGCCCGCTACCTCGGCGGTTCAGATTGGACTACCTCGGCGGTTCAGGGAGCGGCATCGAGTGCGTTTGATTTCAAGGCAATCAGCCCTGCGGACTGGGTTCCCGCGTTCGTGCGGGACGATGGACTGAATGTCAGTGGTGTGGGGCACGAAGAAACGAAGCATTCACCTGAGCGGGCGCTCCTGCCCGTGGCGCAGGTTGGGCTGAACGCAATGCCCAGCCAAACTCAGGCGCTGCGTTCCTGCAACCAGTTGCGCAGGGCGATGAGGAGGCCCAGGCCGATGAAGGCGCCGGGGGGGAGGATGGCGATGAGGAGGCCGTGGTAGTCGGGAATGACTGGAATCACCCAGTCTTTTGCCATGGGGCCCAGGGCGAGGTCGATGCCGGAAAACAGGGTGCCTTTGCCGACGATTTCGCGCAGGCCGCCCAGGGTCACCAGCACGCCGGTGAGGCCGAGGCCCATCGCGGTGGCGTCGAGCACGGAGTGGCCGGTGGAGCGTTTCGAGGCGAACGCTTCGACCCGCGCCAGGACGATGCAGTTGGTGGTGATGAGCGGGAGGAACACGCCCAGCACGA
>JAUYFG010000143.1 GCA_030690985.1 Pseudomonadota bacterium
CCGGCGCCGCCGATGAGGGTGTCGGCACCATAACCGCCATCCAGTACGTCGTCACCGTCGCCGCCGTTCAGGGTATCGCTGCCGCCATAGCCATTGAGGGTGTCGTTGCCGGCCAGGCCCTGCAACACATCACCATACGCATCCGCACCATTCAATACGTCATTGGCGGCTGTGCCAACAACGGTGACCCCCATGTTTGCGGCCTCAGTGGCCGTCCACATCGTCCCGTCCTGGAAGGTGACTTTTTCCAATTGATTGTTCGCGTTGCCATACCAGTTCTGCACCGTCAGCTTGTCCGTGCCACCGGTCAGCGTGAACACCAAGTCGGTGCCGACTCGCCTCACCGTCACGTCCGCGCCGGTGATGCCGGCGCCGAACTTGAGCGTGTCGATGTCGGCCGTGGTGCCGTTCTCGTTGAGGATGTCCTGCCCCGAGCCCTTGGCGAACAGGTATGTGTCGGAACCAATGCCGCCGGACAGGGCGTCATTCCCCGCGCCGCCATCGAGTACGTCGTTGCCGCCGTAGCCGTTCAGCACGTCGTTCCCCGCCATGCCGAGCAGCACGTCATCGCGGCCATCGGCGCCGCTCAGGGTATTGGCGTTGGCGTCCCCCTGCACCAGGGCTTGCCCGGCATAGGCGAGGAGGAAGTCGAAGCCGGTGCCGGCGAGGTTGCCGGTGCTGCGCAGTTTTTCCAGAACCTGCGTACCGAAGTCGCCCATCGTCTTCAGGTTGGCCGCGAACTCCACCAATCGGGCGGCACCACTCGGGCTATCGCTGGTGTAACCGGCTCGCAGGTCGGCGACCACCCCTGAGACATCCAGGCCCAGGCTTTCGGTCTGGTCGTCCCAACCCAGGCCGATGCCGTCATACAGCGCCTTGTAATGGGTCTGGGCCATGAGCCGGGCGTGGAGGGTGTTGGTCAGGGTGGCGTAGGCCTGGTTGAGTTGGGTGGCGGCGGGGGCGTTGGGGTTGGTGCCGTTCTGGCCCTGGAAGGACTGGCCCAGAAATTGTTCCAGCACGGCCAGTTTGCGGGCGTCGATGTTGCCGCCGCGACTGCCGGAGGCGAGGCCGTCGCTGCCGGTCCATTTGAACAGGAGGCGCTCGAACAAGGCGGCGCGGGTGGGGGCATCGCCGGCCTGGGTGAAGTCGATGAGAAGTTGCTTCAAGGCGCCGCTGCCATCCCGCGCCATCGCCTGGTCGAGGTCGTGGACATTGCCGAAACCGGACAGGGTGGGCAGAGCGGCGAGGTCTGCGGAGAGGGCCAGCCGGGTGGTGGCGGTGGTGCGGGCGGTGTCGCGGCTGAAGACGTAGTTGCCCATCAGGCCGCTGCCGCCATCGGTCTTGCCGAAGCCGCCCAGTTGGGTGCGGGTGTTGCCCTGGCCGTCATTGACGTTGCCGGTGGTGTTGGCGAGGTTGAGGGATTGGATGGCGAAGTCGCTCAGGGCGTGCAGTTCGCCGCTGTCGGTCATGCCGTCGCTGTTGGCGTCCTGCCAGATTCTCAGGTTGGCCCAGAGGGTGTCATTCGCATCAATGCGGCCGTCCGCGTTGCCGTCCCATTCGGCCAGGGCGGCGAAGCCGTTGGCGGCGAGCGCACCGCTCTTGAGCCGGGTCTGATCGCCGAAGAGTTCGCGGCCGGAGTCGATCTGGCCGTTGCCGTCGCGATCCCAGACCAGGAGGCCGTCATCCTTGCCGGCCCAGCCGGTGAGTTCGGCGAAGCCGTTGGCGTCATGGTCGAAGTGGGCACCGGCGGCGCTGCCGAGGGTTTCCAGGCCGTCGCCGTCGAGGTCGAGAACGAGGGGGTCGTAGCGGACGACTTGGGCTTGGGCGGCGGTGGTGTAGGTTTGTTGGAGGGTGGGAATAAGGGCGTCTTCGATACCGTTGATGGCATTGCCGAGGCCGAGGGAGAGGCGGAGGAAGTCGGCGGACAGGGCGCGCTCGATGCCCAGGGTTGTGTTGCCATTGCCGAGTTTGTTCGCCAACTCCAGGATGCCGCCGCCAGTTGCATCGGCCAGTTGCTTGGTCTGGTTGAGCAGATCCATGGCGGCACGGGACATCTCGGTGTCGCCCTTGGCCTGGATCAGGCCGTAGTAGCCGAGCAGGACGCCGGTGGAGACCAGGGCGAGGGGGATGAGGGGCGCCATACCTGCCAACGCGGCGTACCCAGCCACTGCGCCGGCCGCATTGCCCATCATCGAGAGCAGGGTGGAGTCGGTGATGTAGTGGTATTTGTCGATATCTCCGCGTGCCTGAATTACATCCTTGCCAAAGGCCAAGGCGGAAACGCCGATCCCCGCCCCGGCGATGGCTTTGCCCGCCACTATGGCCGAGGAATACAGGGCGTTCTGAGTGGCGCTCGCGGCGGTCTGCGCCGTGCCGGCCACGGCAAGTGCAAGCGCTTCCTGGTCATAGGCCGTGTTCTTGTCGCTGCTTTCGATCTTGCTCTTGATGACGTTGCCGATGTCGGCCGGTGCTTTTTGCAGGCCGATGAAGTCCGTGACGAGTCCGGCGAAATTCGGGTTGATGGGCATGATGAGACCTCCTGAAGTATGGGTTTATGGCTGGGTTGACGTGGGCTTGCGGTGTTTCCACCAGACTCGGAACGGCAGGAACAGGCCGAGTCCGAGAAGGGTGAGATTTACCTTGTGGCTATATCGTGCATAGGCTTCCCGATTTGGGCGTATCTGGGCGTAGTCCTCGATGAGCCAAGTGCCCGCCTGGATTTGCATGGGGCTTTCGTAGGCGCCGCCCCAGGACAGGGTGAAGCCGGGCTGGCTCCAGACCGTGATGGGTTTGCCGATCTGGGAACGCAGCTTGTCGTAGGTGAAGGAGAGCGTGTCCGTATACAACACCGCCTTGCCATCGGCTTGGCGGATCGTGAAGCCGCTGTTGCCCAGGCTGCGTCCGCGATGATGGACTTCGATCAGTACACCAGAGCGTTGGGTCATTTGCGACAGGTCCAGGACGGGTTGGGCCACATCTGATACCCAGAAATCGACGCCCAGGAAAATGAGGACAGGCCAGAACGTTAAAGACACCAGATTCACAAACCGCTTCCAGGCATATTTCTCCCCCACCGGAAACGCCCGAACAATCATGATTTGCCAGCCTTCCGTGGCCTTGAGCCAATGCACGAAGGCACGCCATTTCGACGTGGGTTGAGTGTGTTGCTGTGTTGGCATTGATTGCCCCCTGGGTTGTTGCGCCGCTTACGCAGCCCGTTGGAAATTTTCTTGATTTGCGGCGACCCTAGCCGGGATACGCCTTCCGCCCAATTTCACTTCTCGTATTTTTGCCGAATCCTATCCTGGCACATTCATACCGTCAATTTCTCGACACCTTCGACACCCCTCACCGCTCCCGCAAACTCTCCTCCCCATATTGAATCAGCGGCGAGAGGAAATACTCGATCACCCTTCGTTTCCCTGTCTTGATTTCCACCGTCACCGCCATGCCCGGCGACAG
>JAUYFG010000171.1 GCA_030690985.1 Pseudomonadota bacterium
TCAATTCTTCGTGTCGCCAGGGGGTTGGTTTTACTTGTCGTCTGACACCCCTTGCGGGGGCAGCGGAGTCGTTGCGCGTTAGCGCTTACGAATCCGGCGTCCCCCTTGCGGGGGCAGCGGAGTCGTTGCGCTTTAGCGTGAAACAACCACGCCTCTGTAGCGCAGGCGTCCCGCCTGCATTCAGCGCCAAGAGCAGGCGAGGACGCCTGCGCTACAGGGGCGTCCGGTTTCATCATTCGGGGCGGCGGGGCCGCCATGCCCGTTAGTGCTTACGAATCCGCTGCATCCGGGCTACGAATCCTGGGCGCTAACCGGATAAGCACGCTTCAGCCAACTCGCTCCATGTGTCCCACGTCCCACGCAAAAAGGGGCCGTGTAGGCCCCTTTTTGCAAATACAGCAACGAAGTCGGGGATCACTCCCCTCCCCCTCCTCTATCAGGCATAAGCCATTTGATCGACCAGATCGGCAAGTTGCTTCATCGCTTCCAGGGCGCTGCCGACAAAGGCATCGTTGGCTGCGGCGGCCGTGTAGTCGACCAGGGTGGTCGGTTCGGCCGCACCCAGGAATACATCCAGGCTGCTGCTGTCGGACATCAGATCGGCCAATGAAGGCAGCTCGATGCCGGCATCGGTGACATCGGCGGCGGAGATGCCGAAATACACATCGGTCATGTCCACCGTGCTGCCATCCGCCATCGTGGCGCTGCCGCGTTCCAGGTGCAGGTTGCCGTTGCCATCCATCAGCGGCAGGGCTTGATAGGCCAGACTGAGGCTGGCGACCCCGGCCTCGTCCATGGTCAGCAGTTCGCCGGCGTCGGTCTGGTGGTTGCCGTTGGCATCCTTCCAGACACGCAGATCGGCAAACGCCGCGTCATTGGCATCCACCACGCCATCGCCATAGCTGTCGAAGGCGGCGAGCTTGGCATAGCCATCACCCTTGTTGTTGCCGCCGAACAGTTCGCTGATGTCGTCGATGCGGCCGTTGCCGTTGCGATCTACCGCCAGGAAGCCATCCTCACCAGACAGCCAACCGGACTGGATGGCCTTGCCGGTGCCCAGCAGATCAAAGGCGCCGGTGGCGTTGGCACGCGAAATGGTCTGGATGCCGTCGCCGTTGAGGTCGATGGCGATGGGCGTGATACCCGCATCCCAGCTCATGTCGTTCTCGCCGGATTCCAGGTTGAACACGCTGGTCTGGGTGACATTGGTGGTGGCCGTGGCGTCGCCCTTCACATCCGAATCGATGGCATCGTTGCTGCCCACATCCTTCACCGCCCACTTCCAGGTGCTCATGTTGTACCAGGCGCCATAGTTGTAGTGCATGACGTTGGTCTTATCGAACACCAGGTAGTAGTCGCCCGGATTCAGGTTGGCGAAGGTGTAATTGCCGCTGCTGTTCGTCGTCGTGCTGGCGACCGTGGTACCGGAAGCGGACTTCAGGGTGATCTTGACGCCGGAGATACCGGGCTCATTCGCATCCTGAAGATTGTTGTGGTTCATGTCGTCCCACACCTTGTCGCCAACGCTGGCCTTGCGATAGACACCCGCGTCGATGGTCAGATTCTGCTGCCCGGTGGTCACCGTATAGAGGCCAGTGATACCCGAGGAATTGATGTCGGAGTCGATGCCGTCATTGCCGCCCTGATTCTGCCTGGTGTTGAAGTAACCACTGGGCTTGACTACCTGTACCTGGTAGCTGCCGGCATCCACGTCGAAGAAGTATTTGCCGTTGGTGTCCCAAGTCGTTGCGGGAGCGGTGATGCCTGTGCAGGAAACCCTCCACGCTGTGGCAGCCAGCTTGCGGGCGCCCTGTAGCGCCGGCATCCTTGCCGGCGTCTTTAGAACAGCCGGCTGGAAGCCGGCGCTACAGGAGCGGTATCGGTGGAGTGTCTGCGGCGGGCCGTTTTCTTCACTAGCAGCCTGTCGGACTTTGGTCGTCGATAGCGAAAAACGGCCCCAGCGAGGCCAGTTTTTGCCGGATTCGCAGCCGCATAGTCGAACTATGGGGCAAGAAGCCGGCGAAAAATGGACCGCTGCGGTCGATTTGCAGCCGACGATTCCAAAGTCCGACAGGCTGCTAGCCGTACCACTTCTTCTCGCCCTCCTCACCTGCGCCCAGGCACTCGCCGCGCCCCTGCCCGCCGTGGTCGAGCAGGTCTTGCAACGCCACCCGGACATCCGCTCTTCGCAAGCCCTGCTGGACGCCACGGATGCGCAGATACGCCAGACCCGCTCGGACTTCTTTCCCACCTTCGGCCTGAACTACCGGCAATCCGACGCCCGCGACTCGCAAAGCGGCGTTTCCATCGACCGCAACACGCAACGCGGCAACGCCGTGCTGCGCTGGAACCTGTTCAACGGACGCGCCGACACCCATCGCCTGCGTTCCGTCGGCCTCAACCGCGAAGCCGCAGTCGCCGACCTCGACGATGCGCATGAACGCATCGCCCTGGAAGTGACCGAGGCCTATGCCGAACTGGTCCGCCTGCGGCAACGTCTCGATCTTGCGGAAGTCCTGATCAAGGAATACGAAGCCCTGCACGTATCGGTCAAAAAACGCGTGGATGCCGGCCGTGTCTCGCCCGCCGACCTCGACCAGATCCAGTCCGACCTGATCCGCATCCGCACTCAGCAAAGCCAGTTGCGCGGCCAGTTGGGCGGTGCCGAATATCGCTACCGCCTGCTCACCGGCCTGCCCCCGGCCAATCTCTCCTCACCCTGGCTGGAGGCACCGGAAAACGCACGTGGCCTGGCCCAATTGCAGCCCGCGTAGGATGCGGTTCGCTGCGCTCACCACATCCTACGGCCCTGCCCTGCATCGCCGGCGACAACACCGCACCTGCCTATGCCGCAAAATCACGAGCCACTACTTCTAGTGGTTGTCTGTGATGACCGGATAAGCCCGGCAAATCAACCCGTTCCGTTCATTCTGAGCCTGTCGATGCAGGTCTTGAGAGGTGTCCCTCTTTCGAGCCCGGCAGAAAGGCGGGCTTATCGACGCTACCCTGCGCCGAATACCCGCTTCGCCACATCCTTGTAATGCTTGACGAAATGCACGTCGAGGCCGGCTTTGACGTAGTCGGGCAGACGTTGGTAGTCGGGCTGGTTGGCGTATGGCAGCAGGAGTTCGGTGAGCCCTACCCGCTTGGCGGCGATGACTTTTTCGCGGATGCCGCCGACGGGCAGCACCTGGCCGGTCAGGGTGAGTTCGCCGGTCATGGCGAGCGGGCGGGTGATCTTTTCGTTCTTCGCCAAAGACAGCAACGCGGTGGCCATGGTGATGCCGGCGCTGGGGCCGTCCTTGGGGGTGGCGCCTTCCGGGACATGCAGATGGACGAAGGCTTCGTCGAAGAACTTGGGATCGGCCTGATAGCCCTTGAGATGGCTGGAGATGTAGCTGTAGGCGATCTCGGCGGATTCCTTCATTACCTCGCCGAGCTTGCCGGTGAGCTTGAAACCCCGGTTCAGCGTATGCACTTTGGTGGCTTCGATGGTCAGCGTGACGCCGCCCAGGGCGGTCCAGGCCAGGCCGGTGACCACGCCGATGCCGGTCATCGGTTTTTCCTGCAGATAGGGTGGGTCGGTGAGGAAGGTTTCCAGGTTGGCGACGGTGACATGCAGTTTTTCCGCCTCGCCGCGCACGATCTTCACCACGCCTTTGCGCGCCACCTTGCCCAGGTTCATTTCCAGTTGCCGCACCCCGGCTTCCCGCGCGTAACCCTCGATGATGCGGCGGATGGCGGCCTCGGTCAGCGTCACCTGGCCGCGCTTCAAGCCGGTCTTCTTGATCTGTTTTGGCCACAGGTGATGCTTGGCGATGGCCAGTTTTTCTTCCAGCAGATAGCCGGACAGGCGGATCACTTCCATGCGGTCGAGCAGCGGCGCCGGGATGGTGTCCATCTGGTTGGCGGTGCAGATGAACAGCACTTTCGACAAGTCGAAGCGCACGTCCAGGTAGTGATCGAGGAATTCCACGTTCTGTTCGGGGTCGAGCACTTCCAGCAGCGCGGAAGCCGGGTCGCCCTGGTAGGAGGCGCCGATCTTGTCCACCTCGTCGAGCATGATGATGGGGTTTTGCGATTCCACTTCCTTGATTGCCTGGATGAACTTGCCGGGCATGGCGCCGATGTAGGTGCGGCGGTGGCCCTTGATCTCGGCCTCGTCCTTCATGCCGCCTACCGAAAAGCGGTAGAACTTGCGCCCCAGGGCGCGCGCCACGGAACGGCCGATGGAGGTCTTGCCGACCCCCGGCGGGCCGACCAGCAGCAGGATGGAGCCGGCCACCTCGCCCTTCAGCGCGCCCACGGCGAGGAATTCGATGATGCGTTCCTTGACCTCGTCGAGGCCGTCATGGTCCTGGTCGAGAATCTTGCGCGCGCGCACCAGTTCAAGCTTGTCCTTGGTGAACTTGCCCCAGGGCAGATTGGTGAGCCAGTCCAGGTAGTTGCGGGTGACGGTGTATTCCGGCGAGCCGTGTTCCAGGCCGGAGAGCTTGTCCATTTCCTCGCCGATCTTCTTGGCGGCATGTTGCGGCAGCTTCAGTTTCTTGATGCGGCCGTGGTAGAGGTCGAGGTCGGCGGTGCGGTCGTCCTTGGCGATACCGAGTTCTTTCTGGATGGCCTTGAGCTGCTCGCGCAGGAAGAACTCGCGCTGCTGCGCGGTCATCTTCTCCTCGACCTTCTCCTGGATCTTGCTTTGCAGCTTGGCGACTTCCAGCTCTTTCTTGACCAGGAGCAGCACCTTCTGCATGCGCTTGCGCAAGTTCAGCGCTTCCATCACCTCCTGGAGTTTCTCCTTGGGCGCGGTGGTCAGGCTGGCGGCGAGGTCGGCCAGAAGCGAGGGCTCGTTGGGGGAAAAACGGTTGAGGAAGAACTTCAGCTCTTCCGAATACAAGGGATTGAGCGGCAACAACTCCTTGATGGCATTGATGATCGCCAGCGCGTAGGCCTTGATCTCCTCGCCGTTGGCGCCTTGGCGCGCCTCCGGCGGGTAGTCCACGCGGGCGTAATACGGCGCCTTGCCGGACAACCACTCGGCGACGCGGAAGCGGGTGATGCCCTCGGCGATGAACTGAATCTTGCCGTCCGAGCGCATCGGGTGATGCATGCGCACCAGGGTGCCGGTGCCATAGAAATCGTCCGGGCGGGCATCGTCGGAGACATCGCCATGCACCAGCACCAGGCCGACCAGATGATGCCCCACCTCGCCGATTTTCTTCACCGTCTCCATCCACGGCCCCTCGTTCATGATCAGGGGCAGGGTCTGCGCCGGATAGAACGGTTTTTCCGTAAGCGGCAGGATGTAGAGGGTCGCCGGCAAGGTCTGCGCCGGGAGATTGGCGGTGGAGCGGGTGGAAGAGGCCAATTCGGTCCCCTCTTCGTCCGGCTCGATCAATTCGCCTTCGATGGTCTGGTTTTTTTCGGTCATGTGCGCATTGTGCCGGGAAGCTCGCCCTCATGGGTGTGGCCTATTTGGGGGGGATCATTTCCAGGCGAGCGGGAATGAGATGAGAGACGCAGGCGGGACGCCTGCGCTACATCTGCCGGTTTGTCGCGATAACGGTGTAGCGCAGGCGTCCCGCCTGCCCGTAAGTAGTCAACCCCGCATTCGCGGGAAGGATGCCGGGGCTACAGCAACCCTTCCTTGGAAACTCCACGCCGCCGCAGGATACGGCGCAAAGCTTGCAGTGCCTCGACCTGGATCTGGCGGACCCGCTCGCGGGTGACACCGAGTTGTGTGGCCAGTTGTTCCAGGGTGCTGACATCCTGGTTATTGAGGCCGAAGCGGCACTCGATCACCCAACGCTGTTTTTCGCTGAGTTCGGCCATCCATTCACGCACGTAGTGCTCGATTTCGGCAATTTGCAGCATGTCTTCCGGCTTTTCCGAATGCTCGTCGGCAATCGATTCGCCTATCGACAGCGTGGGGTCGATGTCCAGCGGCGCATCCAGCGAGGCGACCCGGTCGTTCAGCGCGAGCACCCGACGTACCTCCTCCACCGGCTTGCCGGTCAGACCGGCAATTTCTTCCGGGCCGGCGTCCGGCGTGCCGTGCATTTCCAGATGCCGCTTTGCGCGCAGGTAGATGTTGAGTTCCTTGATGACATGCACCGGCAAACGGATGGTGCGCGACTGGTTCATGATCGCCCGCTCGATGTTCTGGCGGATCCACCAGGTGGCATAGGTGGAGAAGCGGAAGCCGCGTTCCGGCTCGAACTTCTCCAGCGCATGCATCAGCCCCAGATTGCCTTCCTCGATCAGGTCGAGCAGGGAAAGTCCGCGTTTGAGATAGTGCTTGGCGATATTCACAACCAGCCGCAGGTTGTGCTCGATCATCTTCTGCCGCGCCGCGAAATCACCTTCGCGCGCGCGGGTCGACAAGGCGCGTTCCTGCTCCGGCGTCAGCAGACCTTCGCGGCCGATTTCGTTGAGATAAAGCTGGGTGACGTCGGGGAGATCGGTGTATTCGTAATGAGCCTCGGTCGGAGGCGGTGGGACGATGCTTTCGTCCAGGGTTTCCTGCATTTCCGGTTCCGCGTCGAGATCGCGTTCATTCTGCATCGCTGCTCCTGCTGCCTGTCGGTTTGTGCTGGCCGGTGCACCCGACAGGCTGCTAACCGGCATTAGGAAGATAAATCAACGGATTCACGGGCTTACCCCGCTCGCGAATCTCGAAATGCAACTTGACCCGGTCGGTGTCGCTGTCACCAATTTCGCCCACCGCTTGACCACGTGCAACGCTCTGGCCTTCCGAAACCAGTATGCGCGCATTGTGCGCATAGGCGGAAAGCAGGGTTTTTCCGTGGCGGATAATGATGAGTTTTCCGTAGCCCCGCAAGCCGGAGCCGGCGTAGACGACGCGGCCGGAAGCCGCCGCCTGCACCGGCAGGCCGCGCGGCCCGGCGATGTCGATGCCCTTGCTCAAGCCATCGCCGAAGCGCGCCAGTAGCGGCCCGCGTATCGGCCAGGACCAGATGTCGGGCGACGCATCCTCCGTCACCCCGGCGGGCATGGGCACAGTCGGCGCGGGCGGGCCCGCAACCGGGGAGGGAGTCGGCTTGGCCAAGACCCGTGTTTCCACCGTCGGCGTAGCGGGCAGTGCGCGGGTGGCAACCTGCGGCCGGGGTGGGATTACACGCAGTATTTCGCCACTTCGGATGCGACCGGGATCGGCGAGATTGTTCCAGATGGCCAGATCAGCGGTGTCCTGGCCGAACTCGAAAGCGATCTTGAAAAGCGTGTCGCCCGGCAATACTCGATAGTGGCCAGCCGCGACCGGTGGTGGTGGCTTGCTGGCCGCAGCTTTATCCGACGCGGTTTGCGCGCGCTCGCGAATCGGCGCGGGGCTGTGCGTACTGGCGCACCCGGCGAGCGCCGCCGGCAATAGGCAAACACCTAAAAAAGCGAGCAGCCGGGTCAGCTCACGCCCTCCAGCAAGGGCACAAACCTGACCGCCTCCAGAATGCGTTCGCTGTAGCCTCCCTCCGGATTTGCATCCACCACCACCAGATGCTGCGATTCCCCGGCCCCTACCGGAGCCACCAGACGGCCACCAGGCTTGAGCTGGCACTTCAGTTCTTCCGGGATATAGGGCATGGCTGCGGCGACGATAATGGCGTCGAACGGCGCGGCTTCCTTGAATCCGTGGCTGCCGTCGGCGTTTTTCATCAGCACGTTGTTGATGCGCAGACCACGCAAGGTCAGGCGCGCGCGGCCGACCAGCTTGGCGATACGCTCGATGCTGACCACCTCCTTCGCAAGCTTCGACAGCACCGCCGCCTGATAGCCGCAACCGCCGCCGATTTCCAGAACCCGCTCCAGGATGCGGCCCTGGCAGGCCAGTTCGCAGGAACGCGCAACGGTGTAGGGACTGGAAATGGTCTGGCCCTGGCCGATGGGCAGGGGCGTGTCTTCGTAAGCGCGCGAATGCAGCGCTTCCTCGACGAAGGGGTGGCGCGGCAAGGCGTTCATGGCAGCCAGCACCATGGCATCCTTGATGCCCTGCTCCTTGAGCCGCTCCAACATGCGCATCCGGGTGCGCTGCGAGGTCATGCCGATGCCGACGTTCATTGCGACAGCCAATCTTCTACCAGGCCCATCTGGGTATAACGGGTCAGATCCAGTTGCAGCGGCGTCAGGGAGATGCGGCCATGCGCCAAGGCATGGAAATCCGTGCCCGGCCCGGCATCCTGCGCCGCGCCGGCCGCGCCCACCCAATACATGGTCTGGTTGCGCGGGTTGATGGTTTTCACGGTGTCCTGCGCCTTGTGGCGACGCCCCAGGCGGGTCACTTCGTAACCGGTGATCTGGTCGACCGGCACGTCGGGAACGTTGACGTTGAGCAGCACATGTTCGGGAAAAGGCTTCTCGGCAAAACGAGCCACCAGTCCGGCGATGGTGTCCGCCGCCGTCTGGAAGTTTTCCTGTTGGACATTGGCCAACGAAACCGCCACGGAGGGGATGCCCAGCAGGAACCCTTCGGTGGCCGCCGCCACGGTGCCGGAATAGACCGTGTCGTCGCCCATGTTGGCGCCGTGATTGATGCCGGAAATCACCATGTCGGGAAGTTGCGGCAACAGGCCGGTCACCGCCAAATGCACGCAATCGGTAGGGGTGCCATTCACGTAATGAAAGCCACCCGGCGTCTGGCGCACCATGAGCGGCCGATCCAGCGTAAGGGAATTGCTGGCGCCGCTGCGATCACGTTCGGGGGCGACCACCGTGATTTCATGGCCATGATGGGTCAGGGTGGCGGCGAGGACGGCCAGCCCAGGGGCGAAATAGCCATCGTCATTGCTTAGAAGGATTCGCATTCAAGCGCTTATCAAGAGGGGGTATTACGAGTCGGTGCCGCGCGGCGCGCGCGGCGATTCTACGTGGTTTGCACAGCCTGTTGTAGCGCCGGGAAGCGCTCCCCAGGGCTAATTTGCCCCATCCCAAATCCATAAGTGACACAACGGGTTAAGCGAGGTTGCTGGACAAGCGCCATGCTGAACGGTATAAGAAGGGGATGGCGAGCGCCCCCTTCCCCGATCC
>JAUYFG010000174.1 GCA_030690985.1 Pseudomonadota bacterium
ATGGGCGGTCAGCATGATGCGCACCGTGTCGGGGTGAAGTTTCCTGACCTTGCGCAGCAGTTCGATGCCGTTCATTTCCGGCATGCGCTGATCGGAAATGATGACCCCGACAGGATGCGTTGCCAGCGCCGTAGGGCGGAAAAGCGGCCTCATCGCGCCTTCCGCCGGGGTTTGTCGGAAGGCGCCGGCATGAAGACGCCGGCTTTTCCGACCTACGGGCTACGGGCTTACTCGTCCTGGCCGCGATAGCCACCGCCCCGTTCCCGCTCGCGGCCGCCGCTTTTCAGCACCACTGCATACTTCACTTCCGTCTGGCCGAAGCTGTCCAGGGCGCTGAACAGGTCGTTCGACAGTCGCAGCGTCCAGGCGGCGCCGAGAACGAGGTCACAGGTGGCCTGGGCGTTGCCGTAGTTCAGGGTCACCGGGCAGCCGACTTGTTTGGTTTCCCGGTGGGCGGCGAACACGTCGACCAAAGCGCGTGCTGCCAATTCAGCGCCGGGTTTCAGCGCCAGCTTCAGGCCGGTGGCGAAGCGGGTGCGGGCGGCGTCGAGGCTCATCAACTCGTCGGCGGTGACGCGCATGCCACCGGAATATTGATCGTCGCTGGCTTTGCCGGTGACGATCAGGAGTTCGTCTTCCTTGATGAAGTTGCGGCTGGCTTCCCAGGTTTCGTTGAACACCGCCACTTCCACCTGCGCGGTCTTGTCGTCCAGGGTGACGAAGCACATCTTGCCGCGCCGGGTCATCTGGATGCGCATGCTGGCGACGATGCCGGCCAGGAGTTGCTGGCCGGGCTGCGGTTTGACTTCCTTCAGCGGCCGCGTCGCGATGCCCTTCAACGAAGGGCCGTCGGCGTCGAACGGGTGGCCGCTGATGTAGAAGCCGAGCGCGGTTTTTTCCAGCGCCAGGCGTTCCTTCAACGGCCATTCCGCCACCTCGACCAGGGGCGGCGGGGTCGCGGCGATCACGTCGCCGAACAGGCTGTCTTGCGCCGCATTGGCTTCCTGGTTTTCCGCCCATTCCAGGGCCAGGCCGACGCTCATCAGGGCGGCGGCGCGGTTGCGGTGCAGCGCGTCGAAGGCGCCGGCACGGACCAAGGCTTCGACGGCGCGGCGGTTGACGACGCGGCGGTCGACCCGGCGGCAAAAGTCGAACAGGTTATTGAACGCCCCGCCCTTCTCCCGCGCGGCGGTGATGTTATCGATGGCGTTCTCGCCGGTGCCCTTCACGGCGCCCAAGCCATAGCGGATGGATTTACGGTCCACCGGCACGAACCGATAGGAAGACTGATTGACGTCCGGCGGCAGGATGGTGAGGCCGTTCTTCACCGCGTCGTCGTGGAAGATTTTGACCGTATCGGTGTTGTCCAGATCCGACGACAGTGAGGCGGCCATGAAGGCGGCGGCGTGGTGCGCTTTCAGCCAGGCGGTCTGATAGGTGACTACCGCGTAGGCCGCCGTGTGCGACTTGTTGAAGCCGTATTCCGCGAACTTCTCCATCAGGTCGAAGAGCTGCATGGCGAGTTTTTCCTCGTAGCCCTTCTTCTTCGCCCCCTCACGCATGATGTCGCGGTGCTTGGCCATTTCCTCGGAATTCTTCTTGCCCATCGCCCGGCGCAGCAGGTCGGCGCCGCCCAGGGTGTAGCCGCCGATGATCTGGGAAATCTGCATCACCTGTTCCTGGTAGACGATGACCCCGTAGGTCGGCTCCAGGCAGGCTTCCAGGTCCGGGTGGAAATAGTCGATCTTCTGCTTGCCCTTCTTGCGCAGGACGAAGTCGTCCACCATGCCGGAGCCCAGCGGCCCCGGCCGGTACAGCGCCAGCACGGCGATGATGTCCTCGAAGCGGTCCGGCTCCAGCTTCACCAGCAGCTTCTTCATGCCGTCCGATTCCAACTGGAAGATCGCCGTGGTGTTGGCGCGTCTGAGGATGTCGTAAGCGGCCGGGTCGGTGAACGGCAGGGTTTCCAGGTTCTCATCCCAGGACGGGTCGAGTTTCCGGATGTACTTCACCGCCAGGTCGATGATGGTCAGGTTGCGCAGACCCAAAAAGTCGAACTTCACCAGGCCGACCTTCTCCACGTCGTCCTTGTCGAACTGCGACACCACCGACTCCGAGCCTTCCGCGTTGTACAGCGGGCAGAAATCGGTGAGCTTGCCCGGCGCGATCAACACGCCGCCCGCGTGCATACCGACGTTGCGGGTCAAGCCTTCCAGCTTCTGCGCCAGGATGAACAGCTCGCGCACATCCTCCTCGTTGTCGTATTTCGCCTTCAGTTCCGGCACCTGCTCCAGCGCTTCGGCCAGGGTCACGTTCTTGCCCGGCGCCGAGGGAATCATCTTCGACAGCATGTCGCACAGGTTGTAGGACAGATCCAGTGCCCGCCCGACATCGCGCACCACCGCGCGCGCCGCCATGGTGCCGAAGGTGACGATCTGCGACACGGCATCGGCGCCGTATTTCTCGCGCACGTACTCGATCACCCGCCAACGATTGTCCTGGCAGAAGTCCACGTCGAAGTCGGGCATGGAAACCCGTTCCGGGTTGAGGAAACGCTCGAACAGCAGGGCGTAGCGCAGCGGGTCGAGGTCGGTAATACCCATCGAGAACGCCACCAGCGAACCGGCGCCGGAACCGCGCCCCGGCCCCACCGGCACGCCGTTGTGCTTACCCCAGTTGATGAAGTCCGCAACGATCAGGAAATAGCCGGGGAAACCCATCTGGATGATGGTGTTCAGCTCCAGCTCCAGGCGCGCGTCGTATTCCGCCTGGCGCCCCGCGCGTTCCTGTTCATCCGGGAACAATACCGCCATGCGCCGGGCCAGCCCCTCGCGCGCGAACTGGCGCAGGTAATCGTCGAGCGGCAGGCCGTCCGGCGTCGGGAAATCCGGCAACTTGCTCTTGCCCAATTCCAGGGTCAGGTTGCAGCGCCGCGCGATCTCCAGCGAGTTCTCCAGCGCCTCCGGCAGATCGGCGAACAGCGCCGCCATCTCGTCCTGAGTCTTGAAGTAATCGTCTTCGGTAAAGGTCTTCGGCCGCCGCTTGTCACCCAGGGTGTAACCCTCGGCGATGCACACCCGCGCCTCGTGCGCGGTGTAGTCGTCGCGGTGCAGGAATTGCACCGGATGCGTGGCCACCACCGGCAGCCCCAGGTCTTCCGCCAGCGCCACCGCACGCGCGATGTGCAGATCGCACTCCGGGCGGCCGTCGCGTTGCAATTCAAGGTAATAGCGATCCGGGAAGCGCCGCGCCCACTCGCTCGCCAGCGCCCGCGCGTTGTCCAACGAACCGTGCACCAGCGCCTGCCCGACATCGCCGAGATGGCCGCCGGATAGCGCGATCAGCCCATCCGACCATTCATCGAACCAGGCCGGATTGACCAGCGCGCGACCGCGATGCATGTTCCGGCGATAAGCGCGCGACAGCAGTTCGCACAGGTTGTGCCAGCCGACGCCGTCCTGCACCAGCAGCAGCAGGCGGGTCGGCTTGTCCGTAGCACCCGGCGGCGCCACCCACAGATCGCAACCGGCTATCGGCTTCACCCCCTTCTTGCGCGCCACCAGGTAGAACTTCACCAGGCCGAAAGTATTGGCCAGATCGGTCAACGCCAGAGCCGGCATGGCATCGCTCTTCGCCGCCTTCACCGCCTCGTCCACACGCAGGATGCTGTCCTGCACGGCGTATTCACTGTGCAAGCGCAGATGGACGAAACGGGGAGTGGTCATGAGGGAAGGAGGCGGCGAAAAAGAGGGCGGATTTTACCCTGGCCCAAGTGCCGACCAGAGAGGCGATAGCCGGTGAAACACCGTAGGGTGCGCCGTGCGCACCGTTGGACATAAATCGGTGTGCACGGCGCTCCCTACGAAAGGGAATGTGCGGATCAAGCGTGAATATCGTCCATCTCACAGCCCAGCGCGGCGGCCAGGCGGCCGAGCAGGTCGGCGGAGGGGTTCGCCTTGCCGCGTTCGGCCATGGACAGCATTTGCCGGGTCACGCCGCATTCATCGGCCAGCGCCTGTAGCGTTTTCCCGCGATATTCGCGCCAGACTTTGCGCGGCGCCTCGCCGTTCAACAAGCGATCGGCAAACTCGACCGGGAAGGTTTCCTCGCTCAACGCGGCTTTCGCATCGGCAATATCCTGGAGATTTTCCAGCTTGGCCAACAAGGCCTCCCACTCCGGCATGGGCACCACGGCGAAGGCCGGCTTGCCGTTGGATTCAATGATTTGCACGGTCATTTGTAGACATCTCCTCAATGCTTCAGGCCGCCGCTTTCAGATGCATATCCACAAAGATGTCGGCGTAGGGACACACGATCCCGCCGCTTTCCGACTTCTCGATCACGCCCAGTTCCAGCAAGACTTGTACGTCTTCATGCACTCTCTTGATGTCCCGCCCGACCCGCCGTGCCAGTTCACGGACACTCATCGACCCCGCGCCCTGCATTTCGCGCACCACGTCCCAGCGACGCTCGGTCAGACGGCCAAAAAACCGCGCGGGTGATTCGAAATTCAGAAATTCACCCTGATAACGCCCTTCGGCCACGCCCTTGGCCGCAGCCATGCCGGCCTGGCGTAGCGCGGACTTCCAATCTGGTTGCAGGGTAATGGTCAGATGTCTCATGGCTTTCTCCTTTTCCCCACCTCGGCGATGAAGTCTTCGATCAGATGCTCAACGTCCACGAAAGCATAGGCAACTTCGCGCCCATCCAGATGGGTAGGATGGGTTGAGCGATAGCGAAACCCATCATGCGACGGTGCGGGGGGATTGATGGGTTTCGCTGTCGCTCAACCCATCCTACGCGGGCTGTGCGGCATAGTGCCGCAGATGTGGTTCGCTATCGCTCACCACATCCTACGCAGGGACGAGGCCGGTGTTACACATGGAAACGCGGCCCCGCACGGCCGCGTCAGTGGCTCGGATTGGAGGGTTTGTGCAGAACCACAACTTCCTTGCCACAAGCGAACTATATGCGTGTTCTGCCGCTGGCACCCACGCTCCAGCGTGGGAGCGAGGCCATCGGCGAGATTACTCAGGCAAATACCCTTCCCCCACCCGCCGCGCCCTTCCCAGCGCCACCAGGGTTTCCAGCAGGGGGAGCAGGCGTTTTTTCCAGGCGCCCTTGCCGCTGAAGCGGGTGGCGATTTCGGCTTCGTTGAGCGGAGTAGCGGCAGATTGCAGAACGGCGGCGACGGCGGCGACGGCGGCGACTTGTTCCGGGAGGGTGGCGGGCCAGGGGGGTCTGGCGGTGGCTGTCGTAGGAGCGGGCTTGCCCGCGATTTGTGGCGTATCCATCGCGGGAAGGCCTATCGCGGGCAAGCCCGCTCCTACGGGTTGTGCATCCGGATTCTGGAACGCTGGGCGTAGCCAGCGGATGTGGCCGCCGGCTTCCTCGTGGGCGCGTTGGTTGTTGAGGGCGGCGAGGCGTTCCAGAAGGGTTTCGGCGTCGGGCGAATCCTGCCAGCCGTAGGCGTCCAGCACGGCGGCGTCGAGGTCGTCGTGGAGTTGTTTCAGCAGCGCCACCAGGCCCTGTTCGTGAATGGCTTTTTCCTTGGCGGTCAGCGGGCGGCCGGCGCGCAGGGCTTGCAGGACGTTGTACATCCCGGTCAGCGTCAGTTCCGGGTGTTCGGCCTGCCGGCGCTTGCGGTGGGTGTCGAGTTCCTCGGCCAGGGCGCGGATGCGGGCTTGTTGCTCGGAGGTGGCGTCGGGGAAGGGGAAGGGGTCGAAGCAGCGGGTTTTGTTGTAGCGGGGCCGGTCTTCCAGGGTGCCACCCGCCGCCAGCGCCCAGACGACATGGACGCGGGAAGACAGCACGCCGAGGGTGTAGGCGTCATCCGAGGCGATGCAGATCAACTTGTTGTCCGGCGCGATGGCTGCATCGAGGAACTGGAAGGTGCGGTGCTTGGCGGTTTCCACGGTGGCGATGTAGCGCGGCAGGCCGGCGAGCATGGCGCGCAGATCGCGGCGCGGCTCGCCGAACAGCCACCAGTTTTCACGATAAGTGGCGCGAGCGTTGTGGTCCCGCTCCGGCTTCACCCGCTCGTACAGCCATTGCCAGATCGCGGGATGGCGTTGCCGCAACTCCGTTTCCGTGAGGCCGAAAGCGTCGATAACCAGGACGCCACGCGGCTTGTCGGTGAGGTCGCGGCCGTTGCGGTAGGGGCGGATCAGGGGGTTTTGTAGCGCCGGCGTCTCGCCGGCGGGGTTAAAAGACGCCGGCGAGGCGCCGGCGCTACGTAGGGCTTCGGCCTGCTCCGGCGTGACGATGAAGCCGGCGCCGTGCAGCTTGAAGCCGGGCGAGCTGACGCCGGCATTGGCCTTGAGCGCCCCGGCCCCGGCCACATCGGCGCCGATGCTGAGGTCGGCGTGGATGACGCCGGTCTTCTCGGCAAGCTGCACGTCGAGGCCTTCGCCGCCGTTGCCGCCGTCGTTGCCGCCGTCGTTGCCAATCTCGCTGGTCACGCTGAGCAGGCGGCCACTGCCGCCCTGCCCGGCCGCCGCCACGGTCATGGCGATGCGCACCGCCGCGCCCAGGGCTTCGTCCACCCAGGGGTGGTCGGGAATGGCGAAAAGGAGGGTCAAACCGCCATCCAGGGCCGACTCCAGCACCCGCCGATTGAAGGTCTGCCGAATCGAATTGGTGGTGATGAAGCCGAACCGGCGTATCCGCCCGCTACGCGCCAGGTCGGCGGCGTGGTGCCACCAGAGCATGACGAAATCGGCGGATTCGGGCACGTCTTTCCACACCCCGCGCAAGGCTGCCACATAGCCGTCGCCCAGGGCGGCGCGCAGGGTGGCGGCGCCGATGAAGGGCGGATTCCCCACCACGTAATCCGCTTCCGGCCAGTCCGCCCGACGTGGGTTGAGATAGCGTTCCAGCGGCGTTTGCGCGCGCTCGTCGGGAACCGCTTCGCCGGTGACGGGATGCGGCTTGAAGCTGCGCTCGTCCCAACGGCTTACTGGAAGACCCGTCGCGTCCATCACGTAATTCACGCCGTCATGGGCCAGCACGGCGTCGCGGCATTCGATGTTGTGGAAGTCTTTCAGGATCGGGCTGGGCGGCAGGGCCGTGCCGCGAGTGCGGAAGTGCCATTGCAGGTAGCCGATCCAGAGCACCAGTTCGGCGATGGCGGCCGCGCGCGGGTTGAGTTCGAGGCCGAGGAACTGGTGCGGGTCGACGCTGAGGCCTTCGGTTTCCAGGCGGCCCTGGCTGTCGCCGAGTTGTTCGAGCAGATCGAGCACTTCACCTTCCAGCCGCTTCATGTGCTCCAGGGTGACGTAGCGCCGTAGGTTGGGCAAAGCGAAGCGTGCCCAACATCGCGGCGGGTCGTTGGGCACGCTTCGCTTTGCCCAACCTACGCTACTCCGCCGCCAGCACCAGGGCGGCGGCCTTGGCGTTGCTCCATTCGGCGCGCAGCGGCTCGATCACGGTGGGCAGCACCAGGCGTTCGACATAGGCGCGCGGGGTGTAGTGGGCGCCGAGGGCGTGGCGTTCCAGCGGGTTGAGGGCGCGCTCCAGCAGGGTGCCGAAGATGGCGGGCTCGACCAGGGTCCAGTCGCAACGGGCGGCTTGCAGGAGGTGAGCAATCTGGGCGCGGTTGAGCGACAGGACGTGCGACTGCTTGAACAGCTTGCCGTTGAAGCGCGGCAGGTTGCGGCGCAGGACGACGGAAAAGCCGCCGACATCCATCTCGCGCCAGAGGGCGGTCAGGAGGGGGATGAATTGCTCGGGTGCGGCCTGGCCCGGCTGGACGAAACTCTCCAGCAACTCCGTGAACGCCCGTTTCGGCAGCAGGCCGACATCCTCGGCGAACATGCAGAACAGGCAGCGGGTGAGAAAACCGGCCACCAGTTCGGGATCATGGCCGGCACATCGAGCAGTTCACACAGTTCGCGCGTGAAACTCTGGGCGTTGGCAAGTTCGGAACCGTCGGCGTGTTGCCAGCGGGATATGAAGGCGTCGGGGGTCATAGTGTGGCTACCACAGGCGTTTCACGCCGTAACGCTCGAACACCGCATCGGCGGAGACCAGGGTGAGCTTTTCTTCCAGCGCCTGGGCGATCAGGAGACGGTCGAAGGGATCGCGGTGGTGGAATTCAAGCGATTCGACGCGGGCTACATGGCGGAAAGCGATGTCCAGCTGGACAAAACCGTTCGCGGCAAGCTGGGTCGGGAAATATTGGCGTAAGGGGGTGGCGAGCCGGAGTTTGCCGAGTTGGCTCTTGATCGCCATTTCCCAGGCACTGGCGAGGCTGACGTAACACTCGGCGCCGGCGCCGGCTATGGCCTTGCGCGCCTTCTCGGAGAGCTGCGGGTCATCCTCCACCCACCAGAGCAGGGTGTGGGTATCGAGGAGCAAGCGCATCAGCGGTAGTCCTCGAAATCGTCCGGGGTGGCGTCGAAATCGTCCGCCATGTGCAGCAACTGGCCCTTGCCGGAACCGGGCTGGCGGATGCCGCGCGGCGGCTCGATGGGCGTCAGGCGCAAAAGCGGCTTGTTATCCCTGGCAATGATGATTTCCTCACCCAGCAGGGCTTTCTGGACCAGTTCGGAGAGATGCGCCTTTGCTTCGCCGATGTTGAACTGTTGCATGGTTGAATCTCCTTTGTTGGTCATTCTATTTGACCAATATGGGCGACTGTTGATTTTTCCAGGCAGCCCAGTGCGTCAGGTTTGGCTAACGTCAGGAAGCCCAACACCACCGGCACCCTTGGCTGGTTGGGCTTCGTACCTCAGCCCAACCTACGAGCCACGAGCGGTGAAACATCCAGCCATGAGTAGGATGTGGTGAGCGCAGCGAACCGCATCAACAAGACATGTGCGGCTTCAACAGTCGCCCATCAGCAGCGCGATGATGAGGATCAAAGGGTTACTGAAGACCAGGGCAACCAGTAGCGCAAAAAGCGAGAGCACCAGGGCCACAACGACAAAGCTGAACAAATAGGCCCAAAGGAAGTACACGACAACGACCAGCACTATCCAGAGCAGCCCGTACAGCGCGTATTCAAAAATGGACCCGAGGTCGATGACCAACTCATCATCGACAGGGAAAGCTGGGGCGGGACGCACGACCTTGCTTGGCGGCTGCGCCGTCGCGGGCGTGCTGCTGGCGCTCGCCGTAATGGCCAGCAGTAGCGCGGGGCCATAAAAGTCGCCCGCGTGAAGCTTCGCCTGCCGCCAGCGAAATTCGAGGCTGTCCTTGTCCATGAGTCAGCCGCTCACTTTTCAAGCGGCAACAAACACGTCCAACGCCAGCCGCTGCCAGGGATCGCGGCTTTCCCGCTTTGAGGCCACATTGGCGGACAGCACATGGCCGCGATCCATGAGGCTGGCGAGGGTGGCGTTTTCCAGGCGCGGGAGGTAGCCCAGTTTGTTGCCCTGCCATTCCACCCGAATGGCGCGCGGGTCATGGCGGTTTTCCGGTTCACGGGTGAGGGTAAGTTCGGCGCCTTCCTTGATTTCCGCCCAGAAGGTTTCGCCCAGGTGGTACTGGAAACCCGCCACCGGCGAGGTTTGCAGCAGCAGCGGTTCAGGTTTGCTCTGCGTGGCGGCGATGGCGCTTGTGGGGGCGGCGGCGAGGCCGGCGAGTTGCATAAGGCGGGTCAGGAAGTCACGGCGTTGCATGAGGAATCTCCGAAAGGGTGACATTGCAGTCCGGCAGGACCAAGCCATCGAAATTCCCTGTTGCTACCGGGTTTTCCGAGGCGAACGGACCGGAACCCTTGTCGTTGTAGCCGCTGCGAGGCTCAGAACCTGAGCATGCCCCCCTGTAGCGCCGGCATACCCGCAAGGGGTAGGCCGTGGTTGTAAAGCCGCCGAAACCCCGGCGGCAACAACCACGCTCTCTTGCCGGCGTCTTTGCGCCGTGGGGCGCGGGCTTCAGCGGTGGATCGGTGCGCGCGGCGCACCCTACGGTTCCCGCTGGAGCCTGCCATCGGCTCCGATCGAGTCGTATTGCCCCAGCGCAGCCCGCAACCGCTCGATGACCGCCTGGCGCAGTTCCTCCGGCGCCAGCACTTCCACTTCCGGGCCGTATTTGAGGATGTCGAGCAGGAGTTCGCGCGGGTCGGAATAGGGAACGGCGAGTTCGTAGCGGCCGTCACCCAGCCATTCGCCTTGCTGCGCCGAGTGCCAGCTTTCCTCGGCGACCCAGCGGGCGCGTTGCGGGCTGAAACGGAGGCGGGCGGTGTGGGTGGGGGCGCCGGAGAAGATGCCGTAGCTTTGCTTGAAGTGGGCGTCGAGATCGGCGTCGGCCAGGTCCAGCGCCGCTTCGTCCCGTGGCTGGGCGACGATCACCCGTTCCAGGGCGAAGCTGCGCAGTTCGTCACGCAAATGGCACCAGGCGTCGAGATACCAGTTGTCGCGATAGTGGATGAGGCGTTGCGGGGAGAGGCTGCGTTCGGTTTCAGCGCCGCGTTCGCGCCCGAGATAGCGGATGTGTATGCGGCGACGGCGGGCGGTGGCGTCGGCCAGGGTCTGGAAGATGCGGGTGTCCGGTTGCCGGGCGGCGGCGCGCAGTACCCGCACGCGGCGCGCCAGTTCGCCCTGGCTCTGGTGCGCGCCGATGAGGAGCTTTTCGATGCGCTGCCTGAGTGGGGCGAGGTCGAGCAAGCCGGGCTGGGCTTCTTCGAGCAATTGCTGCGCGGCCAGCAGGGCGTACAGCTCGGAGGGCGTGAACCAGAGGCCGGGCAGTTCGAACGAGGCCTGGGTGTAGCGATAGCCGCCGTGTTCGGGGTCGTAGGCGATGGGAGCGCCGAGCAGGTCACGCATTTCCGCAAGGATGCGGGTGAGCGTGGCGCGCGAGCATTCCAGTTCTTCTTCCAGGCGAGCGCGGGTGACCGGATAGCGATGCGCGGCGAGCAGTTGATGCAGACGGAAGATGCGAGTCAGACGGTCCATGAAGCGTTTTCACCCGTTAACTTGAACCGAGATTGTCCATTAACCATTTATCCACGAAATCGTAGCCCATGTTCCGCGCCACCTGTCAATCACGCCAATAACGCTTCTCCAGCGCGCGCGCGCTTTCAACCTCCACCCCACCACGAGCCAGCCTGAGCGTCACCGCGCCATCCCGATCGGTGCGCCACACCGGCACGGCCAGCGCCCGATAGCGCGCCAGCACTTCTGGATGCGGATGCCCGTAACGATTGCGGTGGCCGACCGGGATGACGATGGTTTTCGCTGCCACGGCTTGCAGGAATTCGGGGCTGGAGGAGGTCAGGCTGCCGTGATGCGGCGCGATCAGCACATCGGCGGCCAGGGGTTGCCGGCGTTCGCGCAGGTTCATTTCCGCCAGGCGTTCGATGTCCGCCGTCAGCAAGGCGCTATGGCCCGCCGCATCCACTCGCAGCACGCAGCCGCGTTCGTTATCGGAATAGCCGGGCTGGGCGTAGTGGTGCGCGGGCGGATGCAGCACGGTGAAAACGACGCCGTCCCAGGTCCAGGTCTGTCCCGCAACACACGGGCGCGCGTCGGGCCGCGCCGCCAGAATGGCCAGTCCGGCCTCGCCCAGGCTGGCACGCGGCACCCCGGCCAGCGAGGCCAGGAACCAGTCGGGCCGATGGCTGGCCAGCAGGGCCGCGACCCCGCCGCTGTGGTCGAGATCGTCATGAGTCAGGATCAGCCCGTCGAGGTGGTTGATCCCCAGGCTCCACAGGTAGGGGGCGACGATGCGCCCGCCGGCATCCTCGCCGGAAAAGAAGCGCGGGCCGGCATCCACCAGCAGGCTGTGCTTGGCGGTGCGCAACAGCAGCGCCTCGCCCTGGCCGACATCCAGCAGCGTCAACCAGGCCTCGCCCGGCGCCGGCACGGGCAGGCGGGGAAACAACAGCGGCAGGAACAGGAACACCCCCAGCCAGCGTGCCGGCACGCCGCGCGGCAGCAGCAACACCGCCGCGCCCAGCAGGGCCAGGAGCAAGGCCGGCAGACCGGGTACTGCGGCGTGGAACACCGGCTGCGGCAAGCGCGCCAGCCACTCCAACCCGACCATGACGACCGCGATGACCGTATGCGCGAGCACGGCGAGCAGATCCCACGGCAGCACCGCCGCCAACAGGCTGGCCGGCACCGCGACCAGGCTGATCAAGGGAATGGCAATGGCGTTGGCCAGTGGCGAAACCAGCGAGACCTCATGAAACAAGGCCAGCAGCACCGGGGTCAGCGCCAGGGTCACCGCCCATTGCGCCGCCAGCCAGGTGCGCCAGGCGGGGAGGGGGCGCAGACGGCCGCTGCCGGCCCAGAGCAGTGCGGCCACCGCGCCGAAGGACAACCAGAAACCGGGCGCGAACGCCGCCCAGGGATCGAACAGCACCACCACGGCCAGCGCCGCCGCGAGCAGGCGCGAGGGGCTGCCGTTGCGGTCCAGCAACGCCACCAGGGCGGCGCCGGCCAGCATGTAGAGGGTGCGTTGCGCGGGGATGCCGAAACCGGCCAGCGCAGTGTAAGCGGCAGCGGCGGCGAAGCCCAGCAAGGCGCCCGCCTTGCGCGCCGGCAGGCGTAGCACCAGCCCCGGAATACGCCGCCAGAGCGTTTGTGCCAGCGCATAGACCAGCGCGGAGAACAGGGTGATGTGCAAACCGGAAATGCTCATGAGGTGGGTCACGCCGGTCTGCCGGAACAGGGTCCATTGCGCGGCGGGAATGGCGTCCTGCTCGCCCACCGCCAGGGCGCGCACCACGCCGGCATAGGGGCGTTCGCCCAGCGCCTCGCGCAGGTGGCTGCGGATGGCTTCGCGGCTGCGATCGAGGCGCGCGCGCCCGTTGCGGCCGCAATCCACGCTGCTTGCCGGCAGGCCGACCAGGCTGCCACCGGCGCGAATGTTGCGTTCCAGCAGCCAGGCTTCGTAGTCGAAGCCGCCCGGATTGGCGTTGCCGTGGGGCCGATACAGACGCGCCAGCACCTGGATGCAGTCGCCGCCGCGCACCTGCGGCGGCGGCTCGCCCGGCCGCCCATGCCAGCCGAGTTGCACGCGTGCCGGCAACGTGGCACCGGGGGTGCGCACCGACTCCACTGCCAGCACGAAGCGAATGCCATTCGCCGTGGTTTCCGGCAGATCGAGCACGCGCCCGCTCAGGCTGACATCGCGCCCCTCCCAAAGCGCCGGCAGTTGTTCGGAGAGGCGGAGATCGGCACGCCCGGCGGCATAGAAGAAACCAGCGGCCAACGCGACCAGCAGCAGGCCGGCCTGGCGCGGCAGCTTGGGCGCCCCCATGGCAAGCAGAAAAGCCAGCGGCAACCCCCAGGCCCACTCCAGCGGCGGCAACGTGGGCCGGGTTTGCAGGAGCGCGGCGCCGAGGACGAAGGCGAGGATGAGGAGGCGGATCATGGGTGGGGCGTTTTCAGCGGGCGTAGCCCGGATGCAGCCCGCCCCGCCAACCGTTGAATTCGCGCCGAGCGCACGCGGGCGGAATCCGGGGTGGGCGGGATGCGCCACGCACGGGTTCCGTGCCACCTTCCCCGGATTCCGCCCGGAAACGTGCGTGGAACGGCCATCGGCATCGGGCGGGCTGCATCCGGGCTACGCACTGCAAGTTCCACTCCTACAATCCCCCCATGCCGCGCAAATACTTCCGCAAATATCTCCCGGATCACGCCACGGTGCGCGAGCACCGCTTTCTGCGTCCGTTCCAGGCGCTGCTCAAACATCCCAACCTCTGGCATCTGAACCGCCATTCTGTCGCGGGCGGGCTGGCGGCGGGGTTGTTTGGGGGCCTGGCGCCGGGGCCGGTGCAGATGGGCATCGCGGCGGTTCTGGCGATCGTGTTCCGGGTGAATCTGCCGGTGGCGGTCATCACCACGCTCTATACCAACCCGTTGACCTGGCCACCGCTGATTCTGGCCGCCTACTGGATAGGCAGTTGGGTCACCGGTGGCAATGGCGCCGGCTACCAGGAATTCGTGTTCGACTGGCACAAGCAGCCCTGGAGCGAGTTCCCGGCGGTCTTCGGCCACTGGCTGCTGGGCCTGGGTGAAACTTTCCTGATCGGCGATCTGATTCTGGCCTGTCTGCTCGCCGTGCTCGGCTATGCCGCAGTGCAGGTGGGCTGGCGGCTGCACATCCTGGCCTATTTGCGTCGCCGCCGCCGGCGCAAACCGCAGCCCTCGCCGTAGGATGTGGTGAGGTACGAACCGCATCAATCACGCCAGCGTGGGCGATGCGGTTCGCTACGCTCACCACATCCTACGATTGCGTTGCTTACCAGTCCCGCTCGGCCGGCACGCTGATCGGGTAGCCGTTGGTCAGCGCGGTCACGAACACTTCCAGATCGGTATACGGACGGCTGCCCGGCAGCAGGGGCTGGGTGCGGGTATCCAGGTTGCATTCGGTGAAACGCAATTGCAGCGATTGCAGCATGTATTGCGTGCGATAGACCGGGTAGTGGGCGGCGTCGCCGTAGATGGTGGTGATGACGTTGCCGCGCAGGCGGCGGCCGATGTTGTGGGTATGGCAGGAGGAGCAGGCGAAGTTGAAGGCGCCCGCCTTGGTGTGGAACAGCCGCCGGCCCCGCTCGAAGGCTTCGTTCATCGGCCCCTGGGAAACATCGATATTGATGGGTTGGCCGTTGCCGAGGCTGGCGAGATAAACAGAGATCGCGCTGTTGTCATAACTGCCGTTCTGCAACACGCGGCCCTGTTGGGCGCCGCAATGCTCGATCACTTCTTCCAGGCCGGCTACATGCTTCAGATCGGCACGCCAGCGCGGATAACCCGCGCGCATCTGCTGGAGCTTGTCGGCACCCAGGCAGTTGGCGAAGCTGCCCCGGGCGTTGAGTTGCTTGAACAGACGCTCGCCGCGATCCACCGCGAAATGGCCGCCATGCACCGCCTGGTTGAACGGCGGGTCCATGAACTTCCAGTTGAGCTTCCAGTTTTCGTCCGGATTGCCGGCCATGCGGAAATCCAGGTTGGCCGGGTCTTTCCAGTATTGATAGGTGCCGGAAAGCTTGAGGTCGCCGGAGACGAGCGGTTCGTACTGGTCGAACGGCTCGTATTCACGGTAGGGAATTTCCTGCGCGAAGCTTGCAGACGCAAGAAAAGTGGCGAGAAGAAAGAACGGGGTTTTCATGTCGGCCACCTCACTCGATGCCTTGCAGATAAGCCACAAGATCGCGGATGTCCTGTTCGGCCAGTAGTCCGAAGCTGCCGTAAGCCGGCATCACGGTATTGGGGTTGAAGACGCGGGCATCGAAGATCTGCTGGAACACCAGGGGGTCGGCGTGTTGGTACTGTTTGTAATGCAACATCGGACTCCCCACGGTACCCGGCCATTCGTCACCCGGCAGCGTGTGGCAGGCGATGCACCACTCCCAGGCCAGCGCCTTGCCACGCAGGGCGTTGCCGTTGAGCGGCAACTTCATTTCGAAGCGGGTCGGTTCCGGCGTGGCGCGCCGATCCTGGTAACTGAGCGTCAGCCAGCGGGTGAAGTCGCGCTTGTACGGAGCCCACCCCAGACGACCGCTGTTGACGATGATTTGCGGCGCCATCGTCTTGCCACCGCTCACGCTGGCATCACTCGGTAAATCAGCACACCAGACAGGGGTTGCGAGCAACAAGGCCAACCCGGCTAGTAAAAAACGCATGGCAATCTCCAAATCGTGCTTATCCGGTTGTCACAGACAACCACTACCGGTAGTAGCGTAGGTTGGGCAAAGCGAAGCGTGCCCAACGAACCGCCGCGATGTTGGGCACGCTTCGCTTTGCCCAACCTACGGCGCTTTCGTACCAATCAGTTTCAGGCCGTAGGGTGTGGTGAGCGCAGCGAACCGCACCATGCAATTCTTGATGCGGTTCGCTGCGCTCACCACATCCTACGAGTCATCCATTCGTTTCATGATGACTGGCTACCAGCAGCCCGCCGTACTTTCGTACCAATCCGGTTTCAGGATACCAGCCCTCAGGCCGGCGCCAAAACCCCATCGGTCAAGCGCAGCACTCGCCCCAGGCGCGCGGCCAGGTCGGGGTCGTGGGTGACGACCAGGAAGGCGGTGCCGTGGCGCTGCGAGATAGCCATGAGCAGGTCCTGGATGCGTCCGGCGCTGTGCCGGTCCAGGTTGCCGGTGGGTTCGTCCATCAGCACGCAGGCCGGTTGCGTGACCAGGGCGCGAGCGATGGCGGCGCGCTGGCGTTCGCCGCCGGAGAGTTCGCCGGGACGATGCGTCATGCGGTGGCCCAGGCCGACTTCTTGCAGCCATTTCGCCGCCTCGGCCAGCGCGCTTTCGCGTTCCTGGCGGCGGATCAACAGCGGCATGGCGACGTTTTCCTGGGCGGTGAATTCCTGCAGCAGATGATGGAACTGGTAGACGAAGCCCAGCGCCCGATTGCGCAGACGGCCGCGCGCCAGTTCCGAGAGCGACCAGATCGCCTCGCCCGCCACCGTAACGATGCCGGCATCGGGTTTGTCCAGCCCACCCAGCACATGCAGCAAAGTGCTTTTTCCCGCGCCGGAAGCCCCCATCACCGCGATGTGCTCGCCCTTCATCACCGCCAGATCGACGTCGGCCAGTACCGGCACTTCCACCGGCCCCTGCCAGTAGCTCTTGCGCAACCCGGAACAGGCCAGAACGGCCCCCTGTAGCGCAGGCTTCCAGCCTGCGTCGGAAACTTGCAGGCTGGAAGCCTGCGCTACAACAGCGTCACTCATAGCGCAGTGCCTCCGCCGGTTGCACCCGGGCCGCGCGCCAACTCGGATAAAGCGTGGCCAGGAAAGACAGCACCAGCGCCACCAGGCCGATGGTCGCCACATCGCCCCAGACCAGTTTCGAGGGCAGTTCGGAGATGTAATAAACATCGGCGGGGAACAGGTCCATGCCCACCAGGCGTTCGATCCAGGGCACCACGGTTTCCACGTTGAGCGCGAGCAAGATACCGGACGCCATGCCCAACAAGGTGCCGATCACGCCGATCAGGCTACCTTGCACCATGAAGATGGCCATGATGCTGGACGGGCTGGCGCCCAGCGTGCGCAGGATGGCGATGTCGGCCTGCTTGTCGGTGACCGCCATGACCAGGGTGGAAACGATGTTGAACGCGGCCACCGCGACGATCAGGGTGAGGATGATGAACATCATGCGTTTCTCGATCTGCACCGCCTGGAAAAAGCTGGTGTGGCTCATGGTCCAGTCGGACAGGGAATAGTCGCCGTGCAGGGTTTTCGCCAGTTCGCGCAGCACCCAGGGCGCGCGATCCATGTCGGCCAGCTTCACCCGCAGGCCGCTGACGTTGTCGCCCAGGCGGTAGAGCTTTTGCGCGTCCTGCAAATGGATGAGTGCGAGGGCCGAGTCGTACTCGAACATGCCCATGCGGAAGATGCCCACCACCTTGAACTGCTTGATGCGCGGCAACATGCCGGCCGGCGTCACCACCCCCTGCGGCGCGATGAGCGCGACTTTGTCGCCCTGGAAAGCCCCCAGGGAGCGCGCCAGATCGGCGCCCAGGACGATGCCGAATTCGCCGGGTTTCAGGTCGGCAAGGGCGCCGCTGTTCATGTGGCTGGCGAACGCCGCCACCTTGCTTTCTTCCTCCGGCAGCAGGCCGCGCACCAGCGCCCCCTTGGTTTCGCTATCCATCGCCAGCAGCGCCTGGCCGGTGATATAGGGCGCCATGCCGCGCACTTCAGGGTGCTTTTCCACTTGCCGCGCCAGCGTCGGCCAATCCGCCAGTTGCCCACTGGAACCGCTGATTTCCATGTGCGCGGCGACACCGAGGATGCGGCTGCGCAATTCCTCCTGGAAACCATTCATGACGGAAAGCACCACGATCAGCGCCATCACCCCAAGGGCGATACCCGCCATCGAGGTCATGGAAATGAAGGAGATGAAGTGGTTACGGCGCTTGGCGCGGGTATAGCGCAGGCCGATGGCGAGTTCGTAGGGCAGCATGGGGGGCGGAGTCTGCCACAGGCGGGAGTCGGGAGGTAGCGCGGCTCTGTAGCGCCCCAGCTTGCGGTACAGGGTGCGCTCGCTGACGCCGGTAGCCCAGTAGGATGTGGTGAGCGCAGCGAACCGCATCAACTAGCGCAACCGTGGTCGATGCGGTTCGCTGCGCTCACCGCATCCTACGGCCCTACCCCTCCGGGCGGGGGAGCAACGATGAAACTCCGCATCCACCGGCGGCGGGAACACCAGCGCCGCGCTGAATAGCTCGACGCCAACCCCGACACCGCAACGCCCGTGTTCGATAGAACAGGGCTGACCCAGCCCCCGCTCCCGTGCGATGCTTACGCCTTTGCCCGAGCGTGGGCAGACTGACCGGGAGACAGCACATGGCAACGAGCAAGTGGGTTTATGCCTTCAGCGAAGGCGACGGCAAGAACAAACATCAGTTGGGTGGCAAGGGGGCGAATCTGTGCGAGATGACGCAGATCGGCCTCAACGTGCCCCCCGGTTTCGTGATTACCACCGAGGCTTGCCTGGCTTTTCTCGACGATAGCCAGCGCGCGCTGCCGCTGGGAGTGATGGACGAAGTGCGCATGCAGTTGCTGCGGGTGGAGTCCGCCAGCGGCAAGATTTTTGGCGGGCGCGACAACCCGCTGCTGGTTTCCGTGCGTTCCGGTTCGGCCATGTCCATGCCGGGCATGATGGACACCATCCTCAACCTCGGCCTCAACCCCGACACCCTGCAAGGCCTGATCGCCCAGACCGGCAACGAGCGCTTCGCCCAGGATGCCTATCGCCGTTTCATCCAGTTGTTCGGCAAGGTGGCGCTGGGGGTGCCGGAGGCGTTGTTCGACACTGAATTCAACGCCGTGAAAGCCAAGGCTGGGGTCAAACACGATGTCGGCCTTTCCGCGCGCGACCTGACCGAAATCGCCGATCGTTTCCTGGAGGTAGTGCGCAAGCACACCGGCCAGCCCTTCCCCGCCGACCCCTATGAACAACTGGAAATCGCGATCAAGGCGGTGTTCGACTCCTGGGGCGGCAAGCGCGCGGTGGATTACCGGCGCGAGTTCAAGATCACCCCGGCGATGGCCAACGGCACGGCGGTCAACGTGGTGGCGATGGTGTTCGGCAACATGGGGGATGACTCGGCGACGGGTGTGGGCTTCACCCGCGACCCCGGCACCGGCGAAAACGTGATGTTCGGCGAATACCTCACCAACGCCCAGGGCGAGGATGTGGTGGCCGGCATTCGCACGCCGAAGCCGGTGGCGGAACTGGAAAGCGAAATGCCGGACCTGTACCGGCAACTGGTCGAACTGCGCGACCAGCTCGAAGGCCACTACAAGGAAGTGCAGGACTACGAATACACCATCGAGAAAGGCACCCTGTTCTGCCTGCAAACCCGCAACGGCAAGATGAACGCCACCGCGCTGGTGCGGACCTCGGTGGAAATGGTGGAGGACGGCCTGATCGACAAGACCCAGGCGCTGCTGCGCATCCAGCCGGAAATGCTGGAACAACTGCTGTTCCCGCGCCTCGACCCGAAAACCAAGGCAGTGGCCGTGGCGCGCGGCCTGCCCGCCTCGCCCGGCGCGGCTTCCGGCATCGCCGTGTTCGACGCCGACCGCGCCGAGAAACTCGGCCGCGCCGGCGAAAAAGTCATCCTGGTGCGGGAAGAAACCAAGCCGGAAGACATCCACGGCTTCTTCGCCAGCCAGGGCATTCTCACCAGCCGTGGCGGCAAGACCTCGCACGCCGCCGTGGTCGCGCGCGGCATGGGCAAACCCTGCGTGGCCGGCGCCGAGGGCATTCATGTCGATGTCCGCACGCGCCAGGCCATCGTCGGCGACAAGGCCTTCGGCGAAGGCACGGTGATTACCCTCGACGGCACCACCGGCAACGTCTACCTGGGCGAGGTGGCGATGATCGAAGCCGACTTCACGCCGGAACTGGACACCCTGCTGTCCTGGGCCGACGAGGTGGCGAAGCTGAAAGTTATGGCCAACGCCGATACCCCGAGCGACGCCGAGCACGCCCTCAAATACGGCGCCATGGGCATCGGCCTGTGCCGCACCGAGCGCATGTTCAACGCCGTCGAGCGCCTGCCCATCGTGGTGGAAATGATCGTCGCCGAGAGCATCGGCGACCGCCAGGTCGCGCTCGACAAGTTGCTGCCGATCCAGCGCGCCGACTTCGCCGGCATCTTCAAGGTGATGGCGCCGCGCCCGGTCACCATCCGCCTGCTCGACCCGCCGATCCACGAATTCCTGCCCAGCGCCGACCAGTTGGTGGAAGAACTCGACCAGCTCAAACACTTGCGCGACACCCTGCGCGGCATGCAGGTCTTGTCCGACGCGGTGGACTTCATGTACCGCACCCGCGACACCCACCCGCAGGTCGCGCTGCCGGCCGACCCGGTGCTGGTGGACGAGGCCATCCAAAAGAAGGAAGCCATGCTGAAGAAGGTGCGCGCCCTGCACGAGATCAACCCCATGCTCGGGCATCGCGGCGTGCGCCTGGGGCTGACCTTCCCGGAAATCTACGCCATGCAGATCCGCGCCATCCTGGAAGCCGCCGCCGAATGCCAGAAAGCCGGCATCGAGGTACACCCGGAAATCATGGTGCCGCAGGTGTGCACCGCGCAGGAACTCAAGCAGGTGAAGTCCTGGGTGGAAGGCATCCGCGCCGACGTCGAAGCCACGGCCGGCGTCGTGCTCAACTTCAAATTCGGCTCCATGCTGGAAGTGGTGCGCGCCTGCATGCGCGCGGAGAAACTGGCCGAAGAAGCCGAATTCTTCTCCTTCGGCACCAACGACCTCACCCAGGCCGTCTTCTCCTTCTCCCGCGAGGACGCCGAGAACAAGTTCCTGCCCATGTACAACCAGCACAAGATTCTTCAGGACAACCCGTTCGAGGTGCTGGACGTGGAAGGCGTCGGCAAGATCATGAAACTGGCGGTGGATTGGGGCCGTGCCACCCGCCCCGGCATGAAGATCGGCATCTGCGGCGAACACGGCGGCCACCCGGCATCCATCCGCTTCTGCCACGAAGTTGGTCTCACCTACGTTTCCTGCTCCGGCCCGCGCGTGCCGGTGGCGCGCCTGGCGGCGGCGCAGGCAGCCCTGGCAGACGCGGCGCGAGTGGCGTAGGTGGGCAAGCGCAGCGGAATCCGGGGGACGTGGGAGGCCCGCTTCCGCCCAAAGGCTCCGGTTCCATTCCATCATCCTAGATTCCGCAGTTGACCGCGTCGTAGGAGCGGGCGTGCTCGCGATAGCCACCGTGGTATCGCGGGCAAGCCCGCTCCTACGACGACCTTGCGGGGTCACCCGAAGGGTGAATGCCATCGGACGCCCCCGCGCCTGTATCCATGCGGCGTCCCGGTGGTCAGGGAGCGATCGACTGAGGAATCCAGGATCATGACCACGTACCGAGTTGAATTACCAAGTTTATAATTAGGTAATTCATTTCGAATTGTAGGAGCCAGGCATGAGAAGCACGATCACCGAACGCGGGCAAACCGTCATACCAGCGGAAATTCGCCGCCTGTTTCACCTGAGCCCGGCTGATCGGCTGGAGTGGGTCGTGGAAGCGCAAGAGATCAGGGTGATTCCCGTTCGATCAGATCCCATCCACGCCTTTCGTGGACAGGGCAAGGGGGGAGGAACCCAGCGCCTGCTGGCGGAACGCGAGAAAGACAAGGCGCGGGAATGAAGAAGTACCTGCTCGATACCTCCGCACTCTTGACGCTGCGAGACGACGAACCCGGAGCCGACCACGTCGCGCAACTGCTGGCAGAGGCTCAGACAGGAAAAACAAACTGCCTGTGCTGCTTCATTTCCTTGATGGAAGTGATGTATCGCGTCTGGCGCGATGAGGGCGAGTCAGCCGGACGCCTGGCCTATGAACAGTGTCTGGCGTTGCCACTGGAGTGGGTGCATGAGTCACCCAACCTGCTGAAACGAGCCGCCGAAATCAAGGCCAGCCACGCCCTCTCGCTGGCCGACGCATGGATTGCCGCCAGCGCGCTGGAAGAACAAGCGGTACTAATCCACAAAGACCCCGAATTCACACCCATCCCGGTTGAACAGGAACCCTTGCCATTCAAAGCGAAATAGGGGTGTCCCCGTTTTCTGCCGTTTTCTGCGACATGAAGATCGGCATCTGCGGCGAACACGGCGGCCACCCGGCCTCCATCCGCTTCTGCCACGAGGTTGGCTTGACCTACGTCTCCTGCTCCGGCCCGCGCGTGCCGGTGGCACGCCTGGCGGCGGCGCAGGCGGAGATTGCCGAAGCGCCGAAGCAAGCGAACGCGTAAACGACGTGGGGCGATGCCATCACGGCATCGCCCCACGCTATTCCCGTTGCCCGGCCAGCCAGGCCGGCAACCTTAGCGGAACTGGTGCAGCGCCTGCCCCAGCATTTCCGGGGTGACCAGGGTGATGCCCTTCTGGGTGACGTGAAAATGTTTCTCGTCTTCGGCCCGGTTGACACCGATGCTCACTCCCGGAGGAATCTTGCAGCCTCGGTCGATGACCACCTGCTTGAGGATGGCGCCTTCACCGATAATCACGTCGGGCAGGACCACGGCTTCTTCCAGATAGGCGCCTTCCTTGACCATCACGTTGGAGAACAGCACCGAACGGCGCACCGTGGCACCGCTGATGATGCAGCCGCCGGAGACCATGGAATCGACCGCCATGCCGCGCCGGCCTTCTTCGTCGAACACGAATTTGGCGGGTGGCAACTGCTCCTGATAGGTCCAGATCGGCCAGTCCTTGTCGTAGAGGTTGAGTTCCGGGGTGATGCGCGCCAGATCCAGGTTGGCTTCCCAGTAGGCATCCACGGTTCCCACATCGCGCCAGTAGGGCTCTTCGTCTTCGCGGCGGACACAGCTTTCGGTGAAGCTGTGGGCATAGACGCGGTAACCGGTCTTGATCAGGTGCGGAATGATGTCCTTGCCGAAGTCATGTTCCGACTGGCTGTCATCGGCATCGCGCATCAGTTGTTCGAACAGGAAGGCGGCGTTGAATACGTAGATGCCCATCGAGCACAGCGAGGTGCCCGGGTTGCCCGGTATGGAAGGAGGGGTCGCGGGTTTTTCGATGAATTCGACCACGCGGCCTTCGTCGTCGACCGCCAGCACGCCGAAGGCGGAAGCCTCCTCGGTCGGCACCTCGATGCAGGCCACACTCATGTCGGCTTCGTTGCGCACATGGCTGGCGATCATCTCGCCGTAGTCCATCTTGTAGATGTGGTCGCCGGCCAGGATGAGTACATATTCCGGCTTGTAGACGCGCAGGATGTCGAGGTTCTGGTAGACCGCGTCGGTGGTGCCCTTGTACCAGGCGTCTTCGGCCACGCGTTGCTGCGCCGGCAGGAGGTCGACAAACTCGTTGAACTCGCCGCGCAGGAAACCCCAGCCGCGCTGGATGTGTTTGATCAGGCTGTGCGACTTGTACTGGGTGACCACGCCGATGCGGCGGATGCCCGAATTCATGCAGTTGGACAGCGGAAAATCGACGATGCGAAACTTGCCGCCGAATGGAACCCCGGGCTTGGCGCGCCAGTCGGTCAGTTGCTTCAGGCGGCTGCCACGCCCCCCGGCAAGGATCAGTGCGACGGTGTTTTTGGTTAGTAAACTAACGAAACGCGGATATTCCTTGACCATGTTTTCCCCCGTGAAAATCGCTCGAAACATTGGTGCCGATCATAACCGATAGCGTTATCCTGATTCCGCACCTGATCGGGTTTATCCGGTCCTTTCATCCTTACGCCAGCTCACCATGCCCCTTGCCATCGAACGTTTGATCACCGCCCGCCATCACGACCCCCTCGCTGTTCTGGGTCTGCACCGCAGCCATGACGCTTGGCTGGTGCGGGTTTTCCGCCCGTCCGCCACGCGCGTTTCCCTGTTGTTGAATGAGGGCGCGGTGGCGATGCGCCAGACCGATCCACGTGGCATTTTCGAATGGCAAGGCGAACATCCGCCGGCACGACCCTGGCGGCTTGCCGTCGAGGAAAACGGGACGACGTTCGAGGTCAGCGACCCCTACGCCTTCGAGCCCAGCCTCACGGAACAGGAGATGTATCTGTTCAACGAGGGCCGCCTGCTGGAAGCCTGGAACACCTTTGGCGCCCAGCCCATGCAACAACTGGGCGTGGACGGGGTGCGTTTCGCGGTGTGGGCACCCAATGCCGAGCGGGTTTCGGTGGTGGGCAACTTCAACAACTGGGATGGCCGCCTGCACCCGATGTGCGCGCGCGGCGGCTCCGGCATCTGGGAATTGTTCATCCCCGGCCTGGTGCCCGGCGATCTCTACCGCCTGGAACTGCGCAACCGCGCCACAGGGGAAATCCTGGTCAAGGCCGACCCCTTCGCCCAGGGTTTCGAACTCCGCCCCGGCAGCGCCGCCGTGGTGGTGCGGCCGAGCGGCCATGACTGGCACGATGGCGAATGGCTGCAAGCGCGCGCGCAACGCGACTGGCTGCACGCGCCGATGAATATCTACGAAATGCATGCCGGCTCATGGAAACGCGACGCCGATGGCCGCTTCCATACCTGGCCGGAATTGACCGAATCGCTGGTGCCCTATGTGGCCGGCATGGGCTTTACCCACATCGAATTGATGCCCATCACCGAACATCCGCTGGATGAATCCTGGGGCTATCAGACCACCGGTTATTTCGCTCCCACCTCGCGCCTGGGGAGCGCCGACCAGTTCCGCGCCTTCGTCGATGCCTGCCACCAGGCCGGCATCGGCATCATTCTCGACTGGGTGCCGGGACATTTCCCGATGGATGCCTGGGCGCTCGCCCGCTTCGATGGCACCGCCCTGTTCGAGCATGAAGACCCGCGTATGGGCGTCCACCAGGACTGGGGCACGCACATCTTCAACTACGGCCGCGCCGAGGTGAAAGGCTTCCTGCTGTCCAGCGCCCACTACTGGATGGACCAGTTCCACCTGGATGGCCTGCGCGTGGATGCGGTTGCGTCGATGCTTTACCTGGATTACTCCCGCAAAGCCGGGGAATGGTTGCCCAACAAGTTCGGCGGCCGCGAGAACCTGGACGCCATCGACTTCCTGCGCGAGATGAACGTGATGGTGCACGAACGCTTCCCCGGTGCGCTGACCATCGCCGAGGAATCCACCGCCTGGCCGATGGTTTCGCGTCCGGTCTACCTGGGCGGCCTGGGCTTCTCGATGAAGTGGAACATGGGCTGGATGAACGACACCCTGGCCTATATCCAGCAGGACCCGGTGTATCGCCGCTACAACCACAACAACCTCACCTTCGGCCAGCTTTACGCTTACTCGGAGAACTTCGTCCTGCCGTTCTCCCACGATGAAGTGGTGCATGGAAAGCTCTCGCTGCTCGGCAAGATGCCGGGCGACGCCTGGCAAAAGTTCGCCAACCTGCGCCTGTTGTTGACCTACCAACTCGCCAGCCCCGGCAAGAAGCTGAACTTCATGGGCAACGAAATCGGCCAGGGCCGCGAGTGGTCGGAAAAATGGGGGCTGGACTGGGAACTGCTGGAAATCGACTGGCATGAAGGCGTGAAACGCTGCCTGCGCGACCTCAACCATCTCTACCGCGACCTGCCGCCCCTGCATGAACTCGATTTCTTCTCCGATGGCTTTGCCTGGATCGACTGCCACGATGCGGACCAATCCATCCTCGCCTTCCAACGCCGCGACAAACACGGCCGCTCGGTCATCGTCGCCCTCAACTTCACCCCGGTGCCACGCGATGGCTACCGCATCGGCGCCCCGGCCGCCGGCTTCTGGCGGGAAATCTTCAACAGCGACTCCAGCTTCTACGGTGGCGGTAACCTGGGCAATGGCGCCGGTCTGATGACGGAAGAGCAGCCCTGGATGGGCTATCCTCAGTCCCTCGTCATCACCCTGCCACCGCTGGCGGGGGTGGTGCTGTATCAGGATTGAGGCCAGACCTCAGCGACTCGAAGAGGATGCAATAGATGAATGCCATTGCCGAGAAGGTCCATTTAATCGAACAGTTGTCAGCCAATCCCGCAGCAACGAACCTCCTTCTGGACAAGGTCATTGAGTGTCTGGTCAATCACGACCGGCGAAAATTGGACGGCTTTCGGGAAAAACTCACGGCGTTTGAACGGCAGTACGGCATGAGTACGGCGGACTTCCTGCGGCGCTTCGATTCTGGCGAGTTGGGTGACGCCCCCGACTGGTTCGACTGGGATGGCTATGCGGCGCTTGCCGCCAGCCTGGAAAGCAAGCTTCAGGGCGTCGGGGTGTTGCGTGGATGAAATTCTGGCGGCCTGGCATGACAAGGTCACCGCCCATCTGATCGCTTGGCCCCTCTCCCGCCACATCGCCATCGACTACGCCGAAACCGGTGGTGCCGTGGCGCAATACCGCATCCGTGTCAGTTTGCTGGATGGCTCCTTGCTGCAATGTGTCGAGCGGGTACGCGCCGGTGCCGGGCATCTGGAGACGGAAAAATATAGCTTCCACTGGCAAACCCCGGACGGAACGCTGATTTGCCGCTGGGATAACGCGCCGCACCACCGCGAACTGCCCGGCTTTCCCCACCACCTGCACGAAGGCGATGAAAATATCGTTCTGTCCCACGCTCCACTCGATGTATTCACAGCCATGAGCCTGGTTGAGACCAGGTTGATTCAAAAAAAATAGCCCCCTCTTGCCGCTGACCCTACCCCCGCTTCCCTACACCATGCCCTCTCCCACCCAAACTGCCGCCTGGCAAGCCCTGAAAGAAGAACGCCGCGCCTGGAACACCCTGCATCTGCGCGAGCTGTTCGCCAAGGACAAGAAACGCTTCGAACGCTTTTCCCTGCAACTGGACGACCTGTTGCTGGATTACTCGAAGAACCTGATCCGCCCACAGACCCTGAAGCTGCTGCTGAAACTGGCGCAGGAAACCGGGGTGGAAACCCTGCGCGACGCCATGTTTTCCGGTGAACCAATCAACCTGACCGAAGGCCGTGCAGTGCTGCATACCGCGCTGCGCAACCGCTCGGAACGGCCTGTGATGGTCGATGGCCAGGATGTGATGCCGGAGGTGCGCGAGGTGCTCGCCCGCATGCGCGCCTTCGCTGACAAAGTGCGCACGGGCAAGTGGAAGGGTTACAGCGGCAAGCCGATCAGCGATGTGGTCAATATCGGCATCGGCGGCTCCGACCTCGGCCCGGCGATGGCCTGCCTGGCCTTGAAGCCTTATGGCGGCAACATCCGCGCCCATTTCGTTTCCAATGTCGACCCCAGCCACCTGGTCGACACCCTGGAAGACCTGGACCCGGCCAGCACGCTGTTCATCGTCGCCTCGAAGACCTTTACCACCCAGGAAACCCTGCTCAACGCGCAAGCCGCGCGCGCCTGGTTCCTGGACAGCGCGAAGGATGAAAAGGCAGTCGCCAAACACTTCGTCGCCGTCTCCACCCACTCGGAAGCGGTGAAAGCCTTCGGCATCGACCCCGCCAACATGTTCGGCCTCTGGGACTGGGTCGGTGGCCGCTATTCGCTGTGGAGTGCCATCGGCCTGCCCATCGCGCTGTACGTCGGCATGGATGAGTTCGAGGAACTGCTGGCCGGCGCCTACGACATGGACGAGCACTTCCGCACCGCGCCCCTGGCGGAAAACATGCCGGTGCTCATGGCCCTGCTGGGCCTCTGGTACAACAACTTCTGGGACGCGCAGAGCTACGCCGTGCTGCCCTATGAACAGCGTCTGTCACGCTTCCCGGCCTATCTCCAGCAGCTCGACATGGAGAGCAGCGGCAAGGGGGTGATGCGCGATGGCAAGCCGGTGAAGGTTTCCAGCGGCCCGGCGCTATTCGGCGAACCCGGAACCAACGGCCAGCACGCCTTCTATCAACTCATCCACCAGGGCACCAAACTGATCCCTTGCGACTTCCTGGCCGCCGTCGAGTCGCACAACGATGTGAATAATCAGCACGCCGTGCTGCTGTCCAACTTCCTGGCCCAGAGCGAAGCCCTGATGCGCGGCAAGACCGCCGCCGAGGTTGAAACGGAACTGGCGGCTTCCGGCATGGGCAGGAAAGAAATCAAGGCGCTGCTGCCGCACAAGGTATTCCCCGGCAACCGCCCCACCAACACCCTGCTCTACCGCAAGCTGACGTCGCGCACCCTGGGCCGTCTGATCGCGCTGTACGAGCACAAGGTGTTCGTGCAAGGCGCGCTCTGGAATGTCAATTCCTATGACCAGTGGGGCGTGGAACTCGGCAAGCAACTGGCCCGCGCCATCCTGCCGGAACTGGCTGGCGGCAAGCCAGGTAAGCACGACGCCTCCACCCTTGCGCTGATCGCCCGATTGCGGGCGGGGGAAGAGGCGTAAGCCTCCTGTAGCGCCGGCGCCTCGCCGGCGTCTTTTAAAAACGCTGGCGCTACACGATATGACCTACACCGCCCTCAAACACCTGCACACCCTCACCGTCGCCATCACCCTGGCGCTGTTCCTGCTGCGCAGTTTCTGGATGCTCGTCGACTCGCCACGTCTGCAAGCCCGTTGGCTGAAAATCGTGCCGCATAGCAACGATGCCCTGCTGTTGTTCGCCGCCATCGCCATGCTGGTGGTGGGCGGCCTCAACCCGCTGCAACAGCCCTGGATCATGGCCAAGATCATCGGCCTGCTGGCCTATATCGGGCTGGGCACAGTGGCATTGAAACGCGGCAAGACCCGCGCCATCCGGGTGAAAGCCATGATCGCCGCACTGGGCGTGTTCGCCTATATCGTCGCGGTGGCGCTGACCAAGCAGGCCATTCCTGGAGTGAACTGATGGACACGGCACCCCTGATCGCCCTGCGCCACGATCTGCACGCGCACCCGGAACTCGCATTCGAGGAGCATCGCAGCAGCGATGTAGTCGCCGCGTTCCTGCAATCGCTTGGGCTGGAAGTCCATCGCGGCCTGGCCGGTACCGGCGTGGTAGGCGTGCTCAGGAACGGCGACAGCGAACGCAGCATCGGCCTGCGCGCCGACCTGGATGCGCTGCCCCTGCACGAACAAAACCTGTTCCCGCACCGCTCCCGCCACGAAGGCCGCATGCACGCCTGCGGCCACGACGGCCACACCGCCATGTTGCTGGGCGCGGCACAGGCGCTGGCCGGCAACAGCGACTTCAACGGGACGGTGGTGTTCATCTTCCAGCCGGCCGAGGAATCCGACGGCGGTGCCCGGGTGATGATCGAACAGGGTCTGTTCGAGCGCTTTCCGGTGGATGCGGTGTTCGGCATGCACAACTGGCCGGGCCTGCCGGCGGGGCAGTTCGCGGTGCACAGCGGCCCGGTGATGGCCTGTGCCGACCAGTTCGACATCGTCCTTTCCGGCCACGGCGGCCATGCCGCCATGCCGCAGCAGGCACGCGACCCGCTGGTCGCCGCTGCTGCGCTGGTGCAGGCCTTGCAAACCGTGGTCAGCCGCACGCTCGACCCGCTCGACCCCGCCGTGCTCTCCGTCACCCGCTTTTTCTCCGGCGGCGAGGCCTACAACGTGATTCCCTCCGAAGCGCGCATCGGCGGCACCGTGCGCGCCTTCCGTGCGGAGGTGCAGGACAGGATCGAAGCCGCGCTGGAGCGACTGGCCACCGGCATCGCCACCGCCCACGGCGTGCAGTCGCACCTGAATTACCGGCGCGGTTACCCCCCTACCATCAACAGCGCCACCGAAGCCGCGCTGTGTACGGACGTGGCCCGAGCGGTCGCCGGTGACGGCAATGTCCGCAACGACCTGAACCCCTCGATGGGTGCGGAAGATTTCTCCTACATGCTGCGTGAAAAGCCCGGCTGCTATGTCTGGATCGGCAACGGCATGGCCGAAGGCGGCTGCATGCTGCACAACCCGCACTACGACTTCAACGACGCCATCCTGCCGCTGGGAGTGGCGTACTGGGTGGCGTTGGTGGGGCGAGTGCTGGGGTAAGACGTAGGATGTGGTGAGCGCAGCGAACCGCATCGCCCACGGCCGCGTCGCGTCGCGTGGTGCGGTTCGTTCCTCACCACACCCTACGTAGCTACTTACCTCCGCGCATTCGTCGGATCGCCCGTGCGGCTTCCGAACGCCTTGCCGCCATGACCCGACACACCAACCGGAGCCAGCCATGCCCCCTCTCCCCGCTTCCGAACAAATCGCCACCCTGGCAGGCGGCTGCTTCTGGTGCCTCGAAGCCGCATTCAACCGTTTGCGCGGCGTCAGCGAGGCGGTTTCCGGTTACATGGGCGGCCAGGTCGAGCGGCCCAGCTACGAGCAGGTCTGCGGCGGGCGGAGCGGCCATGCGGAAGTGGTGCAAGTGCGCTTCGACCCGGATCAAATCAGCTACCGCGATCTCCTGGCCTGCTTCTTCGACCTGCACGACCCCACCACGCTCAACCGCCAGGGCAACGATGTCGGCACGCAATACCGCTCCGCCATCTTCTGGCACACCCCGGAACAACGCGAGGCGGCGGAAAGCCTGATCGCAGAACTGTCGACGTCCGACGCGTTCTCCAACCGCATCGTCACTCAGGTGGCCGAGGCCACACCCTTCTGGCCAGCCGAGGATCACCACCAACGCTATTTCGAGCAGAACCCGAACCAGCCCTATTGCCGCGCCGTGGTCGGCCCCAAAGTGGCCAAGTTCAGCCGGCACTACGCCGAACGGCTGAAACAGCCGGGGTAAAATCCCGCCCCCCCTCTCTCCTCAAGCAAACATGCCCTCGCTCAACCACATCCACCCCTTCCTGTTCGAGCACCTGGATATACGCGGCGCCATTGTTTCTCTCGACAGCACTTGGCGCTCGCTGCTGGCGAGGCGTGGCTACCCGGCGCCGGTGGCGAATCTGCTGGGCGAAATGAGTGCGGTGACCACCCTGATTGCCGCCAACCTCAAACAAGCTGGGCGCATGACTTTCCAATTACGGGGTGAAGGCCCGGTCAACCTGCTGCTGCTCGATTGCGACGAACAACTGCGACTGCGCGGCATGGCGCACTGGCAAGCCATGCCGCAGGGGGAGCAATCCACACCCGAACTGCTCGGCCACGGCCAACTGGCCCTGACCCTGGATACGGCGGGCATGAAACAACCCTACCAAAGCCTGGTGCCGCTGGTGGGCGACAGTGTCGCCGCCATCTTCGAGCACTACCTGACGCAATCCGAACAGCAACCCACGCGCCTCCTGCTGGCGGCCGGGCCGGAACGCGCGGTTGGCCTGTTCCTGCAGAAACTCCCCACAGCCGATACCCGCGACAGCGATGGCTGGAACCGCATCCAGCACCTGCTCGCCACCCTGCGCCCGGCGGAAATGCTCGGCCAGGCGCCGGAAGACCTGCTCCGTCGCGTGTTTCCGGCGGAAGACATCCGCGTCTTCGATGCCCGTCCCGTCACCCACCACTGCCCGGAAGACTGGGAAAAAGTGCAGAACATGCTGCGCGCACTGGGGCGCAGCGAATGCGATGCCATCCTGCGCGAAAAGGGTGAAATCGTGATCCGCGACGACATCTGCAACCACGACTACCGCCTCGACGGCCCGGCCGTGGCCGCCCTGTTCGAACCGCCCTCACCTACGTTGCACTAATGTAGCGCCGGCTTCGTAGCTTCGTAGGTTGGGCAAAGCGCAGCGTGCCCAACATGGCACTCGCGTTGGGCACGCCTGCGGCTTTGCCCAACCTACGCCGCTGTAGCGCCGGCGCCTCGCCGGCGAATTTCCAAGGACGCCGGCGAGACGCCGGCGCTACACACATGCCCGGCCTGATCCCCGCCCACCTGACCCTTGCCTGCGACGGCACGCCGTTTTCCGAAACCTACGACGACATCTACCACTCCGCCGACGGCGGCCCCGGCCAGGCGCGCCATGTGTTTCTGCTAGGCAACGACCTGCCGCAACGCTGGCAGGGGCGCGAACGCTTCGTCATCCTGGAAACCGGCTTCGGCAGCGGCCTCAATTTCCTCGCCACCTGGGCCGCCTGGCGTGACGACCCGGCGCGTTGCGAGCGCCTGCATTACCTGGCGGTGGAAAAACATCCCTTCCGGGCCGCCGATCTGGCTCGATTGCATGAGCAATGGCCGGAACTGCAAAGCCTGAGCCGGGAACTGTGCGCAAGCTGGCCGGTGCTCACCCCCGGCTTCCACCGCCTGGAATTCGCCGCCGGCCGGGTGCTGCTCACGCTGCTGCTGGGTGAGGCGGAAACGGTGCTGCGCCGCTGCGAGGCGCGCGTGGATGCGTTCTATCTCGACGGCTTCGATCCGAAAAAGAATCCGGCCATGTGGTCGTTCGAACTCTTCCGCCGCCTCGCTCGCCTCGCCACCCCGGAAGCCACTTTGGCCACCTGGTGCGTAGCGGGCACGGTGCGAGAGGCCTTGCTGGCGGCGGGTTTCGCTGTCACCAAGCGGCCGGGCTTCGGCCGCAAACGCCACATGCTGGCCGGAAAGCGCGCCGCGACGCGGGCCCCTGTCCGCAGCAAAGAACCCGAGACCGGAGAACGCCGCGCCATCGTCCTGGGCGCCGGTCTGGCCGGCTGCGCCATCGCCGAACGTCTGGCCACACGCGGCTGGGCGGTCACCCTGGTGGAACGCCACGCCACCCCGGCTGGTGAAGCCTCCGGCAATCTGGCCGGCATCGTGCGCCCAATGCTTACCCGCGACGACAACCTGGCCTCACGCCTCAACCGCGCCTGCTTTCTCCACGCACGGCGCGTCTGGTCGAGCCTGGAAGCGCGGGGGTTCGCCTCCCGCCGCAACCTGAACGGCGTCCTCCAGATTGCCCGTGATGCGGCGCATGAAATGCAGATGCAGGAAATTCCGGCGACGAGCGGTTATCCCGATGACTATGTGCAATTCCTCGACCGAGATGCTGCCAGCCAGCGTCTGGGCAGCACGACCGCTTACGGCGCCCTGCTGTTTCCCGGCGGCGGCTGGGCCAACCCGCCCAGCCTGTGCCGCGCAGGAATCGCGGCGGGTGGCGAGCGCATCGCGTTGCTGGCTGGGCAAGAGGTGGTGCGCATCGAGCGCAGCGGCCCGAACTGGCAGGTGCTGAATGGCGACGGCCAGGCCATCGCCGCAGCCCCGGTGCTGGTCCTGGCCGGCGGCGCGTCACTGTGCGGCCTGGCCGCAGATCTGCCGATCTCCCCGGCGCGCGGCCAAGTCACTCATATCCCGCAAGGCCGCCTGCCCGATGTTCAGCTCCCCGCCTGCTGCGAGGGTTATCTCACCCCGGCGGTAGACGGCGTGCATTGCCTGGGTGCCAGCTATGCCTATGACGACGGTGAGGAACTGCGGGCATCGGAACATGCCGGCAACCTGGCACGCCTGGCGCGCATCCTGCCGGGCGTTGGCGACACCCTCGACCCCGCCGGACTGGACGGCCGCGTCGGCTTCCGCGCTACCACCCCGGACCGCCTGCCCCTGATCGGCGCCCTGGCGGATACGCAAATGCCGCTGCCACACGACATCCAGCTCAAAGACATGCCGCGCCGGGAAGGGCTCTACGGCCTGCTCGGCCTCGGCTCGCGCGGCCTGGTCTGGGCCACCCTGGCAGCGGAAATCCTGGCCAGCCAAATTGCGGGCGACCCCGCCCCGGTGGAGGCGGACCTCCTCAAAGCAATCGACCCGGCACGTTTCCTCTTGCACGCACATCGGCGCGAGCAGAAATAGCACCGTAGGGCGGAAAAGCGGCCTTATCGCGCCTTCCGCCGGGATTTGACGGAAGCGCAACGGTGGCTGATGCGACTACCCCGGAACCAAACAGGTAGGGCCTACGGGCTACGACCCCAAGCCGGCAGAGTCGGAACCAAACAGGTAGCCCGGATGCAGCGAAGGCGGAATCCGGGAAGGGGGTGGCGCGTTCCCGGATTCCGCCTTCGCTGCATCCGGGCTACAAATCTGGTCTGGGCTGCCCTGGCAGGGCCGTAGGATGTGCGCACGATTGGACGTATCCCATGGGATACCGTGCCCTGCGGGACAAAAATCGTGCGCACAGCGCACGCTACGGAGCTCGTAGGAGCGTTACCCACTACGAATCACATAGAGCCAAGTTTTCCCGCTCATGACACGGTGTCGAGCAGCTTGATGAAGTTTCGTTTGACTTTGTAGCAGGTGCGCAGGGCGATCAGGTAATCGGCGAATTCCGGCGCTTTCCGCTGCGCCTGCAACAGCGCGCCGATCCGGCGCACCAGTGCGGCGGCTTCGGCATAGGCAGGGTTGTTGGTCTGTTCGACGATGGGCGGCACCACGCGCTGGTAAAGGGTGATGGCATCCTCCGGCCGCGCCGCTTCCAGCTTGCCAGCCAGGGCGATCAGCAGGCGCCGGTCGCAGATGCCTTGATTGACGAGGTTCCATGCCGTGTCCAGATCCTGTTCCCAGAGCGCGATTTCAACTCGCGGCGAGGTGTTGGGTTGCGAGGGTTGCGGTTTCCAGGCATTCGTGGACTCGGCTTCACGCCGGATCTTGGCCTCGATCAACGTCAGCGCCCGCTCGCGCTGCGCCGGCCAGATGCCGACCTGGGCGCTGACCTTGCTCAGCTTCTGGTAGTGCTCCAGCGTGGGGCGCTCCTCGAACTGGACCCAGGTCAGCGCCACCGCCTCATCGTGGCGTTGCCGTCGCAGATAGGCGGCCACCAGGAAATCGCGCAAGCGGTTGTCTGGTTGTTTCGGATAAGCGCGTCCGCCTCGTTCCGCCCATTCCAGGGCTTCGTCATCACGGCCCGCTTCGGCCAGAATTTCGGCGATCACCAGGTAGCGATAAGCCGAGGTCAGATCGCGCGCCTTCACCGCCAGCAATTCATCGACATCGCCGGAAAGCCGCGCCAGGCGTTCCATGATGGCGGTGATGCGATAGTCGCCAGGCCGGGCTTTCGCCCATGCCGCCTCGGCCAGTTTCCGGTAGGCGTGCAAGCCCGCCTCGCCCAATAGGGTTTGATGGGTGGACACATCCATCCGGCAGATATGGAAAGGCAAATCCATCTCCAGATCGAACAGGCGCTGAGCCAGATCCACCGGGTCCGGCATGGCCAGCTCGCAGGCTTCCAGGTGTAGGCGACAGAGCTCTTCCAGGCTTTCGCTGAATTCGCCCTCTTCATCCACCTGGCCCATCAGCGCTTCCACCCGCTCGATGGCGTATTCGGCCAGATCGACCAATTCCGCTGCCACCTCCGCCGCCGTCTCCGGCGCCAGCAGATCGGCCAGAGCAGCGACCACCCGCTCGATCCTGTCCGCATAGACCTGGGCATCGGCCCAACCGTCCCCGCCGTGGATCGTCGTCGCCTGGTCGATGGCCTCCCGCAGCCCGGCGGCGGCCTCTTTGCCACCGCTTCGGGCCTTGAGCAGCAGCGACTGGTGCAAACCCTCGTCGCGCCGGGCGGCATCCAGGAGCCACTGAACCAGGGTCTCGGCGGGCTGCGCGGCGAGGTATTCGCGGATCAGCTTGCCGGGGTCATCGTCCCTCCCACTCCCCGCTGTCCGCGCGCGCTCCGCCAGCCAGGCCAGCCCCACCGCCACACAGTGCTTGCAGAAATACCCGTCGGCCGCGCGCGGGCAGGTGCAGTCGTAGGCCAATTCGTCGTCGTCGTCGCTCAGTTCGACCCGATAGGTTGCCGTGCCCTGGACTCGCGCCGTGATGGCGTCGCCATCGGAAATCAGGTGCCCGACCGCGCCTTCCGAGAAATAGGCCTCGCCGCGCTGGAAAGCGGCGGTGCCGGCGAGGTCTTCGAGGGTGGCGGGGGTGATCAGGTCTTCGAGCATGGTTGGCGATTCATTCGAGGGGGCGCATCAGCCCCAAAGGTCGGCCAGCGAGAACTCGATGGCGTCGAACGGCGCCACCCGCACCGCCGCATCGTCCTGCAAAGCGGCGATTCGCAGCCAGAAGCCTTCCCGCAGTTCGAACGCTTCCAGCGTGTGCGCCTCCGGATCGACCAGCCAGGCATGCGCCACCCCGTATTTCGCATAAAGCGGCAGTTTGATGAAGCGATCCTTGCGCGCGGTGCTGGGCGACAAAATTTCGCACACCCAATCCGGCACCACCTCGAAACGGTGGCCGTCCGGCACCTGCGGCATCCGCTCGCGGTGCCAGCCGGCCAGGTCGGGCACGGCGACCTCGCTGTCGCGCACAAAATGAATTTCCGGCTCCGTGATGATCCACCAGCCGCCGGGGCCGCCTCGGCCAAAATCGTAGGGGCCGCCGAGGTCGATGCCTAAGCCCCTTTCGGCGAGGCCATGCCGCCCGCTGGGGCGCGGCATGGTATGCAGTTGCCCGCTCAGAATTTCGCCGGTCACACCTTCGGGGAGGGTGCAAAGCTGGTCGTAGAGGCTGGGCTGGTAGGCAAGATTGGCGTTCATGTCGGGCTCGATTGAAACTGCGGCCCCGATTTCACCATAAGTAGGGCTGCGTAACCGTTTTGGTCCGTCATTCCCGCGCATGCGGGAATCGTGCGCCCGTGAAGGCGAGTAAACAGCATGGTGGAAGTCCGTGCCGGGGCAAGCCATGACCCACTCACCGCTTGGGGCTTTGAATGGATATTCAGTCACGATGTGGGAACTCTCGACTGGAGAGCCGTATGCGGGAAAACCGCATGTACGGTTCGGATGGAGGGGAGGGCGAAAGCCTTTCTCTACCCCTATCAGCTCCAAAACGGTTTCGCGTGATTACTTATCCGCGACGGAATGACGGCTGGATAGGCGGCCTCACCGGAGCGGGAAATTTCACATCTCCCGCAACAGGATACTTTTCTATACCCTTGCACGTAGTGATAAAAGCACCACGCCAGGAGCCGGATACCGCATGAGCAAGGATGCAGAAAAGGGAGAGGGGCTCGCCGCCAGGCTGCAAGCTTTCATCGCGCGCGTGGCGCAGACCGCTGGCGCCAACGACATCGCCGCCATCAAGCTGGAAGCGGATCAAATCGAAAGCGAATGGCGGCAGATTCGTGAGGCCCAGAAGACCGCGCATTCCAACGAAAGCCTGGCGGGACGACGAGAGTACGACGAATGGGTCGCTGAGCTGTTCCGCCTGACCGACGCCGCCACGCCCCGGGAAAACCTGCTACGCGCCTTCGCCGACCGCTTCGCCGCCATTCATGCGGTGGACAAGGATGGCCCCTGGATCGTGGTGCTGGAAGCGGAGTTTCCGCGCGAGGGCGGCGCTCCCCGCTATCGCGGCTTCTATCAGCGCGGTGCCCATCCGGATCAGTGGAAACACTTTTGCGAGCGCCTGGAAAAGCAGGGGGAAGAGCCCCTGCTCGCGCATGTGTTCAAGAATCGCAAGCGGGTGGAGCAGTGGTATCTGCCGTACTTCGCCGGCAGCGATTACCTGGGCCTGTTCGATGCCCTGGTGGATACCAAGAAGCGGTTCCGGGGCGAGCCGAATTTGTGGCTCTCCGCGCAACCCCTGTTCTCGGAATGGCTGGACGGCCACGCTGTCTTTCTCCTCTATCCCAACCGGGGCAAGCTGTTCGATCTCACCCCGCCGCCCGGTGGCGGGCAGGACTTGCGTTTGCTGGAGGTGCTCGCCGCCATGTATCGCCAGCTCGAATTCCAGATCAAGAACCTGGCGGTCTATGTGGAGCGGGCGCGGCGCGATCTCATCAACCAGCTTGCCCCGGGGCTGCTGCATCACGAGTTGTATTCCCTGAGCCACGATCTCCGCGCCCAGGCGCGCGAGCACCACACGGTGCTGAAACAGCTCACCGGAGAATGGGCGGTGCCGGGCCTGGATGTGGAAGCGGCCAGCGCCCTTACCCTGAACAAGCTCGCGCGCAGTATCGAGGACACCACCGAAGCCTTCCTCAACCTGGAGCGGCGCGGCCCGGTCGCCGATTCCACCCTGGATCGATTGGTGTTCGATGCCCTGCGCCTGTCCAAGGTGCGGCTGGGCAAGGTGGGTGTCAGTGTGGAGGCGCGCCATGACAATTTCCGCAAACTCACCCTGCGCAACGACCACACCTTGCTGGTTCACAGCCTGCTCAACCTGCTGACCAATGCCGCCCATGCCTTCACCGATGGGAACACGCCGCCGCCTCGGCGCATCGCCATCCGTTTGGCCGAGTCCGGCGAACATCTGGTGCTGGATGTGCTCAACAATGGCCCGGCCATTCCCGCTGAAGTCCGGGAACGCATCTTCGAACGCGGCTACACCACGCGCCCACAAGGTCATGGCCAGGGCCTGTATTTGTCCCGGCTGATCGCGCGCTATGCCGGCGGGGGGCTGGAACTACTGCCGGAAGAAGGCTTGCCCGATGGGTTGACGGTCGGCTTTCGGTTGCGTTTTGTTCGTTTTCATGACATCCGGGAGGAAATCGGCAATGAACTCATCCGCGCAACGTAAAACCCCGCCACGTAGGGAGGGGGCAACTCCGGCACCCGCCACTCTGCCGGAGAAGGTGACCCGCCTGGTTTTTCTGGATGATCGGGCAGACTTTCTCGAAGCCATCCGCCACTCGGCTGCACGTAGCGGTGGCCGGTTTTGTATCCACACCTTTCATACCGAGACGCAAGAAAATTTCCCCGCTTTTCTGCTGGCCTTGTGTGAACAAGAGGGCAAGCCCGATGCGGTGCTGATCGACCTCATCATCGCCGAGTCCCAGGAAGGGAAATCCGGGCTGGACTATCTCACCGCGCTGCGCGCCGAGCCGGCCTTGCTGGGGTTGCCGGTGGTCATCGCCACCAGCGCGGGCGTGGGGGAGGTGGCCTGGAACGAGGATGACCACGGGCGCACTCAACCCGGCCTGGCCACCATCGATGGCGCCGACGACTACATGCTGGGCAAACGCGCGGCCCTGGATTTCCTTGATGAATGCCAGCGCCGCCTGCCGTTCTGGCGAGTGCAGGTGCGTAACCGCCTATGGCAGACCCTGATCCATCAGGTGCATAACCCCCAAGTTGTGGGCGACTGGGAAACGGTTAGCCGGGCCATCACAAAGACCGCGTTTGAGTTTCTGCATGGCCACCTCGGCGTGGACCACGCATTTTTGCGCATGAGCAATCCGCTACCGGGGGCGACCCTGGACATTTTCGAGCGACTCAACGGTGGTTGGGCAGATCGTCACAAAAATGCGCGCATGCAGGACGTGCCAATACTGCAAACCATTCTGGACGCGGGTGGCCGAGCGGTTATCGCGGAATCCCTGAGCAATGGCCAAGCTGGGGTGTTCAAGGAGGACATCCGGGGGATGCGTATGTTGGGAGTCGCGTTTTGCCCGCCGGGAGAGGAGCCGTTCGGGGTGCTCACCCTGGTTCGGGAGAAGGAGTGCAAGCCGTTTACCAAGCTGGATGGTTTCTGGGTGGAGCGCCTGGCCGAATCCCTTTTCGCCGTCCTGGGCCAATTACGCCATGTCCAGCAGCTCAAGAACCGCCAGTCGCGCGCGCTGGAGTTCGCCCGATACCTGGATGCCGCCCGTGACGAGGCCAGCCTGTGCCAGCACCTGGCAGAGTTCTTGCACAGGGAAGTGAATGGTGAGAAACATGTCCAGTCCAAGGTCACGGTGCGCCTGATCGCCCCTGGCGAGCCGGTGCTCAAGCGTCTGGGTGCGGCGGGCACCTATCGCGGCGGCGACGACATTCCCCTGGATGTGGCCGGGCAAGACAACGAGAAGTCGGTGTATGCGACCGTGGTGAATACCTGCTCGCTGTTGAACATCCCCGATGTCACCTTGCCCAGGTGGGCGGCACTTTTCACCAATCATTATCCCGGCTACCTAGTCCATTCCGAGTTGTGCATCCCCATCCGGGTGGGGGCTGCGAGCGACGCGCGTGCTCTGGGGGCGGTCAACCTGGAACACACCGATGTGGCCTATTACCGCGAGCATGACCAGGCCTTCGTGGAAACCATCGTCGCCTATGCCGCACAAGCCATTCGTCAATTACGCCACCAGAAGCTGGCCGAGGCCCTACTGGAATGGGCGGCGGAGGCACACCGGATGACGGCGGCGCAGCTTTGGGAGAAGGCGGCTCATGTCTTGTTCGCCTATTCCGGCTATGGCGCGTTGTTGCATCTGTCGCCCCCGCCGGGCTGGCCGGACGACCAGGGAGGAACACCGTGGCGGGCTGAACGGGTACATGTGCCGGTGCTGCGGGTAGGGGTATCGACCGAGTTGCCCGAGTGGCAAGCGCACGTTACGGAGAATTGGCAGAAGACCATGGTGCGTCGCAGCCTCGCGGTCTTGCAGCGGGATAACACCCCGCTGTTCGAGGACAACCCGGCTGACTTCATCCAGGCCGAACGGTTGCTGGGTGGCGCCCGCCAGCGCGGCAATGCCCTGGTGCCGCTAATTACTCGGGAAGGCCGTTTCATCGGCGTGCTGGTGCTGCTGTGGTTCCACCGCCCCGCCCTGGATGACGAAGACAAGGCATTGCTGACCACCTTTGGCCGCTACTGCGCGGAACTGGCTGCGCACCAGGCGGACTGGGCCAGCCAGGCCAATCAGTTGCGCCTTTCGGAGCAACGCGCGGTGCTGGCCAATGCCGCCAGGCAGTTCGAGCATGTATTGGTAAATAGGCTGGGCGGCATCGGCAATGCCTTGGCCGCCGTGAAAAAAGGAGTCGCCCTTGCCGTACCCGATTCCGCCCAGCGCGCCAACTTGATCGAACGGATAGAGCAGGCGCAGGACCGCTTGGAAGAACTGGATAATCGCAGCCGGCGCGCGGTGTTGTACATGCGGGTGCCGGTCATGCAGACCGTGGTGGCTGAAGAAATTTGGGCCCGGGTAGTGGCGGACCTTGCCGACAAGTCGCGGCAAGCTGCCGCGAGTGTCGAGGTTCCCTCTACAAGAACGCCATGCCGGGCGGATCCGGAAATCCTCTACAACATTCTGCTTATCCTGCTGGACAACGCTCTGGATGCGCTTAAAGGTTGTGACGGCGGCCGGGTCTGGCTGAATGTGAACCGGGAGACGGACAGCCTCGCACTTACCGTGGCGGACAACGGCCCCGGTCTTTCACCTTCGGTACGGGAGAAGCTGTTCGTCGAGGAAGGCATTTCCAGCAAACATACCCTGGGCGTTGCCCTGTTTCTGGCCCGACAGCGCGCGCGGGCGATGGAAGGCGATCTGGGAGAGCGCGGCGATAACAACGGTGCACGTTTCGTCCTGACCTTGCCGGGCGAGAAGGAATCGACATGAAAGAGAATTTCCGTTACCGCATCCTGATTGTCGAAGATGACGATGGTTGGTATCCCTATATGAAAGACGCGCTGGCAGAGAAGTTAGGCGAATGCGATGTCGTTTCAGTTCAGGATGCAATCTCAGGTCGAAAGGCTCTGCGACATAGCCGTTTCCACGGTGTTTCATTCGACCTGGAAATTCCGAATAGTCAATCCACTGGCGCATCGGCCAGCAGGATCGGTGCAGATTTGTATCTGGAAACTTTTCATCCACTTTCGTCGAAAGCGATTTTTTCGGCCTACCTGCAAACTGACGCTGGCGAGGAAGCTCGTGACCAAGCTGTCCGCCGGCACACCGCAAGTTTGGCCAAGGCCATCAGCGGGCGTTCCGACTTCGCCAACTACACGCCACGTTTGTCTGCTCAGGATTGGGGCGATTTCATGGCGGCCCGCTTGACCGGCATGAAGCCCGATTTCTGCAAGGAAGAACCTGCGTCGGAGCATTGGCTTTGCCGCGACTGGGGTCGCGATCCCCGCGCGACGCCCTATCTGGCGCTGTACTGGCGGGAAGCCGGCAAATTTCTGCCGCCGCCCCTGTCGCTGTTCGCCAGGGATTTGGCGGCTTCACTGGGTTCGTTGGACTCGAAGGGCGCACCGCTCAGCCTGGATTTGCAGGCACTGCACAACCTGAACCAGTTCCGCGAGTGGACTCAGCATCTGGCCTGGACGCAGAGCGTGGTACTGATGCGACGGGCGGGTGTGTCTATCGACACCTGCCTGTTCGAGGCACAGCAAAGGGGCGCGCCACGCAGTCCGACCGACCCTCTCTACAAGAAAGCCCGGGATTTACAGGCTTGGCGGCAGGGTTCCGCCCTGCGCCAAGCCGCTTCTTGGGGGGCGCACTTGCATTGGGATGAAGACGGGAGGCTGGACTTCCTTGCCGCTTCCGACCAGGTGCGAAAGTGGCGCAACGACGCCGTGCATGGCCGCCCCAAACCGGACTATGCCGGCGACTGGTCAAGCATCCGCGCGGCGGTGCTGACCCTGATGGATGCCGCCGCGTTCTGGTCCAACGCCTGGCTGTATGCGGAACCGCGCACCGAGTTGGGACGCTGGCAGGGGGCGCGTCTATCCGGCACGGCGACACCCTGGACCCGGCACGATCTGGGCAATCTCAACCAGCATCCCGCCGGGCAACGCGACAGCGTGTTCCAGAAGGTCTGGATGAAGGATGGCGACAAACTGGGCGCGGTGATTCTCGACTGGTCACCCTGGCTGTTCATGGCTGTGGACGACGAGACCGGCCAGTCCGTGCCCTGGCTACTTACGCATCCGGTGGAAGGTTCCGGCCCCCTGCCGCGCCTTTGGTATGCGGTGTGCCTGACTAACCCGGCCAGGGTCATGAAACGCGAAGTGAAGTGGGAGGCGCTGTTTGGACGCTGAGGCTAGAAGTGCGATGCAACGGCTTGCATACCGTAGGAGCGAGCTTGCTCGTGATAGCCACGCTGCCACCCCGACCAGACATTGCTATCGCCGGCAAGCCGGCTCCTACGGTGGTTCGCCAGGGGCGGCGCAAGAGCCAGGCATGTTGGGAGTAAGGTATTCGTGGAATGACGGCGCTCCGCCCAAGCCATCAGTAATGAGATGAAAACCATGAAGAACACGGCAGGAGGGGGCAATACCGAAGGCCTGCGCTTCCACCCGGAAGCGCCGCTGACGGAAGAGGAACTGGAACGACTCGACCAGCATCGTCTGGACCCGGTGATTCGCGTAGCGTCGGGCCAGTTGCTTGACTGGTTCACCCGCCTGGATGCCGCCCGGAGTGGTGTTGGCGAGCCGCCTCCGGCCATGGTGATGGGCATCCTGGGCGGTCTGGGGCAGGGAAAGAGCACGGTGTTGCACGCGGTCTTGCGCCAGATGGAGTCCTGTCAAGTGAGCCGAAATCTGGGTTGCTGCCTGGGTGCGATTTTCCCTTCTCCCGCAAGTAACCTCGCTCCTGGCACCTCTGATGAAGCCCATACACTGCCATCTCCCGCTGGCGGAAGAGGGGCACAAAGCACCACGGACACAGAGCGCAATCCTACTGTGCATGGGGAAAAGCACATTTCGATTCGACATGCGTGCTCCCCCTATTGGCGCTGGTTCCCACGCCTGCTCAAGGCGCTGCTGTCGGCAATGTTGGAAGGCATCCTGGTTACTCGCCCGCCCCGCACCCTGCGTATCGATACCAGCCTGACCAACGCCGATCAGATCGAGCACAAGCTGTTCAGCCTGCTGCTGTTTCCACATCTCACCTGGGGCGTGATTCGGGCGACGGCGCTCCTGCTGTTGCTGGTGTGGGGGCTTCCCCATTTGTTGGGACTAGAAGCGCTGTTGTTCCAGACGGTGGATGGCATGCCTAGCCTGGGCGGATTCGCCGTCGTCGCTGTGCTGCTTCCCTTGCTCATCGCCCTGTGGTCCACGGGCAGGGAACTGGGCAAGGACTGGTATGGCAATTTCCTTGACGTCTTCGTGCTCAAGGCCGCCAGGTTTCTCCTCGTGACTCCAGAATTACTGGTGATCGATGACCTCGACCGGGCCAAGGTGGAACAGCAACGCGCGGTGCTGCGCGCCCTCTACAAACACGCGCGCATGCTGGATTGCGCGGTGGTGGTGTGTTTCGACGAGCGGGAATTGCTGGCTTCCAAGGCCGACCCAGACCCACCCGAGGAGTTGTTGCGCAAGGTCTTGAATTACGCGGTGCGCATTCCGCCGCGCACCAAGGAAGATGCCCTGCTGCTGGCTACTGGCATCTGCGCGGATTGGGTGATGCGCAACCGTGCCGCGTCCCTGGCAGCCGTCGTGGCCGCGCCCCTGTTCGCCGCCGATCTGGCGCGTATTTCCTGGTTGCTCGGCCAGCCCGGCCCGCGCCGGATCAAGGATTTGCTGGCGCAGGCCGTGATGCTGGCGGTGCCGCGCGGGGTGGATCGGCAGGACGATTTTTCCGCCTTGTTGCGCCTCGCCGCGCTCTATCAGGTGTTGCCGGAGGCGGGGGAGGACAGCGAACGCCTGATTCGCATGCTGGAGAACAACCGGAAGGAAGCGTTCGATGCTGAGCTCGCCGGGCTGGGAGATAACGAAGATAAAGTTTTCATGGCGCGCCGGGAAAAAGGCGATCGGTTGTTGCAGCGCACCCGCGCGATGCAGCCGGTCAAGACCGGCTGGCGCCTCTTGATCGGCCAGGATTCAGACCATCGGGACCAGAAGGTGGCGCAAGTGCCCGTGCTGCAGGTACCCGTTGCCGAGGGTTGGCGGCCCGCCATGTGGCGGCTCGAACGCGACCAACCACGCGCGTTTTGCCTGGACGTCGGCAAGGAACTCGAACGGGTGCGGGCGGGCTATGGCCCCAAACCCTTCGTGCAGGTAGCGGCACGAGAAACCGCGTTCGGGGAATACGGCGAGGGGGCCTCGGACGAAGCCGCCGTGGGCATGTTCATCCTTTCCGCCACGGTGGAAGAGTCGCCGGAAGCCCGCTTGTCGCTGTATCGCTACTGGCTGGATCGGCTGGATGTCGTGGGAAAAGACGTGCAAGTCGTTTGTCTGCCGGCCTGCCTGCGCGAGTGGCTGGCTGATGCGGATGTCTGGAAACGTTTGTCGCAGCTGGAGAAGCAGACATTGCTGGCGCGGATCGCGCCAGCCACACCGACCGAGTTCATTGAAACCGCCGCCTTGCTGATAGCGGCGGAACCGGCGGATTTCCCCTTGCTGTTCCGCTTCTTGCTCGAACATTTCAACCAGGACTGGGACCGGGATCTGGCGGCGGCGCTGCTGCGGGCCACCACGCCAACCCTGCAAGCGGAAGACTTGCAGGGACTGGACATTCCGGAGAATGCGCATGCGTTGTTGGTGTCCGCCTGGCCGCCGTTGCAACCTGAGGCGAGCAACCCACTTGGCAGCGTGCACCTGCCCTTGCAGGCGCTGGGGCGTCTCCAACTCCACATCGGCAAGGGCTTGTTGCCGGATGGTGTGCATGCCGGCCTGCGATCCCACGCGCCTTTCAACCCTGGCGACTGGCTGGCGGGCTTGCAAGGCTTACTGCGGCCGGGTGGGGTCTGGCGGCTGGATTACTGGCATGACACCTGGCGCGGCACTGTGCCTGCCCGGCTCAAGGTGTGGATCGCGGGGGGATTCGAGCCGGAAAAACGGCTGGACAAGGATGAGTATTGGCTTGTCGTCTTTGCTCTGTGTCTTGCCGACGAGGATTGGGATGGGCTGGATGTGGTCATGAAGGTGGCGGGCAAGCTTGGGTTTGATATGCAGCCTGTGCCTGGCGGTGGTGCCTATCCGGTATCTACTCCGTCGGATTTGCAACTTGCCATTGCCGGCGATTTCGGTTTTATTGATGCTCTGTCAACCTGCACTTGGTTCTGGCTTGATCAGGTTCCCTCACCCGATGTGGGCATTCGCATGACGCGACAAGGGCGGGTTCTGGCCGTTATCCCGCAAGGCCAATTCAGGGAGAGGTTGGGTCCGTTGCACGATATGTACCAACGCCACTATGAGGAAATCGAGGAAATTGCCCGCCAGGAAACCCAGGCGTCGGCACTGGCGGTGGCCGCAAGAAGCGGTGCGATGGTAATCCCCGGTAAGGAAGCCGACCGGCGCCGCTTCATCCAGGCGATGTATGAGACCTATTTCCGCGATTGGGACTTGCAAGCCACTCCGGACAGCGAGTCGGCGACTGGCCTTGACTCACCCGGCCTCTAATCCTACTTTCCGCACCATCTACGTCATTTATTGACCTTTCCCATGGCAACCGCTGAATTCCTCGACCTGCGCCCCCTGTACTTCGCCGACCGGCGTTTCGTGGCGAAAGAAGCCGTGGAATCGCGTTATGCCGATGCTTCCAAGTGGCTGCGCGCCTTGGACAAGCGTCGCGACCTGAGCGTGGCGGCGCGTAATCAGGTGTTATTCGATACGGTGCATCTGCTGGCCGACGACTGGACAGAACAGAAGGCCAATGCCTGGAACTTCATCAACCTGGCCGACTTGGACGATCCGCTTGCCAAACTGAATACCTGGCGGCAGACAAATCAACCAGTTGCCTTGGCGGCTCGGTCGTCTGGGACTCGTGGTCCAGACGAGGTGTTGGCGGCGCTTGGCAAGCTGGTGGAAGAGGCGCGCTCCGAGACGTATCCCACTTATGCAGCTTTCGTTCGGGCCGAAAAAGATCGCCGGCTCGAGGAAGGCGAGCGCTTCGCCGAGATCGAGGACTATTCCCGCTGGTTCGCCAAGTTCCGGCCCTATCTGGCCCTCGACCTGGAATTCCCGGCTGAGATGGACGACGACGCGGTTGAGCCGGCGATACAGGAGCGGATCGATTTCTTCCTCGGCCGATTGCCGGAGAACTCGGGCCTGGAACACCACTATGGCCAGATCGCGCGGCAGTTCATCGACTTGAAACTGGCCAGGGATATGAAACTTACCGCCTTCAAGCCGGCGGTATCGGTTGTGTAGCTGTCATTTCCGTACTGCCGGGAATCCGTTCCACTCTCGAACTGCAATCAGTTAGACGCACTGGATTCCCTCCAGCGCGGGAATGATGGTGTCCCCCTCTGTTGAGCACCAAGGCCACGACTCCTTCTGGTCCTACTCATCGTGCTCTTCCACCCCGAACAACTGCTTCTTCATCGCGTGTAATCGATCGCGCAGTTCCGCCGCTTTCTCGAATTCCAGGTTTTTCGCGGCGCTGAGCATGTCTTTTTCCAGGCGCTTGATTTCGCGCGCCAGGTCTTTCTCGCTCATGACTTCGTATTTCGCCCGGCCTTGCGCGGCTTTCAGTTCCTGATTGGCGGCATCCGGGTTGTAGATGCCGTCGATGAGGTCCTTGATCCGCTTGACCACGCCCTTGGGGGTGATGCCGTTGGCCAGGTTGAAGGCGATCTGTTTGCTGCGGCGGCGGTCGGTTTCGTCGATGGCGCGGCGCATGGAGTCGGTGATGCGGTCGGCGTAGAGGATGGCGGTGCCGTTGAGGTGGCGGGCGGCACGGCCGATGGTCTGGATCAGGGAGCGCTCGGAACGCAGAAAGCCTTCCTTGTCGGCGTCGAGGATGGCGACCAGGGACACTTCGGGAATGTCCAGGCCTTCGCGCAGCAGGTTGATGCCGACCAGCACGTCGAACACGCCCAGGCGCAGGTCGCGGATGATTTCCACCCGCTCGACGGTGTCGATGTCCGAATGCAGGTAGCGCACCCGGATGCCGTGCTCCGAAAGATATTCGGTGAGTTGTTCCGACATGCGCTTGGTCAGCGTCGTGGCCATCACCCGCTCGCCGCGCGCGGTGCGCTCGGTGATGGCGGAGATGAGGTCATCCACCTGGGTGCCGACCGGGCGGATTTCGATGGTCGGGTCGATCAGGCCGGTGGGGCGCACCACCTGTTCCACCACCTGCTGCTGGTGCTCTTTTTCGTAGGTGCTGGGGGTGGCGCTGACGAATACGGTCTGGCGCATGATGGTTTCGAACTCGTCGAAGCGCAGCGGCCGGTTGTCCAGCGCGGAGGGCAGGCGAAAGCCGTAATCGACCAGGTTTTCCTTGCGCACGCGGTCGCCCTTGTACATGCCGCCCACCTGCGGCACGGTGACGTGCGATTCGTCGATGAACATGACGGCGTTGGGCGGCAGGTAGTCGATCAGGGTCGGTGGCGGGTCGCCTGGATTACGCCCGGACAGATGTCGCGAGTAGTTCTCGATGCCCTTGCAGAAGCCCAGTTCGGCCAGCAGTTCCAGGTCGAAACGGGTGCGCTGCTCGATCCGCTGCGCTTCCACCAACTTGTTGTTTTTGTGGAAGAACTCCAGGCGTTCGGCCAGCTCCAGCTTGATCTTGTCCACCGCCTTCAGCACCACATCGCGCGGGGTGACGTAGTGGCTGGAGGGGTAGACGGTGAAGCGCGCCGCCTTGTGCAGCACCTGGCCGGTGAGCGGATCGAACAGGCTGATGCTTTCCACTTCGTCGTCGAACAGCGAGACACGCACGGCGGTTTCCGCGTGTTCCGCCGGAAAGATGTCGATCACGTCGCCCTTCACCCGGAACACGCCGCGTTTGAATTCCATTTCATTGCGCGTGTACTGCATCTCGGTGAGCCGGCGCAGGATGGCGCGCTGCTCGATGCGCTCGCCCTGGCGCAGGTGCAGGATCATGCCGTGGTAATCGACCGGGTCGCCGATGCCGTAGATGGCCGAGACGGTGGCGACGATCACGCAATCTTCCCGTTCCAGCAGCGCCTTGGTGGCGGACAGGCGCATCTGTTCGATGTGCTCGTTGATGCTGGAATCCTTCTCGATGAACAGATCGCGCGAGGGGACGTAGGCCTCGGGCTGGTAGTAGTCGTAATAGGAGACGAAGTACTCGACCGCGTTGTCCGGGAAGAACTCGCGGAACTCGGAATACAACTGCGCGGCCAGGGTCTTGTTCGGCGCCATCACGAAGGCCGGCCGCCCCAGCCGGGCGATGACGTTGGCCATGGTGTAGGTCTTGCCCGAGCCGGTGACGCCAAGCAGGGTCTGGAAGCGCAGGCCCGCGTCTATCCCGCTGATCAGTTGCTCGATTGCAACAGGTTGATCGCCAGCCGGTGGGAACGGTTGATGCAGTGCAAAAGGGCTATTGGGATAAGTAATCGCCAAGTTAGAATCCGCGCGCTAAAAAACGGGCAATCCTAGCATTCCAGTGCAACCCGCCACATTGCAATCTAGTAAGGGCTCAATCGTGGAACTCTCCAAGCGCGTCCAGAACATCAAACCGTCGCCTACTTTGGCGGTCTCCGCGCGTGCCGCGAAAATGAAGGCAGAAGGCAAGGACATCATCGGCCTTGGCGTTGGCGAACCCGATTTCGACACGCCGCAGCACATCAAGGACGCGGCCATCGCCGCCATCCACGCCGGCTTCACCAAATACACTGCCGTCGGCGGCACGCCCAGCCTGAAGCAAGCGGTGATCGCCAAGTTCAAACGGGAAAACGGCCTCGACTACCAGGCCAACCAGATACTGGTTTCCTGCGGTGGCAAGCAGAGCTTCTACAACCTGGCGCAGGCGTTCATCAATCCGGGCGACGAAGTCATCATCCCGGCTCCCTATTGGGTGTCCTACCCGGACATGGTGATACTGGCGGATGGCGTGCCGGTCATCGTCGATGCCGGCATCGAACAGGGTTTCAAGATCACCCCGGCGCAACTGGAAGCGGCCATCACCGCGAAGACCAGAATGCTGGTCATCAACAGCCCTTCCAACCCCAGCGGCGCCGTCTACAGCAAGGAAGAACTCGCCGCCCTGGGTGAAGTGCTGCGCCGCCACCCGCAGGTGCTGATCGCCAGCGACGACATGTACGAGCACATCCTGATGACGGATGGCCGCTTCGACAACCTCCTCAATGCCTGCCCGGATATTTACGACCGCACCATGGTGCTGAACGGCGTCTCCAAGGCCTACGCCATGACCGGCTGGCGCATCGGCTACGCCGCCGGCCCCGCCAAGATCATCGCGGCGATGGAGAACATCCAGTCGCAAAGCACCTCCAACCCCACTTCCATATCGCAAGTGGCGGCGGAAATGGCGCTCAACGGCGACCAGGCCTGCATCGCCCCCATGCTCGCCGCCTTCCGCGAACGCCACCGCTACGTGGTCGATGCCCTCAACGGCATCCCCGGCGTGAGCTGCGTGGACAGCGGCGGCGCCTTCTACGCCTTCCCGGACGCCGGCGCGGCCATCGCCAAACTGCACGCCGCAGGCAAACTCAGCGTAGCCACCGACATGGCCCTATCCGAGCGCCTGCTCGAATTCGGCGTCGCCCTGGTGCCCGGCTCCGCCTTCGGCAGCGAAGGCTGCATCCGCATCTCCTTCGCCACCTCGATGGACAACCTGAAAAAAGCCCTCTCACGTATCGCCCAGGCACTCGCCTGAAGCACAAATAAACCGGCGAAAACCCGCTCCGGATATTGACCGGAAGCCGCTCCATCCTTATTATCGCGGCCTCCCAATTCCTCGATAGCTCAGTTGGTAGAGCAACGGACTGTTAATCCGTGTGTCCCTGGTTCGAGCCCAGGTCGGGGAGCCAGAATAAACAACGACTTAGGCCACTTTTACCGGTGGCCTTTTTCTTTTCCGGGACAAAAAAGGGACACTGCCAGAAAACAAACCGCCGCAACTGTCCCGGCTTGCCCCGCACTCTCCCGACTTCGCCAAGCGCCACCATCGGTTACAGCGTAACCACCCTGGCCGCTGCTCCCCTCCCTTCCCGCCTTGCCCATATCTCGCCGCCGTTCCCTGTGGATAAGTCCCTTTTTGGCGCGAGACTGTCCCTATAGTGCCCCTTTGTTTTGTTGTTCTGGCTTGAGCCACATGAAAAACAACGACATACGAAACGCCTGCACAAGATAGCTATTCCGTTGTTGTGTTTTTCTTCCCTTTGTTCTAGCCTGTGTTCATCGCTTCCATCGGGGAACACGAATGCCCACCATCGAGAAACGCACCACGGACGCCGGCACGTCATACCGGGTGAAAGTTCGCCTCACGGGCTACCCGCCTGAAACCGCCACCTTCGAGCGCCTGACCGATGCGAAGGCCTGGGCCAGCAAGACCGAGAGCGACATGAAGGCCGGCCGGCACTTCGGGCAGAGCAAGCGCCACAACTTCGCGGAACTGGCCGACGAATATGCTCCCCATGCGAAGGACAAGCCCCGCCTCGACTACTGGCGCGAGACTTTCGGCCCCGAGCGCCTGGACACCATCACCCCGGCCCGCATCGCCAAGGAACGGGACAAGCTGCTGTCCGAAGAAACCGACCGGAAGGACGCCGCCACGGGTGAACTCAAGAAGCGCACCGGGGCCACGGTGAACAGATACCTCGCCGCCCTGTCTTCCTGCCTGTCCTATGGCGTGAAAGAGCTTCAATGGCTGGAACGCAACCCGATGGAGCGGGTACGGAAGCCAGCCGAAAACAAGGGGCGGGTGCGGTTCCTCTCCGACGATGAACGCGGCGCCCTGCTGGATGCCTGCCGGCCCCATGCCGACTTGTATCTGGCCCTGGTGCTGTCCCTGACCACGGGCGCGCGCCAAGCAGAAATCATGGGCTTGCGCTGGGGGCAAATCGACTTTGCACGGCAGGTAATCAGCCTGACAGAAACCAAGAACGGCGACCGCCGCGCGCTGCCGCTGGTAGGGCAGGCCCTCGACCTGCTACGCGAACGCGGCCGGGTGCGGACGTTGGGCGATGACCGCATCTTTCCGCCTACCCGTGCAGCCAAGAAAGCGGACTGCCTCGACCTGCGCGATCCGTGGACTAAGGCCCTCAAGGCCGCCGGCATCGAAAACTTCCACTGGCACGACCTGCGCCACACCGCCGCGTCCTACCTCGCCATGAGCGGGGTTTCCCTGGTCGAAATTGCCAAGGTGCTGGGGCACCGCACCCTGCAAATGGTGGCGAGGTACAGCCACCTGAGCGACGGGCATATCGTAGCGACGGGTCAAAAGCTGGCTGACCGGCTGGGGGTGGGCACCCAATGAAAGCGCTAGAGAAGGATTCATCTATGGACTACTGGCACACCATTCCTGCGATGGCCGACCGCGCTACCCGCGAGACGGGCAAGGCGGTTACGCCCGAGGATATTTTCAACTTGTGCAGGAGAGGGCGTGTCAGAGTCGGAGCGCGCATTCCTGGCTGGGTGTCGGCGGGTATAGGGGAATTGCAGTGGCACTACGCAGACGGTTCGCAAGTCACTCAGACTTACTCCTTCGATGGCATCGCCCGCTGGCTGGATTGCGCCAAACTGGAGAATCTTCTCATTCATGACAGGGTGACGTTGGCGGGCGTTCAATGTCCTGACGAGGAGAGCGGTATCACCATGACCGCAGGGCTGGACTCACCGTTTGTCACGATGGACGACTTGCGCATCCCCGAGCGGGAATACCTGCGCATCCTTGCCGCAATCAATGGCGAGCCAAAAGCATCGCGAAAGATTGAAGGTACTGGGCCGACGCCGACACGACATACCCTTGAACCTTGGGTGTATCTGATTCGAAAATGGGAGAAGTTGGCAGAAAAAATATTCAAACAACATCAGTCAGAGGCAAGTTTTCCGCCGACAGAACAAGCGGCTGCAATATGTTTGTCTGAGCGGTTCAATGACGAAAAGAGCCGACTTGAGGCAAAGCCAGAATTCCTATCTGCGGTTGAAAGCCTCGTTTCTGAGCTGGAATTAAAGTTCAAACCCATTGCACAAAGCGGTCAACAAGACCTAATCGAGCAGCGCGCGGCACAGATTAAATCGTGGAGCGCGTTGCTGGCGAGATTGCGGCCGACTGCGATGGACTCAAACGGCATAGAAAACAAGGTAGCGCCGAAGACACAGCCGCAAGAAGGGGAACAGGCCAAGAGTGGGAACACCTACCAACTCCGGGGGCAAGAGAAAGCCATTCTCGCGAAACTCACCGAACAGGGGCACGACCCACTTGCATTACCGCCCAATGAGCCAGGGAAACCCGGCGTCAAGAATGCCTGTAAAAATGCGCTATCTGATTCGCCGCTGTTCAAGGGCATAACCACGTTTAGCAAGGCATGGGAGCGGCTAGCCGTGGAGGACATCAAGTATTCGGATTGAGCGGTAACCCTCCTCCCCCTAAAAACATCATGGGGGAGGGTTGCAGGGGAGGATAGCCCGAGAAATAAAACGCACATCGTCACACAATCGAAAGGAAACGACGATGAACGCGAACGCAATGCAACAACCCGCCACACTCACCGAACCGCCGAACCGCCGCCTGTTCACATTGGCGAAATTCGCGGAACGGCATTCGAGTTTCATCACCCTGGCGGCAATCACGAATCAGGTGTTCAAGGCCAAGCCCCGCCAGAGCACGAAGGGCGAGATTTCCGGCAATGGGATGGAAGAGGCCGGGGTCATCGTGCGCCTAGCCGGCAGGGTGTTGATTGACGAGGGCGCCTATTTCCGCTGGGTGGACTCGCTGCAATCCGGGAGCCAAAAATAATGAGCGCGCCCACAAATGGAAACGCCCCGGAGCTGGCAGGCGAGCGGGGCGCTAAAGAAACTGCATCGAACGCCGCCGATTGTGCCGACAACGTCGCCGATAATCAAGCCGTAAAGCCGGAAGTTGACTTGGCCAGATGGGCATCGTTGGGCGGCAACATCAAGCCCAGCCGTATCGACCGCAAGCAAAAGCGCGGCTGGAAGCGGAGGGCTGGGCCATGACCGCCCGACGCCTGCCACCCCACGGCAAACAGTTCGCCGATGCCCGCGCCCGTGGCCTGACCCCGCGAAAGCTGGGGCTGGGACACCTCATTGTGCTGCTCGATTGGCGCGAACCCTGCGCGGCGATGCCGTTCGTCGTTATCCCGCCCGGCACCGACATGGACATGGTGAACCTGGCCTTCGTGGCCGGCCTGCACGTCACCATCAACCACACCGACATGCAGGCTCCCCGAGTCCCCGCCGTGGTCGATGCGCTGCTCGCTGCTGGCGTTGTCCGAGTCGATGCAGTCAACCGGCAAGCCCTGGCCCGAGGCGATGGCCTGGATGCGGCATGGCCGGTATTCGAGCGGGAGGAACTGCGCCATGCCGCTTGAACTTCAGCTTGAACCAGAATCCCCAGAACAGGCCGCCGCCTACCAGGCCGCGATCTCCCCGGCGCCACGCTTGCGGGCCTCGCCGGCCTTCGCCGCGCCGCCAATTTCCGCCGAGGAACTGGCAAACGCCCGCCCCACCCCCGACTGCATCGTTGAGCGTTTTTTCTTCGCCGATGTGGGCAACCTTATC
>JAUYFG010000175.1 GCA_030690985.1 Pseudomonadota bacterium
GATAAGGTTGCCCACATCGGCGAAGAAAAAACGCTCAACGATGCAGTCGGGGGTGGGGCGGGCGTTTGCCAGTTCCTCGGCGGAAATTGGCGGCGCGGCGAAGGCCGGCGAGGCCCGCAAGCGTGGCGCCGGGGAGATCGCATCCTGATACGCGGCAGCCTGTTCGGGGGTTTCAGCTACGAATTCAAGCGGCATGACGTAGCACCTCCCGCTCGTAGACGGTCAGCCAGGCATCGCGCGGCGCTCCGGAATCGATCAGATCGAAATTCACAGCCTCCACGGTGATGGCTCCGGCTTCCGGGATGGCATCAACGACAGCCGGCACGCGGGATGCGTCATGTGTGGCGTGAACCACTCGCACATCCAGGCCGGCCAGACAGCGCAGGTCGAAGCCTGCCGGGTTGCCGGGAAGCACGATGCGGTGCACTCCACCTGTGCGGACCTCGCGCCAGTCAAGCGCGATGGCGACGTGTACCCCGCCCAGGCGGCGGGGGATCAGGCCACGGGCGCGGGCTTCGGATAGTGTCTTGGCGAAAGGTGGGAGTTTTCGTCTTGCAGTCATCGTGCACCCCCTGCTTTCCACATCCATGCCTTCTTCTGGCGGCGATCTCGGGAATGTTTGCCCAGTGCCGACCATGAGGCCAGGTCGAGTTCGGGTTTCGCAGGTTGATTTCCGGCGACGTTGGTAGCAAAATCGGCGTCGAAGTCAGTCTTTTGTGTGGTTTTAACGCCCGGTTGCCGCCGGGCGTCGTCATTTACGGCGCTCATTTCTGGCTCCCGGCGGTCAGTCGGTCAACAGAATCGGCTGGCCAGAGAAGAAAGCGGTTTGGTGTCTTGACCGGGCGTAACCCAAAATAGTGTCCATGCCGGCAAAGGTTTGCGCGTAGGGTCTGGGGCTTGATGCCGAGGCGGGATGCCAGGGCCTCGGTGGTCAAATGAACCGCATGGGCGGTTCCGGGAAGGGCGGCCAGTTTCATCGTATCGACTTCTTTGGGAATGCCGGGAAATGTCCCAGCGGTCGATACGAATTCTTTTGGTGCGTTTTCCGGTCTGCTCAAACTTGCAAATCAGGTGCGGTGCCACCGTGGCAGCGACTTCCTGGGTGGAGCGACCGGTGCGTTTTTCGCACGCACCAGTGCACGCACCAGTGCGCTACTCCTTTTTAGGCTTGTACATCCAGCCTTTCATCGGCCCTTTTTTCAAATTCGTAATGGAAAAACCCACACGCAGCTTTCCGCCTGGCGGCGTTTTGCGCGTTTCCTTGCTGCGGATGTGATGTTCAATCATCCTTGTGACGGAGTTTTGCGAAGGCTTTCTTCCTTCAGCCACCAAGCTATTCCCGAAGTCTTGGGCTAGTTCCAGGATGTTGTAATCGGTTTCCCACCATTGGCCGGTACTGGGTGGTGATTCCTCTCCGGCTTGAATCCGTAACCGTGCCAAGTGCCCACTCCACGATTCAATCTCAGATGCGCTCTGCTCGATAAGCGCCTGCTCGCCGCTTCGCACACGGACTTCGTGCGATTTTTTCAGGCGTAACAGATAACCGTCCCGTGCATCAAGGTATTCGGGGCTTGTTTCAAGCTGACGTCGCTCTTTCTCACACTGCTCAATCAGTTGCTTCGCGGCTAACTGTTCAGACGGCGGCATACTGGCCACTGTCTCGCGCAGATCGAAGATGTACGCTGCTTGTTCCTCCCATTTCTGAATCAGTGCGGCGCCGGGCTCGGCCTCTCTCCGGTATGGCCTTTGTTCAGTCTTGCCGGTCATGTCCTGCGGTTCTCGCGGCATGAGCGGTTCGCCACAGAGTATGGCAAGGATGCGGGTGTATTCCGGCTCGGGGATGCGAATATCGTTCAAGGTAATGAACGGTGAGTTCGACCCTGCGCTCAGGGTGATGCCGCCTTCCTTGGGAGTCCATTGAATGTCCGCCAGTTTCACCTTGTCATGAACGAGAAGTGTCTCCAGTTTGGCGCAATTCAGCCAGCAGGCTATGCCATCGGTGCTTACGCTTCTCGAACCGACTTGCGAACCGTCTGGGAAGTACCACAGCAATTCCCCCTCGCCTGGCCCCTCCCACTTGGGGATGCGCGCCCCGACTCGAATCTGACCCTGCACCGCCATGCCTACAATGTCTTGGGCGGTAACAGTCTCCCCAGTGTCGCGGGCAATGCGTTTGATGACTTCGGTAATGCTGTGCCACTCGGCCATTGCTGCGCTCTATCGTGTGCCTTCGTTGGGCAACCACCCCAAGCCGGTGAAGGTGTCTGGCTTTTCCCGCTGTCGCGGTAGGGGTGGGTTTGTCGGTCATCATAGGCCGGCGCTCCCTCACGGGCGCGTGTGGCGGCTTGGCTCTGTTTGCTTATATCGTCGCCAGCCGTTCCACGGGTGTCGGGGTAGCGTTCCACCAGGCGAATCAGCAGGGATGCCTGAGCTTCCGGGTGGGCGAGGCCCTGTTCCCAATTTCCCAGGGTGCGGTGGGTGGTGCGTAGGTAGCGGGCCAGCACGGGGCGAGAGAGGTTCAGCCGCTCGCGCATGGCAATGAGTTCTTCGGCGGTCACTCCCGGCGCGGGCCTGGCCGCAACCTCATGGGCGCGCAGGGTGCGCTTGCCGGCGCGCTTTTCGGCCAAGGCATCGAAGCGCTCGGCAATCTCGGTAAACAGGCTTCGCTTCTTCACGCGCCCAGTTCCTTCAACAGTTCCGGGTGACGATCCAGGAGCCGGAACAGGTTCACCACGGCCGGCATGGGCTTGGCCTCGCCACGCTCGTACCTGGAAAACGCATTCTTCCCGCCACCCGTCAGCTTCGCGGCGGCCTGCTGAGTGAGTTTCAGCTTCTTGCGGATGCGCGCCAGTTCGGCGCTGTCCTCGGCGTCTATCCGGTCGCGGAAGGCGTGCCATGCAGCCTCCTCTTTCGCGTCGTGGATAGGGAAGCCGTCTTGGCAGTGGTCACAGAAAGCACCGTGCGCCGTGTACTCGTATACCCGGCCCCGGTACTCCATCCGCTGCTGCTTCTCGCCATCGTACAAGGTGCCCTCGAAGCACAGGGGGCACTGCTTGCCATTCCATTTCGATGCCATGTCACAACTCCTTGAACGACACAACGAAGTATTCGCCGGCCTGCTGGAACTTCACGTAGAGCCCTTTCCCGCGCCACTGGGCGTGATACACGTCCTGCCACACGCGGTGGTCCTTGTGGGTGGTCATGCTCTTGTAGAAGTTCGTGAGGGTCAGGCCGCGCACGACTTCGAGAGCATCCCCCATCGCCATGCCTGCTGCGCGGATTCCCGCCTGAGCCGTAAACGTGATGTTCATTTCATCGACGCCGGTCATTTGGGCCTGGATTGCGGAAAGCAGGTAATGGGGCGTGCGTTTCTCCATGTCGTTCAATTTACCCTTTAAGGGGAGTGTTGCCAAGAAACCCCGGATAAACCGGGGCGAAAGACGGGGAAATCCTCACTTCCCAGTTACCGACTGGTGGCGGCGTTGCCCTTCACCAGCCGCAAGCCTTGCTGGCCTTCCTCGGGCTGTTCAATGCCGGCCTGTTCAAGAATCGAAGCCTCAATGCGGGTGTGCCACATCCGCAGCAGGTCGAGCGGCCGGCGGCGGTAATGCTTCTCCGCGATGGCGGAAGGCTTGTGCCCCATGATTTGCGCCACCACGCCCACGGGCGCTTCTGTCCATTCCGCCAAGGTGCCGAATGAACGGCGCAGGCCATGAAGCGATAGGTGCGGCAGGCCCGCGGCTTCCAGCGCGTTGATGTGCTGCTTGCGCGGTTCTTGCAGCCTGCCATTGGCGGCGGTCGGGCTTGAGAATACCCAGGGCAGGGGCTTGCCCTCCGCATCTTTGCGGCGGGGTAGTGAGGCGAGCAATTCGCCCACAAGGGGCGTTAGCGGAATGGTGCGATCGCCTTCAACCTTGTCGTGAATGGTGATGGTTTTCCATTGGAAGTCGATGCCATCCCAAGTCAGGCCAGCCAGTTCTTCTCGGCGGGCGCCCGTCACCAGCAGGGCTTGCAGGTAGGCGGCAATCACTGGATTGCGGATTCTGCGGACAGCAGCGAACCATGAGGAAAGCTGTTCCTTTTGCAGCACATCATCCTTCGGCTTCACCTTTGGAACCATCTCGCGCAGTGCCTTGGCTGCGCAGGCGTCGGCATTCACCACGCCTTTGTAGTCGTCATGTTCGGCGCACCATCCGATGAAGGTTCGGAATACGCGGAAAGCCTGCTCGGCTTGCGATGGCCCGCGCTCGATTTCATTGGATAGCCAAGCCTTCATGGCGTTGCCGTCAATGTCGCCAAGGCGGCGATTCAACAGGGAATGAACCGGGCCAGGCAGTGTGGTTTCCGGCTCGCCAGGGTGCCGGCCGCTTTTCCGCTTTTCTCCGCCCGTTTGGGCAAGTGTCAGATGGTTTTGAAGATGGCGGGCGCTCCACCTTGGCATTCTGGCCTCGATGTAGGCATTCCAGGCTTCGGATACGGTCACATCATGCTGGCGCAGCGCTTCGCGCTTGGCCTCGCTGGCGGCGATGCGCTCGCGCTTCTGTTCGCGGGGGTCAATGCCTTGGTCAACCAGCGTACCCAGTCGGCGGGCTTCTTCCCGTGCGAGGTCAATGCCCCATGTTCCAACGTCGCCGATGGTGCACCGAATGTCTTTCCTGTTCAGCTTGCCCTGAAATATGAAGGCGCTCTTACCGGATGGCGTTGCTCTCACTGCCAGGCCGGGCGCTTCCGAATCCCAAAGAAACGCTTGAGACTTGTCGGTGGTGAAGTCCCGAATTCGACCGGCTGTAAGCTTGATGCGTGCCATGTTGAAAACCGTCCATAAACAATCCGTGGGCGCTTACATCGAATCCATGTAAGCGACTTGTAAGCGTATTATTGAACATGAATCAACATAAAGCAACCTTTATTTCCCTTGTTATATGCATATGTCATTGAATATTAACGAGTATTAAATATTGCTCAACGTCAATAAATACGTTTACCTACCTTCTCCTAAGGGGAGGGTCACACGTTCGATTCGGGTCGGGGGCACCAGTCGTACATGAATGTGGGCACCGTTGACTCGGTGCCCACATTCATTTCCGCGACCGTTTTTTTCCAGCCGCTGCACGCGGCCACGTGGGATGGCCTGGCCGATTTCCACCCGGATGCCCCGCACCGGATAGCGCGGCAACTGTGCGGCCCTTCACCCTCTCCCCACCCGTGCCAATTTGGACGGCAGAAACTCCCGCGTGGTGGCGTAACCCAGAGCGAACAGGGCGTGTTTCTGTTCCAGGGTCATGTTGAATTCCAGCGGCGACATGCCTTCGGTTTCGATCAATACGGTGTTCAGCCAGAGGGATTCCGAGAGGTATTCACGCGAGAGGGTGCTCATGAAGGTGCGCACCAGCATGAACATGTAGTCCGCCACCGGAAAAATCTTGCGCGAGGGGTGGGCGGCGGCGATGCGTTTGTCGCGCAGGCGAAAACACACCACTGGCGTGAGATCGCCGGCCCAGTCGCGGAACAGGCTGTCTTCGGCGAGGATGCTGCCATCCACCAGAATGTGGTTGCCGTGGTGGTGGAAGGGGAAGAGCAGCGGAATGGAGATCGAATAGAGCACCGCGCGCGCCACCGGCAGGTCGGGGTGGTTGTCGCGATTGAACACCACGGCCCGGCCGGAGCGCACATCGGTGGCGACCACATGCAGATTCTTCTTGAGGTCGCGAAAGCGGACGCCACCCAATTGCTGGTCCATCCATTGCTCGAAGCGTTTGCCGGTGGAAAGCCCACCATGCAGGATCAGGTTGAGCAGGGAATAGCCGCGATAGTGGGAGAAATTCACATCACGCAGGATTACCTTGATGTCTTCCATCGCCATGCCGGTCGCCACCAGGGCCGCCACCGTGCTGCCACCGGAGACGCCGACGATATGGTCGTAACCGATGTCCATGTCGGCCAGCGCGGTGAGGACGCCGACATGCGCCGCGAGACGGGTGCCGCCGCCGGCCAGGACGGGAACGATGCGTTGTGGGATGGTCACCTGCGCGCTCCTCGGTTGAACCTGAAAACCTCAGTTGACGGATAAATTCATTACGATCAAATGGGCGGCGCACCGGTTGGCGTCGGGATAAACGTAGGATGTGGTGAGCGCAGCGAACCGCATCGACCACGGTCGCGATGCGGTTCGTGCCTCACCCCATCCTACGAGGGCTACGAGAGCCGATTCGCCAGCTGCGCGAACTCGGCCACGGAGAGGGTTTCTCCACGCCGGATCGGGTCGATGCCGAGTTCCTCGAACAGGGCGGCGTCGACCAGGCCCTTGAGGGTATTGCGCAGGGTCTTGCGGCGCTGCCCGAAGGCGCGCCCCACCACATCGGCAAACACGCGGGCATCGCGATAGGGCACGGCTTCCGGCGGTAACGGGATGAGCCGGACGATGGCGGAATCCACCTTGGGTGGCGGCCGGAAGGCGCCGGGCGGCACCATGAACTTTTTTTCCACCCGGAAGCGTGACTGCAACATCACCGAGAGGCGGCCGTAATCGGCGGTGTCGGGCGCGGCGGCCATGCGGTCGACCACTTCTTTCTGCAACATGAAGCACATGTCGCGTATTTGGGCGGCGGATTCGGCCAGGTGGAACAGCAACGGCGAGGAGATGTTGTAGGGCAGGTTGCCGACCACCCGCAGGTCATCGCCGAACTGGGTGAAATCGAAGTCGAGGGCGTCGGCCTGATGGATGGTCAGGCGTTCGCCGGGGAATTCTTCGCGCAGGCGCGCCACCATGTCGCGGTCGAATTCCACCACCTGCAGATGCGCCAACTTGTCCAGCAGGGGGCGGGTCAACGCGCCGAGGCCGGGGCCGATTTCCACCATCGTGTCGCCTGCGTCCGGGCGGATTGCCGCGACGATGCGGGCGATGTAGTGGCTATCCACCAGGAAATGCTGGCCGAGGGATTTTTTTGCCTTGGGCAGGGGGGCGAAGTTCATGCCTCCCCCCTATTGGGAAAGAGGGGGGGCATACGCGCGCTCATGGCTGCCCGGCGGCGCGATCTTGCAACCGATGCACCGCCATCTCGCGTGCCTTGTCCACCGCCGTGCGCAGGCTGCTTTCGCGGACACGCCCCTGGCCGGCAAGGTCGAGGGCAGTGCCGTGATCCACTGAAGTACGAATGATGGGCAGACCGAGGGTGATGTTGACGCCCATGCCGAAACTGGCGTGCTTGAGCACCGGCAACCCCTGGTCGTGATACATGGTGAGCACGGCATCGGCCTGTTCCAGCATATTGGGCTGAAACAGGGTATCCGCAGGCAACGGGCCAAGCAGTTGCATCCCCTGGCCGCGCAGTTCATCCAGCACCGGCGTGATGACCTCGATTTCCTCGCGCCCGAGGTGGCCGCCCTCGCCGGCGTGTGGGTTCAGCCCCGCCACCAGTATCCGTGGGTTGTCCACGCCGAAATCGCGGCGCAGGGCGGCATGCAGGATATCCAGCGTTTCCTTGAGCGACTCACGGGTGATGGCGGCGGCCACGTCTTTCAGCGGGAGATGCGTGGTGGCCAGCGCCACGCGCATGCCGCCGCCTTCCAACAACATCACCACGCGCGGGGTATCGGTCAGTTCCGCGAGGAACTCGGTGTGGCCGGTGAAGGGAAAGCCGGCCTCGTTGATGATGCCCTTGTGCACCGGGCCGGTGACCATGCCGGCGAACTCGCCGCTGGCGCACCCCGCTACCGCCCGGCGCAGGGTTTCCAGCACATAGGCGGCATTGCCCTGGTCAAGCTGGCCGGGCCGCACGGCCGCATCCACCGTAAGGTGCTGGATGCTCAGCGGCGCCACCAGATCACCGCCGTAGTCCGGCACATCGAACGGCAAGCCAAGTTGCCGCGCGCGCGCGCGCAACACGTCCTGGTCGGCGACGATCACCAGATGTCCGGGCGGCGGCGATTGCGCCAGCAGCACACACAGATCGGGACCGATGCCGGCAGGCTCGCCGGCGGTGATGACCAGGGGGAGGGCGTAATTGGCGGGTGACATGGCGCCTGATGTTAACCCAGCGTGGCTGGCGATCCACGCCCGCGCGGGGCACCTGCATTTATCCGAGATTGTCCATTAGCCAAAGTAGGCCTGTAGCGCAGGCGTCCCGCCTGCTTCGTAGGCCTGATCGAAAAGACGAAGCAGGCGGGACGCCTG
>JAUYFG010000177.1 GCA_030690985.1 Pseudomonadota bacterium
TGCGCAAAATCACTCTGGCAGATCCTGGCCTGATGGCTATCTATGACGCACTTGCAATCAATCAGGCGCCAGGAGGGACCAAGAAACTGATCGTCTGAACACGGAATTACGCGAAAACAGGGGCTAAAAAACACCTGTACGCGATAACTTATTGATTTGTATAGAGAAAATATGGGGTCTGTTAAACGTGGGCTAAAGAAATTCCCAGTTCGTTCGATACTCACCCTACACACGCTTTCCGGAGAACGTGATGGCGGGACATTACTGGTGGGGTGCGCCGCAATGGGCGGCTTATCTGGAGCACAAGGAGTTGCCGATCAAGGCGGCCAGCAAGGCGGCGCTCGCGCAACTGGAAGAAGGGGGCGAGGAACACCTTTCCGGCCACGAGTACGCCGCCCTGTTGCTGGATGACCCGCTGCTGGCACTCAGGCTGTTGCGCGATGCCAATCGCCGCCTGCCACGTCGTCTGGCGCGCGATATCACTACGCCGCTGGGTATCTTCCTGTCGCTCGGCACGGCACAGTTCAAACGACAAATCCGCGATGCCCCGGAAGCGGCCGAAGGCAACCAGGGCTTCACGGCCATTGAACAGCGTGCCTCCCTGGGCGCCCGCATCGCCTTCGCCTGGGGCTCACTGCACCACGATCTCGACCAGGGCGAACTGGCACTCGCCGCCTTGCTCGCCGATGCCGGCGAAATCGAGCTGTGGGCCTTCGTCCCGGAACTGGCGCAGGAAGCCCTCGATGAACTGCACGCCGGCCGCGCCAGCCGTAGCGACCAGGCGCAGCGCCAAGCCTGCGGTTTCGTCTTCCGCGACTTGAGCCTGGAACTCATCGAGCGTGGCGGACTGCCGCCGCTGATCAAGCAACTCATCCGTGGCGACGAAGGACTGCGCGCTCAACTCGCCCGCCTCGCCGTCGATGCCGGTCGTCACCTCAGCTACGGCCCCGGCGACCCCGCCCTTCCCCATGACCTGATCGCCGCTGCCAAACTCACCCACACCCCGCTCGCCACCGTGGCGCAGGGCCTCCCTTTCCTGGCCGATGAAGAGAGAGAAACGTTGTTACAGGCAGCCACCACACTTTCAGAACAAGTCTAAGCAGATACTTGACCTATTAAGTCGGGTATTGTAAAGTTCGGCCATCCCGCACTTGCGGTTCGAACTTGCAACAACCACCCGGCGAAGAGAGGAAACATCATGGATCTGGAAATCAATGGAAGGACGGTCGAGACTGACCCCGAGGGCTATCTGGCCAACCTGGGTGACTGGGCCGAAGATGTGGCCGAATTCCTGGCATCGCAGGACAAGCTGACCCTTGAAGAAGGCCACTGGAAGATCATTCGCTACATGCGCGACTACTTCAACGAATACGGCACCGCGCCCAACCTGCGCATCCTGCAGAAGGGTCTGAAGGAAGAGTTCGGCAGCGAATGGGGCGACAAGAAATTCCTCTTCGACCTGTTCCCCTACGGCCCCGCCAAGCAAGCAGGCCGCTACGCCGGCACCCCGAAGCCGACCGGCTGCGTTTAATACCACGCCCGGTAGTACACTTGCCCCAGCCCAGACTGGGGCATTTTTCTTTCTACAGACCATGAAAAAACGACTGATTCTTCCCTTCCTTCTTTACGCCGGCCAAGCACTGGCGTTTCCCTGGTACTCCTCTGGAGACAACGTGCGCGGCGCTGAATTGATGGCCCCCCAGGAACGCAAGGATTACGCCTCCAGGCTGCCCAACATGAAGTCGATGGACGAATGCCGCACCTTCATGAGCGCGCACAACCTGGAACTGGACAAGCGCGCCAAGGAACGTGGTGTGACCCTGCCGCCGATTTCCGGCGATCCTTGCGCGGTGATGAAAACGCTGGGGCGGATCAAGTAGCACCTCTGCCCTGAATGAAAACGGCCCCGGAAGGGGCCGTTTTTATTTGCCGAGGCAGCTCAGTGTCTCGTACCGAAAGAAAGATCGGCATTGCCCGCCGGGGTCGGTAAGCCAGCCAGATGGCAACCCTGGGTGACAGGACCGTGCGGGAAAAGTTGGTAGAGATATTTGCGTCCACCTTGCTCGATGTACGCCTCTTCCATGTTGCGTAACAGACTGCGAGCGTTGGCGTCGGGGCCGCACTCGGCGTAGTGGTCGCGCAAGTAACAGATCACGTCCATGTGCGCGTCGGACAACTCCAGGCCTTCTTCATGTGCCGCCTGGCGCGCCATATCTTCGTTCCAGGTGTCCAAATCGCTGAGAAACGCGTCTGCATCGCAGGGAGCCATGCTTTCAGCGGCGACCAGTTTGTTGATGTCCAGCATTTCCATTCTCCTCAAGTTGGCTAAAGCGGCCTTTGTACCGCCTGCTTAATGTCTAGCAAACAACTCAAGTATTACAATAACCATTTGTTTATGCAGACTTTATTGTCTTCATAGGCGGTTATCCGACGTTGCTATGCAAGGTGTATGTGGGCAACATGAAGGCCGCGAACGTGGGAGGCATGATGGGCGGCGCGGTAGCGACTGCTCAGGGTGAAGTTCTCGGCTTCCTGCCGTAATCCGCGCGGGCGTCACTGCGCCCGCCGACACCGCATTGGTGGACTCGGCAGACTCGCTATACCCCACCATGCAGGTTCCAAAACTCGGCGGGCGTGATGATGGGGTAACGGTCGCGCAAGGCCAGCAGCGCCTTGTCACCAGTGACCAGGTAGGTCGCGCCGGAAGTCGCGAGGGCGGCCACCAGGGTGCCCAGCACGGGCTGGTCATTGAAGTCCGTAAGTGCTGGATCATGCTGCGCGGTTGGCTCCACGACTTCCGCCAGAATCGCCAGGCTATCCACCAGGTCGTCTATTTCCTGGGTGCTCAGTTGGTGTCGATGGACTAGCTTCGGCAATACCCGGCGTAGTTCGGCCAGGATGAATGCCGACAACACCACGTCCAGGGAACCATGTCGCCACGCCGCCAGCAGTTTTCCTGGCACGCTGGCCGGATAGGCAATGCCGGACAGCAACACATTGGTGTCCAGCACCACGCGCGGAGCTGGCATGGCGCTCAGTTTTCCGCGCGGGTCTGGGCTACCAGCGCATCAATTTCCGCCAGCCCTTCATCTTCGGGCGTTCCGGCAAACCCGTCTTCGATGCGCTGGCACAGGGCGTCGAAGCGGCCCTGCATCCGGCGAATGCGCTCGAACAAGCGCGCGTCCACCAGGGCGGCCACTGGCTTGCCATCCTTGTTGATGACGATGCTGTCGTGCCGGTATTGCACCTGGTTCAACATCTCGCCCAAGTTCTGGCGAAAAGTGACGGCTGAGGTTTCAGTAATCATTTTGGCGCCCTCGATAAAGCATATTGGTCATTATGGTCGATATGTGCCATACGAAGCAGCCCCTTATCAATCCGCGCGCCAATGCCCGGACTTGCCGCCCAGCTTTTCCAGCAGTCGCAGCGATTCGATGACCATGCCACGATCCACCGCCTTGCACATGTCGTAAACGGTGAGTAAGGCGACGCTGACGGCGGTGAGGGCTTCCATTTCAACGCCGGTGCGGCCGACGGTTTCTGCCGTGGCGGCGCAGTCAATCGCTGAGGCGGCTTCATCCAGGGTGAAATCCAGCGTCACGCGGGTCAATGCGATGGGGTGGCACAGCGGGATCAGGTCGGGGGTGCGCTTGCTGGCCATGATGCCGGCCAGGCGAGCGACGCCGATCACGTCGCCCTTCTTGGCGGCGCCATCGCGAATCATCGCGAAGGTCGTGGGCTGCATGCGGATGCGGCCGGTGGCCACCGCCACGCGCCGGGTTTCCGACTTCTCGCCGACGCCCACCATCACGGCGCGGCCCTGTTCGTCAAAATGGGTAAAGTCGCTCATGGCGGGGGGAACCAGTGCAAAGGGGCCGTTATCATAACCGCCATGAAAACCCTCGCCACCACCCTCCTCCTCGTCTTCGGCATCCAGTCCAGCCTGGCCGCCGGCTTGCCCGACCTGGGCGACTCCAGCCGGGTCGCCCTTTCCGAGTCGCAGGAAGACCAGATCGGCCGGGAAATCATGCGCCAGGTGCGCGACGATGCCGACTATCTGGACGACCCGGTGCTGGAGAATTACCTGGCGAACCTGGGCGACAAGCTGGCTGGTGCTTCACCCGAACCGGGGCGGCGTTACGAGTTCTTTCCGGTACGCGACCCCAGCATCAACGCCTTTGCCCTGCCCGGCGGCTATATCGGTGTCCATACCGGGCTGATTTCCGCCGCACGCAACGAGTCCGAACTGGCCGGCGTGCTGGCCCACGAAACCGCCCACGTCACCCAGCATCACATCGCCCGCATGGTGGGCGCCCAGAAGATCAGCGGTATCGCCACCCTGGCGGCGCTGGCGATAGCGATTCTGGCGGCGCGCTCCAACAGCCAGGCTTCGGAAGCGGCGATCGCCACGGCGCAGGCCATGAACATCCAGAGCCAGCTCGATTTCACCCGCGAACACGAACGCGAAGCGGATCGCACCGGCCTCCAAATCTTGAACGATGCCGGCTTCGCGCCACAAGGCATGGCCACTTTCTTCGAGCGTCTGCAATCCCAGGGGCGCCTCTACGAGAACAACGCACCGGCCTATCTGCGCACCCACCCGCTGACCTTCCAGCGCATCGCCGACATGCAGAACCGGGTGGCGCAGATGCCCTATCGCCAACATGTGGACAGCGTGGAGTTCCTGTTGGTAAGGGCGCGCATTCAGGCCAACGAGGGCGAGGCGGCCGATGCACTGCGCCGCTTCGAGTCCCTGGCGCAATCCAATCCCGAGCCAGCCAACTGGTATGGATTGGCCCGCGCCGCCGTCCGCGCCGGCAAACCGGATCGCGCGCACGCCGCGCTGGCCAAGTTGGATGCCGGCAAGGCCATCTCCCCCGTGATCCTGGCGCTCAAAGCGGAGCTCGCGCTGAGCGAGCGGCAACCGTCGCAGGCAATCGATCTGCTAGCCCGCGCCATGCCCGCATATGCCAGTTACCGCCCCCTCGCCTATCTCTATGCCCACGCCTTGCTCGCCGCCGGCAAGCCGCGTGAGACCTTGATTTTCGTCGGTGAGCAGCGACGCACCTGGTTTGCCGACGCGAGGCTGTATGCCCTCCTGGCGGAAGCTCACCAGGCACTGGGCGAACTGACCCAATCGCATCTGGCGCAAGCCGAGTCCTATGCGCTGCAAGACCGCCAGACGGCCGCCATCGAGCAACTGCAACTGGCGCAGAAAACCGGCGGCGCGGACTTCTACACGCTCTCGATCATCGACGCCCGCCTGCGCGAGATGAAACAGCGGCAACAGGCGGCGAAAGCGGAAAAATGATACGCAAACTGGAGACCTGGTAGGTCAGGTTGACGCGTAGCGCCGTAACTGCTCAATAACCAGGAACGTAGGATGTGGTGAGCGCAGCGAACCGCATCATGCCGCGTGAGTCAGGTTGATGCGGTTCGCTACGCTCACCACATCCTACGATGCCAAGCTGCGGTTTCATGCTACGGGGCGGCTCAAAAAGAGCCATGTCGAGTTACGTAGCGTCTACCTGACGTTCGCAAGTGTCAGGTAGCGATAAAGCCGCAACCTGACCTACGCGCCCCCCTCGTACCTTGGTAGCAACATACTTCAGCCCCGCTTATATCGTACCAATGAGAGCAATTCGCATTGCGTGGTGCGCCACATCACACCTATTCTTCGCCGCTGCTGAAAAGCGACGCGTTCGGGGGAAGCCGGGCGGAGTCTGTTTGCAATCGACCACTATGAAGGAGAAGACATGCGGAAACGCGCTTCCATCATCACCGGGGTGCTCGCCACCCTGCTCGCCAGTTCGGCTTACGCCGCCGAGACCGGCAAGGACATTGCCTTCAACCGCTCAAAAGGCAACTGCCTGGCTTGCCACGCAATGCCCACGCTGCCCGATGCCGAGCAGCCTGGCGAAAGCGGCCCGCCGCTGATCGCCATGCAAGCGCGTTTCCCCGACAAGAAGGTGTTGCGCGCCAAAATCTGGGATGCCACCGCGAGCAATCCCGAGTCCTTCATGCCGCCGATGGGCAAGCATCAGGTGATGACCGAAGAAGAAATCGACAAGGTTGTCGAGTTCCTCTACGGCCTGTAACCCCCCATCACACATCTCAGTTTCTGGAGAACGGCATGAAGAAAATCGTAAAGAAAACCCTTATCGCACTGGCCGGCCTGGGCGTCCTGATGGGCGCGGTGTCCGCCAACGCGGGCCCGGAAGAAGATCGGCTGAAACTGGTCAATTATTTCAAGAACAAGTTTCCCGACCTCAAACGAGAGGACTACGTCCTCAGCGCGCTGGCATTCGATCCGGATGCCAAATCCCAGTACAACAGCATCATGGAATTCCCCCCCTATGCGACGGAAATCGACAAGGGCGAAAAGCTGTGGAAGACCCCGCTGAAAAGCGGCAAGACCTACGCCGACTGCCTGCCCAATGGCGGCAAGAATATCGCCGGTGACTACCCCCTCTTCGACAACGCCAAGGCTAAGGTGGTGACGCTGGAAGACGCCATCAACAATTGCCGCACCAGCAACGGTGAAGAAGCCTACAAAGTCGCCGACCCGAGCACCATTGGCCTGCTCACCGCCTACATGCGCACCCTGTCGGACGGCATGAAGATGAACATCAAGGTGGAAGGCGAGGGCGCGCTGAAGGCCTATGAAGACGGCAAGAAGTCCTTTTACGGCCGGGCCGGCCAGCTCAACTTCTCCTGCGGCAACTGCCATGTCGACAACGCCGGTGTCCGCATCCGTTCGGAACTGCTGTCACCGGTCATCGGCCAGGCCACCCATTGGCCCGCGTTCCGTGGTGGCGACAGTCTGACGACCCTGCAAAAGCGCTACGAAGGGTGCCAGAACAACGTGCGCCACGTCAGCGACAAAGCCGGCAGCGCCCGCTACAACAACCTGGAGTATTTCCACTCCTACATGAGCAACGGCCTGGAACTGAAGGCCTCCGTGTTCCGTAAGTAATCTGACGCGAACGTCTTTGAAAATCCGGCAAGGTAGCCGGATTTGACGGCGAAATCCGGGCAGATGCCCGGATTTTCATTTGAACTACGCCAACTGGCCCATCACTACCATTTACCGCCCGCCTGGGCGCCGCAACAATGCGCGCCACACAGCGACAACCCCCGGAGACCCATCCATGTCCATGAATCGCCGCGATTTCCTGCAAATCCTCGCCGCCGCCGCCGCCGGCGGTTTCGCCCTGGATAGCCGTCAGGCCCTGGCCGGCAACGCCCCCAGCAACTACTACGACATCCCCACCTTCGGCAACGTCTCGCTGATGCACATGACCGACTGCCACGCGCAGTTGAAGCCGATCTATTTCCGCGAGCCCAACGTCAACCTGGGCGTGGCCGGCGCCGTCGGCAAAGTGCCGCACCTGGTCGGCGAGCATCTGCTCAAGGCCTACAACATCAAGCCCGGCGGCATCGACGCCCACGCCTTCACCTACATCGACTTCACCGCCGCCGCGCGCACCTACGGCAAGGTCGGTGGCTTCGCTCACCTCAAAACCCTGGTCGACAAGGTGCGCGCCTCGCGCCCCGGTTCCCTGCTGATGGACGGCGGCGACACCTGGCAAGGCTCCGCCACCGCGCTGTGGACCCGCGCCCAGGACATGGTCGACGCCTGTATCGCCCTCGGCGTCGACGTCATGACCCCGCACTGGGAAATGACCCTGGGCGCAGAACGTGTCCAGGAGATCATCAACAAGGACTTCAAGAAAGCCGGCGTCGATTTCGTCGCCCAGAACGTGGTCACCAACGATTTCGGCGACCAGGTGTTCAAGCCTTATGTCATCAAGAACATCAATGGTGTGCAGGTCGCCATCATCGGCCAGGCCTTCCCCTACACCCCCATCGCCAACCCGCGCTGGATGGTGCCCGACTGGTCGTTCGGCATCCGTGACGACTCCATGCAGAAGTTCGTCAACGAAGCCCGCGGCAAGGGCGCCCAGGTGGTCGTGGTGCTGTCGCACAACGGCATGGACGTCGACCTCAAGATGGCCAGCCGCGTCACCGGCATCGACGCCATCTTCGGCGGCCACCCGCATGACGTCGTGCCGCAGCCGATCCCGGTCAAGAATGCCAAGGGCGTCACTCTGGTCACCAACGCCGGCTCCAACGGCAAATTCCTCGGCGTCATGGATTTCGACGTCAAGGGCGGCAAGGTCAAGGGCTTCAAATACCGCCTGGTGCCGGTGTTCTCCAACCTGCTCGCGGCCGACAAGAAGATGGACGCGCTGATTACCCATATCCGCAAACCGTTCGAAGCCAAGCTGGGCGAAAAGCTGGCGGTCACCGAAGACCTGCTCTACCGTCGCGGCAACTTCAACGGCACCTACGACCAGATGATCTGCGACGCCCTGATGAAAGTGAAAGGCGCCGACGCCGCCTTCTCGCCAGGCTTCCGCTGGGGCACCAGCCTGCTGCCGGGCGATGTCATCACCATGGAACAACTGATGGACCAGGTCGCCATCACCTACCCGCAGACCTCCCTCAACAGCATGACCGGCGAAACCATCAAGACCATCATGGAAGACGTCTGCGACAACCTGTTCAACGACGACCCCTACTACCAGCAGGGCGGCGACATGGTGCGCGTCGGCGGCATCCAGTACTCGGTGACGCCGAACGCCGGCATTGGCAAGCGCATCGGCGACATGACCCTCAACGGCAAAGCGGTCGACCCCAACAAGAAATACAAGGTCGCGGGCTGGGCGCCCGTGGGCGAAGGCGCCAAGGGCGCCCCGATCTGGGACGTGGTGGCCGAATACCTGCGCGACGTGAAAGTGGTCAAGCAGGTCAAGCTCAACCAGCCCAAGGTCATCGGCATGGGCAACAACCCCGGCATGATCCTGTAAGTTGATCGATGCCTCTCCCCCCACGGGGAGGAAGACACGAAAGCCCGCGATCGCGGGCTTTCGTCATTTGTTGCGGCCACCCCATATAGCGCCGGCGTCTCGCCGCAGTGGGTGTCTGCGACAACCGGCGCTTTTCCCTGAAGAATTTCGCGCTTCCTGCCGATAAGGCGTGACGAAACATTCGCCCAGACACGGTGGCTCTGTCGAATCAGACCGCGCCTGAATCACTTCCCTAACTTGAGCCCGTCACCCCATGAAAATTCTGCTGGTTGAAGATTCCCGTGCCGTCGCCGTGGTAATGGCCGCGCGCCTGGCCAGTTTTGGCCACGAAGTGAGCCTTGCCGAAAATGGGCAGATCGCAGTCGATAAATTCCAGGAATCGGCGCCCGATCTGGTGCTCATGGACATCGAAATGCCGGTCATGGACGGCTTCGAGGCCACCAACCGCATACGCAGGATCGAGGCGGCAACTTCGTCATGGACGCCCATCATCTTTCTCACCGCCTCCAACACCCATGAAAACCTGATTACCGCCATCGAGGCCGGCGGCGATGACTTCCTGGCAAAGAACTGGCCGGAGTCGATCCTGCAAGCCAAGATGAAGGCGATGACCCGCATCAACACGCTGCGGCAGCGGCTCGCAAAAAATCTCGAACAGCTCACGGAAACCAACCGCAATCTCGCCGACACGCAGAACCAGCTGCTCCAGTCGCAGACCATGGCTTCGGTCGGCCAACTGGCAGCGGGCGTCGCCCATGAGATCAACAACCCGGTCGGCTTCGTCAATTCCAATCTCGGCAGCCTTCAGGGCCAGGTCGATGGCCTGCTGCGGGTCATCAGCGCTTATGAAACCGCCGATTCGGCCCTCACGGCATACCCCGGAATCCTGGCGGCGATCACGGCGGCCAAAAAATCGGCCGATCTCGATTTTCTCCGTGAAGACATCGTTACGCTCATGACTGAATCACGCGATGGGCTGGCGCGGGTGGCGAAGATCGTGAGCAATCTCAAGGATTTTTCACAGGTCGACAATGCGGACTGGCAGTTCGTCAAACTCGAAGCCGGACTGGACAGCACGCTGGAGGTCGTCGGCAACGAGGTCAAGGCGAAGGCCGAGGTCATCAAGGAATACGCCGGTCTGCCGGATGTCGAATGCATGGCGGCACAGATCAATCAGGTGTTCGCCAAGCTGCTGGTGAACGCCGCCCAGGCCATCGAGAGGCGCGGCACCATCACACTACGCACCGGCTTCGATGAACAGGAAGCCTGGGTCGAGATCGAGGATACCGGCCGCGGGATACCGCCCGAGAACATGAAGCGGATATTCGACCCGTTCTTCTCCACCCTGCCGATCGGCCAGGGTACGGGCATGGGGCTGTCGCTTGCCTACAGCATCGCCCGCGGCCACCACGGCCACATCGACGTGAAAAGCGTGGTCGGGCAAGGCAGCAACTTCAGGCTGACACTGCCGCGAAAGCGCCCCTCCGCACCCTGAGCCCTGGGTAGCGATGCGCTGACGCCAAAGCGCCACGCGCCCTGCCCACGTTCAGCCTGTTTGGCGACGCCTTCGCCGGTTCAGGTTTACCCAGGAACCGCTGACTTGGACCCCACCGCCCGCCACTTGGCCCGTTTCCGGTAGATCGTCGAATCGCTGATGTCGAGACGGGATGCGGCTTCGATGACATTGCCGCCACACAGGGCGATGGTGCGTTCGATGATGGCCCGCTCCTGCTCCCATAACGGGCGAATCTGTGCCGCGTGGCTGGCGCCGTTGTCCGAGGGTTGAGTTATTTGGCCCATGGTCGCGGCTGGCAGCATGAGCGCAGCCACCGTGCCGCCTTCCTGCATGACGACGATGCGGCGAATCACGTTCTGCAACTGGCGCACATTGCCCGGCCAGGGGTAGGCCAGCAATTCCGCTTCGGCGTGGGCGCTGAAGCCGTCGAAGTCCTTGCCCTCCTCCTGGGCAAAAAGTTCAAGAAAATGCCGCGCCAGCAACAGGATGTCTTCCTGGCGCGCGTGTAGCGGCGGCAGGGCAATGGGCACTACATAGAGGCGGTAATACAAGTCCTCCCGGAAGCGGCCAGCGTGAACCTCTTCGAGCGGGTCGCGATTGGTGGCGCAGATGATGCGGACATCGCTGGCCAGTTCCTGGCTGCCGCCGACCGGCTTGTAGGCGCGACTCTCGACGAAGCGCAGCAGTTTGGCTTGCAGGTCGAGGTTGAGCTCGCAGATTTCGTCGAAAAACAGGGTGCCGCCGTTGGCCAGGGTGATGGCGCCGTCACGATTGCGATCGGCGCCGGTGAAAGCGCCGCGCAGGTGGCCGAACAGTTCGCTCTCCATCAATTCACGCGGGATGGCGGCGCAGTTGATGGCGATGAGCGGTTTGCCGGCACGGCGGCCGCGGTTGTGGATGGCTTCGGCGCAGACGTCCTTGCCGGTGCCGCTTTCGCCGGTGATGAACACGCTGGCGTCGGAGGCGGCGGCATTGCCGATCAGGCGGTAGATCACCCGCATCACCGGCGAGGCGCCGATGAAGCCTTCATAGCCGCCATCAGGCAAGACGATCTCGTAATCATGCAGACGGGCCTTCAGATTCAGGCCTTCCAGCGCATTGCGTACCGTGGTGGTCAGCCGCTCCGGAGCGACCGGCTTGAGCAGGTAATCCAGCGCCCCGGCCTGCATCGCGTTGACCGCCACTTCCGCCGTGTTCTCCACGGTGACCACGATGGTGGGGCAACTCTGGTCGCGTTCGTGGAGGGCGCGCATCAATTCGAGGCCGTGCATGTCCGGCAACAATAAATCCAGGATCAGCAGATCCGGTGGCCGGCGGGCGATGAATTCCAGCGCTTCGTTGGCGCTGGCGACATGGGCGGTTTCACATGGCAGCCGGGAAAGAAACGCCATATAGGCCCGCCCCAGCAGCACCTCGTCTTCCACCAGCAATACCAAAGGTCGCGCGTTCATGGTTTTCTCCCGTTTTTTCACTCAAGGCACTGCGGTGATTCTGCTGCATTTTGCAGTCTCTCTGCAAAATGCATGAAGCCGTGAATCGGGATGCGCCAACGCCGGGTGGACAAAAGTCCAAAACAACCCCGAACAATCTCGATAAACAGGAGTAAGTGGTTGTAAATAAAGCTTATTTAACGAGTGGTACGAAATGATGCCAGGGAATGGCACAGGCCTTGCACTTAGGGGATACGACGAACAAAACCCAAGCAGGCTAGATCATGGCGCATTCCCTTTCACTCCTGTCTGGCACCCGTGCATGGGCGGCGGATCGGCCTCTTTTTCCGCCGCGAAAACCGGCGGCCATGCCAGGAAGGCGCGGATCATGAAGCGGGCACGACTTCCGTCTTCGCGCGTCTGGCAGCCGTTGGCGGTAGTGCTGGCCTTCGCCGGGCTGTTGCTGGCGGCAAACGCCGGCTGGCCGCTCTGGCTGGCCGCATTGGCGATGGCCGTGGCGCTGGTACTGGTGCTGCATTTCTGCGTGGCGACTGCGGCCGCCGATGCGCGCGAACCGCCCGAATATGCCGCCGCCGAGGAACATGCCATCGGCGAATTGCTGCGCATCGCCATCCAACCGGTCGACACGAATATCTTCCTGCAACGCGGTCTGGAAACCCTGCTTGCCTCGGCGCCGTGGTTGGGCCTGCTGCCCAAGGGGGTGATCTTCGTCAACGAAGCCGGGGCGGGAGAGGAACCCCTGCGCATGGCGGCCTTCCAGAATATGGAACCCGCCCTGTTGAGCGCCTGCGCGCGGCTGCCGCTGGGACGCTGCGTCTGCGGCATCGCGGCGCAAACGCGCGTCATCCTCCACACCAGCGGCGGCGATGCCCGCCACGAAATCCGCTACGACGGCATGCAGTCCCACGGCCACTATGCCCTGCCGATCATGGCCGAACAGCAACTGTTGGGCGTACTGACGCTCTACCTGCCGGAGGGACACCCGCATTCACCCCAGGAAGAAGCTTTCCTGAAGCGTGCCACGGATGTGCTGAGCATCGGCCTCTCGATGCGCCAGGCCCGCGCCGAAATGGAATACCAGGCCCGCCACGATCCCCTCACCGGACTGCCCAACAGCCATCTGTTGCTGGAGTGACTGCACCAGGAAATGGCGATGGCGCGACGGCGCGAGTCCTACGGCGCGGTGTTGTTCATCGATCTGGACAACTTCAAGACCTTCAACGATGCCCTCGGCCATGCCAGCGGCGACGCCTTGCTGAGCCAGATCGCGCAGCGTCTTGTCCAGCGGGTGCGGGCCGGGGATACGGTGGTGCGGCGTGGCGGCGACGAGTTCCTGGTGGTGCTGCCCGACCTGGGCGACGATCTGGCCCTGACCAGCTATGAAGCGCGCCGGGTGGCGGACAAGTTGCGTGACGGCATCGCCGAGCCGATCTATCTGGGCGGGCGCCAACTGCACGTCACCCCCAGCATCGGCATCACCCTGTTTCCCCAGAATGGCGATAAGCCGGAGGAGGTGCTGCAACACGCCGAGGTGGCCATGTACCGCGCCAAACAAGCCGGGCGCGACGGCATCCGTTTCTACGCGCCGGACATGCAGGCGGCGGCCGAGTCCCGCCTGCAACTGCAAAACGATCTGCGCCATGCCCTGAACGCGGGTGAACTGATGCTGCACTACCAGCCCCAGATCGACAGCCTGGGGCGCATGCGCGGCGTGGAAGCCCTGTTGCGCTGGCAACACGGCAAACACGGCATGATTTCGCCCGCCGAATTCATCCCGGTAGCGGAAGAAACCGGCCTGATCCTGTCCATCGGCCACTGGGTACTGCAACAGGCCTGCCGCCAGATCGTGGCCTGGCAACGCGCCGGGGTGAACATGGGCAGCGTGGCGGTCAACGTCAGCGCGCGCCAGTTCCATCAAGCCGATTTCGTGACCCGGGTGGAACGCATCCTGGTGGAGACCGGCGCCGACCCCCGCCGTCTGGAACTGGAGCTGACCGAAACCATGTTGCTCGACAACATCGGCGAGGCAGTGGACAAGATGCAGGTGCTGCGCCGCCGTGGCGTGCGTTTCTCCATCGACGATTTCGGCACCGGCTATTCCTCGCTGGCCTATCTGAAACAATTGCCGCTGGACCGGCTGAAGATCGATCAATCCTTCGTGCGGGAACTGACGCTGGAATCCAAGGATGCCGCCATCGTCCGCGCGGTGCTGTCCATGGCCGGCCACCTCGGCTTCGAGGTGATCGCCGAAGGGGTGGAAACGGCAGCGCAACAACAGGCCTTGCTGGAATTGGGTTGCACCCTGTATCAGGGTTACCATCCAGGCCGCCCGGTAGCCGCCGACAAGTTGCCGCTGCACCTGGCGCCATGACAACTGACAGGACACGATGCAGAAAACCGGAATCCGCATTCCCCGCCTATCGTTTTCCCGCAACCACCTGGGGGCGGTTCTGGTTTTTCTGGCGGGCACGGCCATCAGTTTTGCTGCCATGCGCCTGGCCGATCGCCTGCATGAGGACGCCCTGCGCGGCGAATTCCACTACCTTGCGGAACTGCACGCCGCCTCCTTCGAGCGGGAGATCGAAGCGAACCTGGAGGTCGCGCGCGATCTGCAGCGTTTCCTCCAGGCCGCCCCCCGCATCAACCAGACGCAATTCGGGATATTCGCCAACCCGCTGGTCCGGAAACGCGGCGGCGTCCAGGCCCTGGAATGGGTGCGCAGAGTAAAACACGCCGAGCGCACCGCTTTCGAGGCGACCGCCCGCGCCGAAGGCCAGTCCGATTACCGGATACGGGAACGCGATGCCCACGGCCAGTGGCGGCCGGCGGATCGGCGCGAGGAATACTTTCCGGTTTATTACCAGAACCCCCTGGAACAAAACAAGGCGGCTCTGGGCTTCGATCTGGCGTCCGACCCCCTGCGCCGGGCGGCGCTGGAACAGGCCAGGGACAGCGGCGAAGTAACCGCCAGCGCCCCCGTCAATCTGGTACAGGACGCCGCTCGCCGGCCCGGCATCCGGGTGTTCGCCCCGATCTACAGCGCGCCGGCCGGCAACCCCGCGCAGCGCCGGGCTGCATTGCAGGGCTTCGCCTCGGGCGCCTATCACCTGGATGAAATCTTTCACGCCGCCATGCGCAAGTCCCAGTTGAGCCTGACGGAGGTCGCCATGCGTATCCGCGAGGTTGCGGCGCTGGAGCGGAACGAAGTGTTGTTCGCACATCTGTCGGCGGAGTGGGAGAAGACATCGCCCATCCTGGAATATCGCCGCAGCCTGTCCGTGGCTGGTCGCCACTGGATCTTCATCGCCCGCCCCACTCCAAGCTACCTCGCCGCGATGCGGGGCCACGAGCCCCTGACCATCCTGCTCGCCGGCCTGGCCATCAGCGCGATCCTGGCGCTCTACCTGGGCCATCTGTCCAACCGGCAGCAGATCATTCGCCGCCAGGTCAGCGACCGCACCCGCGAACTGGCGGCCAGCGAGTCGCGCAATCGGGCGGTGGTGGATACGGCGGTCAATCCCATCATCACCATGGACGAGCGCGGCACGGTGCGCAGCTTCAACCCGGCCGCCGAGCGTGATTTCGGTTACCTGGCCGATGAAGTGATCGGGCGCAACGTCAACATGCTGATGCCGGAGCCCAGGGCAAATTTGTTCTGGCGATAACCCATTGAATTACCGTCATTCCCGCGCAGGCGGGAATCCAGTGCGTTCATCAAATCAGTTTTTTAAAGGCCTGATTAGACGGAGGAAACTGATAGGGGTAGGAAAGGGCTCTCGCCCTCCCCTCCCTCCGAACCGTGCGTGCGGTTCTCCCGCACACGGCTCTCCAGTCGGTGGTTTCCTCATCGGGATTGGCTCGCCAGCAGTCGGGCTTCAGTCATGGTGAAAAGTCCTTCCGCAGCGAAGTATGCATTTGGCCAGCGGCAATGATCGGCATAACACCGTCCAAAGCCCGGGCGTTTCTCCTGTTTGCGCAGGAGCGCCCGCAGTCGTCGTCGGATGAGCGCGTCCAGTGTCTGA
>JAUYFG010000189.1 GCA_030690985.1 Pseudomonadota bacterium
ATTAACTGCGCTTGTCCCGCTTTCTTGGCGTCATCCTGTGATGTGGAACGTCTTAATTGCTGTAACTTCCGATAGGCACTCTTCACAGTCAGATAATTATGGTGGCTTTGTCTCCATGCAGTCAGGCCTACCACGGAGCACAACACACCGATCAGTTGGATAACTTTCCGCATGGCATCTAAGGGGCCGCGCAGAAATTAGTTCACATTTTCGATGAGGACGCGATCGTGTAGTTCCAGTCGGGGAGCATGTCGTGGGGCAGGAGGGGCAGCGTCGCCATTTCCGCAGCCGTCGGCTTGAGGCCCTTTGGGTAGTCGCCCTTCATGAGCGTGGCTCGTACGCGGAGGCCCGTCTCGGTCTTGGTTGTGCGGATGAAGTTGAGCATGGTTTCCAGAGTGGCCAAGGGCTCGCCCGCCCAGTTCTTGGAGATCTGGCTGAAGAGGCGGTGCTCGATCGGGTTCCACTTGGAGGCGCCAGACGGGTAGTGGCACACGGTGACCTCCAGTCGATGGGGCACGGAGAGCTTGGTCATCAGGCCGTGCTTCCATGCTCGACAGCGTGAACCGTTGCTGCCGCCGTTGTCGGCAAGGATGAGCAACTTGTCCGCCTTGGGGTAATGGGAGCGCCCGTCAGTCTTCCACCAACGAGAGACGCAGTCGGACGCGAAAGTCGGAGTGTCGTGCGAGGTGCCGACAAAGAGGTGGCCGCGGTTGGCGATGGGGTCGAAGACTCCGTAGGGGGAAGCGATGTGGCTGGCATCGCTGCGGAAGTCGTGGTCGTTCACCGGCGTTGCGACCTTCGCCCAGACAGCTCCTGGATTCTTGAAGCGACCGACGAGTTGCTTTTTCATGGTGTCGATGGAGACCACGGGCAGACCCCTCTGGGCGAAAGACCGCCGCATGTCCTCGATGTAGAGGAACTGCTGATTGCGCTGGCTGCGGGTCCAAGCTGATCCGCGGGAGAGCTTCTTGTGGTTGACCCGAAGCCGGTACTTGAGACCGTCGAGAAGACGCGCCACGGTTCTGGCGCCAACCTGGATGTCGAGCTTGCGCAGTTCATCGCTGAGCTTGACCGTGGTCTTTCGGGTCCATTTCAGCCCGGTGATCGGATCGCCTGCGGTGGCGGGCAGCATCAGTCGCTCGATTTCGGCGCTGACCTCCGGCGTTTTTTTTCGACCGGCTTGCGACCTGCGCCTGGGCGACGGCGACGATCGACCAGCACGTCGCGGGCAAGAAGTTCCTGTCGCCCCTTGGCAATGGTGTGTGGATCCAGACCGGTGGCTTCGGCAACGGCGCGGTCGCCACCCCGTCCGAGCCTGAGGGCCTCCAGTCCCGCGAAGAGCCGCCGTTGCTGCTCGTCCAGCAGACTCATGAAAAGAACGATGGCGGCCTTGGCTTCATTGGAAACGGAGTCGGGCGCCCGCAGCGGAGCGAACGCGGGCACCCCGGAGGCAGGGAGCCTGCGGGCGAGCAACTGCTCGGCCCGTCGAGCTCCATCAGCCGAGCAATAGAGATACAGCCCGGCAACCTCCTCCCGGGCGATCCGACCGGCACGCACGAGACCGAGAAGGGGTTGTTTGACCTGGGCTCCCACCTCGAAAGAGAGCTCGGAGGCGAGATAGCCGCCGGTGGAGCGAGCAACGAAGACCTCGAGTGTGTCGACCAGCGAGCCGAAGCGCGAAAAGCGCACCTCGCGGCAGGCCCAAAGGCCGCGCTCGTCAAATTGGGCGGTCTCCTCCAGCGCATAGTACTTGCCCCGATGAGAGTAGCTGGCGAGGTAGGACAGCTCTCGCAGTTTGCGGAAGACCGTCATGTCGACCGAGGAGCCAAGCGCCGCCTTCAACTCCTCCATCGTCGCGATGCCACGGCGCCGCAGCAGGCGGCCGATGGTATCGGCCGCGAAAGTTTCAGAGCGCATAATGTTAGACCTCCCCCTGTATAGGCAGTATTCTAACATAACATGACGACACGCCGAGTTTGTGGCGAGGCCGTCGCAGCGCCTCGTATTCAAAGGGAATGTGGCCGCACATCGGCCGTAGGCCGGTTACTAGTGGGTGATCGATTCTGTTAGACTTCGGCCCAGTCGTGCGATGTAATTATTGCGCGGCCCCTAACTACTTGCAATCATTGCCTATCCGGCTTACAAATACTATGCCAATCCAGAGAGGATAGCCATGAGCA
>JAUYFG010000210.1 GCA_030690985.1 Pseudomonadota bacterium
GTAAGGCAGCCGTTTCGGCACGGTTTTCAGTCTGTGAAACAGCCGGCATCGAAGCCCTGCTACGGCAGGTGTTTCATAGGTTGGGCACGCGCAGCGACGCCCAACCTGCGACTACTGAATGCCGGTGTTGATGGCCAGGTCCACTTGACCGGGGCAGGCGCCCCGCATACCTTCGCCCCGCTGCCCTGACCCGAATGGAGTCGATTTGTCCAATAAATACGTCGTCGAAATCCGCGACCTGCATTTCTCCTACGAGAACCGCAAGATTCTCAACGGCATCAACCTCACCATTCCGCGTGGCCAGACCGCCGCCGTGCTGGGTACCGGCGGCTGCGGCAAAACCACCCTGCTGCGGCTGATCAACGGCCAGTTGAAACCTGAGCGCGGCCAGGTGCTGGTCGACGGTGAGGATGTGCATGCCCTGGATAACGACGGCCTCTACAGGTTGCGTCGCAAGATGGGAATGATGTTCCAGGTCAGCGGCTTGTTCAGCGACCTCTCCGTGTACGAGAACATCGCCTTTCCCATGCGCGAACACACCGACCTGTCGGAACGCATGATCCGCGACCTGGTGTTGATGAAACTGCACGCAGTCGGCCTGCGCGGCGCCCACGGCATGATGCCGCGCGAACTCTCCGGCGGCATGGAACGGCGCGTCGCCCTGGCGCGCGCCATCGCCCTCGACCCCATGCTGATCGTCTACGACGAGCCGTTCGCCGGCCTCGATCCGATCTCACTCAACGTTATCGCCAACCTGTTGCGCCGCCTCAATGATGCCCTCGGTGCCACCTCCATCGTGGTTACCTACGATGTCTCCGAATCGCTCAAGGTGGTCGACACCGTCCATTTCCTGTCGGATGGCGTGATCGTTGCCGAAGGTCCGACCGCTGAAATCCTGGAGTCCGACGATCCCTTCGTGCGCCAGTTCATCCACGCCGAAGCGGACGGCCCGGTGCACTTCCACTACCCGGCAAACCCGCTGGGAAGCGATCTGGGATTCAGGCGTCCTTGAATCTGGAAACAGCAGTTGACCGCTTATCAGCCCTCGTGAGGCCCCCACTCGGGCGCGCTCAACGACTGTTTCCAGGTTGATTTTCCCTCAGTGGAAATGAAAAACGGGGCGCCTTGCGGTGCCCCGTTCTGCTTCTGCTTACCGTCGATGCGTGCTTATCCGGTTGTCACAGACAGCGACAACCGGTAGCCCAGTAGGATGTGGTGAGCGCAGCGAACCGCATCAACTAGCGCAACCGTGATTGATGCGGTTCGCTACGCTCACCACATCCTACGGCCCTATCGCGGGCAAGCCCGCTCCTACGGGAACGTTCTCGAATGAATCAAGGTTCAACGGAAGACGCAAACAGAGCCTAAAAAAAACGGGGCGCCTTGCGGCGCCCCGTTCTGCTTACTGCGGCAAGATCAGTAGTTGTAAGCCCGCTCGCCATGAGCGGCGGTATCCAGGCCTTCGCGTTCCTGTTCTTCCGGCACCCGCAGGCCCATGACCATGTCGATCAGCTTGAACAACACGAAGCTGACCACGCCGGACCAGACGATGGCGGTGCCCACGCCCCAGAGCTGGCTGGCGACTTGGGTGGAGAACGAGTACTCCGCCACGGCGTTGGTCGCATAGTCGAACACGCCGGTGCCACCGAGAGCCGGATTGACCAGGATGCCGGTGCCGATAGCGCCGATGATGCCGCCGATGCCGTGGATGCCAAAGACATCGAGGGAGTCGTCATAGCCCAGCGCTTTCTTCAGGCCGGTAACGCCCCACAGACAGGCCACGCCGGCGACCAGCCCTAAGATGATGGCGCCCATCGGGCCGACGAAACCGGCTGCCGGAGTCACCGCCACCAGGCCTGCGACTGCGCCGGAGGCCATGCCCAGCATGGAGGGCTTGCCCTTGAGCATCCATTCCGCAAACATCCAGGCCATCGCTGCAGAAGCCGTCGCCACGACCGTGTTGACCATCGCCAGGACGGCGGTGCCGTTGGCTTCCAGGTTGGAGCCGGCGTTGAAGCCGAACCAGCCGACCCACAGCAGAGAAGCGCCGATCATGGTGGCCATGAGGTTGTGCGGCGCCATGCTGTCGCGGCCGTAGCCGACGCGCTTGCCGATCACGATCGCACCCATCAGCGCGGCCATCGCGGCGTTGATGTGAACCACGGTGCCACCGGCGAAGTCCAGCGCGCCCTTGGCGAACAGGAAGCCGGCCGGGTCACTGTGCGCGGACGGGCCGCCCCAGAACCAGACCATGTGCGCCATCGGCAGGTAGGAGAAGGTGAACCACAGCGCGGAGAACACCAGCAGCGCGGAGAACTTGATCCGCTCGGCGAAGCCGCCGACGATCAGCGCCACGGTGATGGCCGCGAAAGTAAGCTGGAACACCATGAACACCAACTCGGGAATCACCACGCCCTTGGAGAAAGTCTCCACGTTGACGCTGGGGTCCACGCCGGCCAGGAACATCTTGGAGAGGCCGCCGATGGCGCTGTTCAGATCGCCACCGCCAGTAAAGGCCAGCGAGTAGCCGTAGACCACCCACAGCACCGAAATCATGCAGAAGATGGCGAACACCTGGGTGAGTACCGAGAGCATGTTTTTGGCGCGCACCAGGCCACCGTAAAACAGACCCAACCCCGGGATGACCATGAGAATGACCAGCAGGGTGGAGACCAGCATCCAGGCGGTGTCGCCCTTGTCCGGCACCGGGGTGGCGGCGGGAGCCGCTACAGCCGGGGCGGCGGCGGGTGCCACGGCATCGACCATGGGCGCGGACAGGGCCTCGACAGCCGCTGCCGGTACTTCCTGTGCCAGGGTCAGGCCGGAAAAACCCAGCGTGCCCAGCAATATCAATGTCGCGAATAAGCTTTTCATGTCAGCGCTCCTTAGATCGCCGCAGCGCCGGCTTCGCCGGTGCGGATGCGGACGACTTGCTCCAGATCCCAGACGAAAATCTTGCCGTCGCCGATCTTGCCGGTTTGGGCAGCCTTGGAAATGGCCTCGATGGCCTGGTCGAGCATCTCGGCGGCGATGGCCACCTCGATCTTCACCTTGGGCAGAAAGTCGACGACGTACTCGGCACCGCGATACAGCTCGGTGTGGCCTTTCTGGCGGCCGAAGCCCTTGACCTCGGTCACGGTGATGCCGGAAGCCCCGATGGCGGAGAGGGCTTCACGCACCTCGTCCAGTTTGAAGGGTTTGATGATGGCGGTAACAAATTTCATGGATGTCTCCTGATAGAACGGCTGATCCCGCTTGCCCCACCCCCATCACTCGGAGGGGCGGGACGGGGAGAATGCTCAGATGTGAATTAGAAGGTCTTGGCGAAGGAGAGCGCGAACACGCCTTTGCTGACGTCCTTGCCATCCCACATGTAGCTACCGGCGACAGGGTCGGCATCTGTGTCTGAATAGGCGAGCGTTACGGTGCCGAAACCGACATCCTTGGTTACACCCAGCTTCCAGTCGGTGTAGTCAGATGCACCAATGTTTTTGATCTTCTGATGACCGACGTGGCCGGTGAGCCCCCAGCCGCCGCCCAGATCGTGGGAAGCGTTCAGCTCCAGGTAGTTACTGCCCTTGGTCTTGGTGGTGGGATCCGTACCCCAGCCGATGAAGTAATCGGAAATGGCATGGCTGTATTTCAGGGTCAGCATTTTCCAACTTGCGGCCAGATAGACTTCGGTGGTGTCTGGGGTTGCATAACCTGCAGGCGCACCGGACCGGTCACCAGGGTAGTAATAGGTAATCAGGCCAACGTCATAGCCGAAATCGGCCAAATTGCCCTTGTAGCCGCCGTACAGATCGACTTCCAGGCTGCTGTTGGATTTGTAGCCCCCATCGTTGAGTGCGTTGGTGCCACCCGTCGCCACCCAGCCCTGGTTCGATAGCCAGGTGCCGGCATACAGGCCGCTGCTGTGGCTGTAATCGACGCCGCCGGAGAGGGCGGGCTTGTGCTGGGTCTGGGAAATGCCACGGAAGATGTAGTCGGTGGTCACGCCGACGTTGGCGGTAACCGTATGTGGCGAAGCCGGCGCATCGGCGGCGATCGCGGGCACGGAAATCAGGCCAGACAGTACGAGCAGATAAGACAGTTTTTTCATGACGGCTCTCCAGAGAAATGGTGCGGTGGTGCACATCCATTAAAAGCACAACCCGTGCCAACATTAAATATCGCTAATAATCATGTTGTTGTAAACGAATGCCCGATCTTGATGCAAAACAACGCTCTCTATTGGTGCATCAACCTTGAGTACCGCACCGTCTTTGCGCGGCGGGAAGCGGGCGCCCCTTTGCTAAACTGCCCGCACTGATCCCAACTGCCGGAGTGCACCGTGCTCAAACAAAAAATCGCCGCCGACCTGGCGTCCAAAGTCTCCGAAGTACTGGCCATGACCCCGGCCCGCGACATCGAAAAAAATCTCAAGGCCAGTCTTGCGGCCTGGCTGTCCAAGCTTGATCTGGTGACGCGCGAGGAATTCGATGTACAGGCGCAAGTGCTGGCGCGCACCCGCGAGAAATTGCAGGAACTGGAAACGCGCCTGGCAAGCCTGGAACCCCCCCAGACGTAGGAGCGGGCTCGCCCGCGATTGAACGTTTGGCGTGGATGCAGGCGAGACGCCTGCGCTACAGCCCCAGACGTAGGAGCGGGCTCGCCCGCGATTGAACGTTTGGCGTGGATGCAGGCGAGACGCCTGCGCTACAGCCCCAGGCGTAGGAGCGGGCTCGCCCGCGATTGAACGTTTGGCGTGGATGCAGGCGAGACGCCTGCGCTACAGCCCCAGACGTAGGAGCGGGCTCGCCCGCGATTGAGCGTTTGGCGTGGATGCAGGCGAGACGCCTGCGCTACAGCCCCAGACGTAGGAGCGGGCTCGCCCGCGATTGAACGACCGCGAAGAAATGGCCGACGGATAGAAAATCCGTCATTCCCGCGCAGGCGGGAATCCAGTTCATAGGGCTAACTTGCCTTTAACCCCCCGTTAGATTGACCCACTGGATTGCCGCCTGCGCGGGAATGACGGCAGCTTTTGCGGCCGGCTTGTAATAGCACGTAGCACATAGGTTGGGCTGAGGTACGAAGCCCAACATGGCAGCGGGGATGTTGGGCTTCCTGACGTCAGCCCAACCTGCCTCACCGTATTTTCATTGGCACATTCCATGAAATATCTCAAATCACTCGTCCAGGCCGCGCTGTTCGCCGGCCTTGCCGCCTGTTCCAGCAACCCCATGACCGGGCGCAGCCAGCTCATGCTGGTACCGGAAAAACAGGTCATCTCCCAGTCCGTCAGCGCCTACAAGGCGGAACTGGCGCCGCATGCCAAGAAGGGCAAGCTCAACGACGACGAGCGCGTGGTGCAACGGGTACGCGCCATTACCGACCGCCTGGTGGCGCAGGCGGTTCGCTATCGGCCGGATAGCGCTTCCTGGGCCTGGGAAGTGAATGTCATCGACGACCCCAAGACCCTCAACGCCTTCTGTATGCCGGGCGGCAAGATGGCCATCTACACCGGTCTGATCGAGAAACTGAAAGCCACGGACGACGAAATCGCCCAGGTCATGGGCCATGAAATCGGCCATGCCCTGGCCAACCACGGCGCCGAAAAGATGTCCGTGGGCATGGTTTCCGACATCCTGATTTCCGCCATCGGCGGCGGCAATCAGGGGCGCCAGCAGGCCGGCCAACTGGCCGCGCTGGTGGCCTGGCAACTCCCCAACAGCCGGGGTGCGGAGACCGAGGCGGACCGCATCGGCATCGAGCTTGCCGCGCGTGCCGGCTACGACCCGGATGCGGCGCCGCGCCTGTGGCAAAAAATGAAGGAATCCAGCGGCGAGAAGGGGCGTTTCGATCTGCTCTCCACCCACCCCGCCTCGGACACGCGCATGGAGGAACTGGCCGCCCTGGCGCCGCACATGCGCCCGCTCTACGCCGAAGCGGCGAAGAACCCGGCGGCGCACCCCACGCGCCTGGCCGCCAACGTGCGCGAAGTCACGCCCGGAGGCGATCCGGCCAGCCATGTCGTCGCCCCTGCCGCCCTGCGTCCGCTGGCCCTGGTCAACCCGGCTTACGAACGTTTCCGCGCGGGCGAAGCCATGCTGGAATGCGAAAACTGCGCGCTGGGTTTCAGCAACCGCGCGGACAAACTGAAAACGCTGGACGCGCGTGGCGACTGGGAGAGCCTGGCGCGCGAGGTGCTGGAGGTCGGCTATTCCCAGGACATCGCCTGGTATTACCTGGGCCGCGCCGCCGAAGGCCAGGGCCTGAGCGACCCCGCGCGCCGTTACTACCAGCAGGCCATCAACCTGGCGCGTAACAAGGACACCCATTGCAAGGGCATGTTCACCGACATCTGCAATGGCATCCGCCTGCCGGAACAGGCGGAAGCGGCGCTGGCGAGGCTGGGGAAATAGCCATAACCGTCATTCCCGCGAAAGCGGGAATCCAGTATGTAGGCCTGATTGCAGTTTGATGAACGAACTGGATTCCCGCTTTCGCGGGAATGACGGTTCCTGATGGAGGCACACAAGCGTGAAACCCAGCGATACGAACATCGTCGAAGTCGCCGCCGCCGTCATCGAACGTCCGGACGGCACTTTTCTCATGGCGCGCCGGCCGCAAGGCAAGGCCTATGCCGGCTGGTGGGAATTTCCCGGCGGCAAGGTGGAGGCGGGAGAAACCGCGCGTCACGCCCTCGACCGGGAATTGCGCGAAGAACTCGGCATCGAGGTGGTCGAAGCCTGGCCCTGGCTCAAGCGCTCCTTCGTCTACCCGCACGCCCACGTCATGCTGCGTTTCTTCCGGGTGACCGCCTGGGAAGGCGAGCCGCATCCGCATGAAGGCCAGGTTCTGGCCTGGTGCCACGCACGCTCCCCCGAAGTCGAGCCGATCCTGCCCGCCAACGGGCCGATCATGCAGGCGCTGCAACTGCCGCTGGAATACGCCATCTCGGACGCTTCGATACTCGGTGTCGCGGTCTTCCTGGAGCGTCTGCGGCAACGCCTGGCGGGCGGCCTGCGCCTGGTCCAGTTGCGCGAGAAATTTCTCGCGCCCGAAGCCTTCGAAGACCTGGCACGCGAAGCGGCCGCCCTTTGCCGCGAACAGGGCGCCGACCTGATGCTCAACGCCGATGCCGCACTGGCAGCGGAACTGGGCTGCGGCCTGCACCTCAATTCCGCGCAACTCATGGGTCTGCAATCTCGCCCGGAGGTCGCACTGCTCGGCGCCTCCTGCCACGGCCCCGAGGAACTGTCCCGGGCGGCGGCGCTGGGCGTGGATTTCGTGGTGCTCTCGCCGGTACTGCCCACGCCCAGCCATCCGGGTGCCGCAAGCATCGGCTGGGAACGCTTCGCCGACTGGCTGGCCGACTACCCCATTCCGGTCTATGCCCTCGGCGGGCTCTCCCTGAACGGCCTGGCGCAGGCTCGCGCGGCGGGGGCGCATGGCGTCGCACTGAAAAGCGCGGCCTGGAAGACGTGAACAATCCGAAATTGCATCCGGTTACAAGCCGCAAAGCGGCGCATGGCGTCACCGACTTGTCATAAACGGACCGAACGACGCGCCTATAATCCGCAGACGCCGCCGGGTTCGGCACACAAGCCAGCACCAGAGCGGTAATCGACGGAGACGATGAATGCCCAGCGAACACATTTACAAACAATTCGATGCCGATCTGGAAGCCGTGCGTGCGCGCGTGCTGGAAATGGGCGGCCTGGTGGAAGAACAGGTCGGGAAAAGCATCGAGGCACTGGTTTCCGGCAACGTGACACTCGCCGAGGAAGTCATTGCCAACGACCACAGGGTCAATTCCCTGGAAGTGGCATGCGACGAGGCCTGCACCCACATCATCGCGCTACGCCAGCCCACCGCCGGCGATCTGCGCATGATTCTGACCATCGTCAAGACCATCACCGATCTGGAACGGATTGGCGATGAGGCGTCCAAGATCGCGCGCTACGCCGTCAAGATTTTCGAGAACGACCGCATCACCACGCCGCGCTACTCCGAAATCAAATACATGGCCGGCCTGGCCAACAAGATGTTGCGCGAATCGCTCGACGCCTTCGCCCGTCTCGATGCTTCCGGTGCCGCCGGCGTGGCGCGTCAGGACATCGAAGTGGACGGGGAATTCCACATGATCATGCGCCACCTGATCACCTACATGATGGAAGACCCGCGCACCATCTCCACCTTCATCGACCTGTTGTTCGTGGTGAAAGCCATCGAGCGCATCGGCGACCACGCCAAGAACATGTCGGAGTACGTCGTGTTCATGGTCATGGGCAAGGACGTGCGCCACACCACGATCGAGGAACTGGAACGCGAGATCCAGTAGAAGGCCTGCTCGCGGGCCGAAAAAAGCCGGCTGAACGCCGGCTTTGTTGCTTGTAGCGCCGGCGCCTCGCCGGCGATGTTTAAA
>JAUYFG010000211.1 GCA_030690985.1 Pseudomonadota bacterium
CAGGGCCAGCGCCATGTCGGTCGAGGGCTTGATCGGCAGCCACAGATCGGCCAGGCCGGCGGTTTCCGACATGCGCGGGTCCACCGCGATTATCTTGGCCTTGCCCATGACCCGCCGGTCATTGACCTTGCCATATGCCACGACTTTGCAGGCAGCCATGTTGGCGCCGACGAGCATGTACCAGTCCGCGCCGCCGAAGTCGTCCCGCGTGTAGGTCCATGGCGGGTTGTTATGGCCGAGGATGGAATTCGAGGCGGTGGTGCCGGCCAGGTTGCAGAACGGCCCGGTGCCCTCGCGGTGGGGCGTGCCGTAGAGCTTCTGGAACGTGCCGGTCAGCGCCGCCCGCGCCTGGGATTCGCTGCGGCCGCCGGTCCACCAGGCCAGCGCCTCCGGTCCGTGCTTCGCGCTGACGGCCTTGAGCTTTTCGGCGATCTCCGTCAGCGCCTGCTCCCAACTGATCTCCTGGTAGGACTCCGGCTTGCCGCGCGGGCCCACCCGTTTCAGCGGCGACTTGAGCCGGTACTTGTTGTAGAGCATGCCCGCGCTGGCCGTTCCCTTGGGGCAAAGCCTGCCTTCGGTCACCGGGTCGTCCGGATTGCCATGGATGTTCACGATCCGGCCTTCGCGGACATGCACCTTCATGCTGCACGTGCTCTGGCAAAACGGGCAGCCCGCGGTTACCACCAGGTCGGGCAGGGGCGCGACCCCGGCATCGCCGTAGCGACCGGCCACCGGAACGGCCTGGACGGCCTGGGCGGGGCCTGAGACCGGCAAGCCGGCGAGGGCGGCAGTGGCCCCGGTTACCTTCAGAAAGGTCCTTCTGGTCAGTTCAGTGTCGTTCATGATCTTCTCCAATGTGTTTCCTCAAATCCGCCATCCGGGTTCCACAACACCCGGCATCGCGCGGAATCCTAGCCACCCGTCATGGACATGAAGCGGACGATCTGCCCGGTCCGCTTGCCAAACTCGTGGCGCGCCGGCTTGCGGCGCAATCCTTCCAGCAGGGCCTGCTCCAGTTCCTCATCGCTGCAGCCGCCACGCAGCAGCGGCCGGAACTCCACCCGGTCCTCCTGGCCAAGGCACAGGTGCAGCGCGCCGTCGACGGACAGGCGCACCCGATTGCAGGTCTCACAGAAGTGCTGGGAGATGGGCGTGATGAAGCCGATCTGGAAGCTGCCGTCGGGCGCGACCAGGTAGCGCGCCG
>JAUYFG010000213.1 GCA_030690985.1 Pseudomonadota bacterium
CCGGCATCCTTGCCGGCGTCTTTTAACCCCGCCGGCAAGGATGCCGGCGCTACATGCAAGCAAAACGCCCGGCGTGCTGAACAGTCACGAATCAGGATTCATTCGAGGGCATTTCCGCAACCTCTGAGGGGGCGGGCTCGCTGATACGACATAGCCATCCTCGTGCGAGGATGGCTATGTCACGGCTGAACCGCCTGGCTTGAGCTACTACGCGCTCATTTGGCCGGTCTGCCGGTCTTGATCGCGGCGAGGGCCTGGATCGCGGCGACCACTTCCGCATCGCCCAACCCGGCCAACCCGGCCAGGGCGGCGCGCAGAATCTCGCTCTTCCTGGCCGCCACACCCGAACTCAGGCAACGTTCCTTGAGTGCCGCGATGGCCGCATATTCCGCTTCCGGCATCGTGAAACTGTCCCGGACCAATTTGTCCTTTTTTACCTTGGCGGGTTTGGTTTCCTCGGGCGCTTGCTCAACAGCGCGTTCTGCGACGCGCGACGCTTTCTTCGTGGGCGTTTTATTGCCCTCCGGAGCCGCTACAGCAACCTGTTCTTCCTCGATCAGCGCGACCTTGGCAGTGACCGGAGCACGCTTTCTCGACGACTTTGGCGCGCTGGGCGCGGCAACCTGGAGCTCCGGCGCTTCACTTGGCGTGGCGGCCTTGTCGGCTGCGGATTTTACGGTGGCCTTTCTGGAAACTTTGGTGTCAGTCATGATGTAATCTCCTTATCGTATAAACGGTATATACAGTTTATACGATAAATCGGGATACGCAATGAGCAAGAATGACGCTCGATCCGAGGTAAACCTCTTCGTAATCTCATAGCCCTGTAGCCCGGATGCAGCGCAGCGAAATCCGGGGAGGAAGGCGGTCACGTAAGCTCCCGGATTTCGCTGCGCTGCATCCGGGCTACAGGGCTGCTGTTCACCCTTCGGGTGACTCCGCGAGGTCGTCGTAGGAGCGGGCTTGCCCGCGATACAGCGGAGTCGTAGCGCTTCAGCGCGTACGAATCCGGCGTCCCCCTTGCGGGGACAGCGGAGTCGTTGCGCTTTAGTGCTTACGAATCCGGCGTCCCCCTTGCGGGGACAGCGCAGCGGAATCCGGGGTTTCAGGGCAGGCAATGACTCAACCCTACAACTCGAATTCCATCCCCTCTCCCAGCGCCTGCACCCGGCCCGGTACGAGGGCGTCCAGTTCGGCCATGATGCCTGCTTCGCCGCCGGGCTTGAGGTGGGTGATCCAGACCGATGGATCGGGTTGCATCAGGGCGAGGTCGGCGGCCAGGGTTTCCGGGCAGTAATGTTTGGAGGCGTGCGCGACGTCCGCCTGCGCATTGGGGAAGGAGCACTCGACGATGAGGTGTTTCAGGTCCGCCGCCGCGTCGGCCGCCTCCCATAGCCCCGCATGGCTGCTGGTATCCCCCGAAAACAGGAGGCTGCCGCTGCGGCCACGCAACAGATAACCGACCGCCGGCACCACATGGTGGGCGGGGATGGCGGTGATTTCCCGATCGCCCAGGCGCGTCGGCACGCCGATTTCCAGCGATGCGTAATGCAGGAACGGCGCTTCCACACTGGGGATGCGGGAAAAATCCGGCCAGATGCGCCAGTTGAACAAGTGGTCCTTGAGGATGCCCAGCACCTCCGGCAGCGCATGCAGCACCAGGGCATGGCTGCGCTCACTCGCCACGCTATCCAGCAGGAGCGGCAGACAGAGGATGTGGTCGAGGTGGGAATGGGTCAGGAAGACGTGGTCCACCTTCGCCAGCGCCGCGCGGGTGAGACGGGTGACGCCGGTGCCGGCGTCCACCAGGATGTCGTCGTCGACCAGAAAAGACGTGGTATGGCGCCCGTCGCCGATGCCGCCGGAGCAGCCCAATACTTTGATTTTCATGGCTTTTCTCGTCGCCTATTTGGTGGTGTAGGTAAACACGCCATCCCATTCGGCCGGGGGCGGGTTGAAGCGGAAGTGGGTGACGCGGTCGAGATAAACCTGATACAGCTTGCGCTGGTTGAGCTTGCCCAGTTGCATCAGCTTGATTTCAGCTTCGTCCCAGCGGCGTGCCTGGTAATCGGCGAGTACCGCCTCGAACAAGGTCGCTTCCTTGAGCCGTTCCGGCGGCAACGCCGCCGTGATGCCGAGCGGTTCGTAGACGGCCACCGGCACATCCTTGCCCTTGACCCGGACACGATCGACGAGTTGGAAACTCAGATCCGGGCAATCGGCCTTGGTGGCCTCACCCACCAGCACACCGACGCCATATTGGCGGGTGAGGGCTTCCAGGCGCGACGCCAGGTTCACCGCATCGGCCATGACCGTGTAGGCCATGCGGAATTCGGAACCCATGTTGCCGACGCTCATGCGGCCGGTGTTGACGCCGACCCCGATCTTCACCGGCGGCCAGCCGCGCGCCTCAAGGCGCGGGTTGAGTTCAACCAAGCCTTTCTGCATGGCCAGGGCAACCAGCACGGCATCACGGGCGTGATGCTCATCGCTCATGGGCGCGCCCCAGAAGGCCATGACTGCATCGCCGATGTACTTGTCGATGGTGCCGCGCCCCTCCTGGACGATACGGGTCATGGCGGAGAGGTACATATTGAGCATCTCGGCCAGTTGGGCGGCTTCCAGCTTCTCCGAGAAACTGGTGAAACTGACGATGTCGGAGAACAGCACGGTCATCACCTTGGATTCGCCGCGCAAGCTGTAGCGCGCCGGGTCCTTGGCCATTTCGTCGACCAGTTCCGGCGGGATGTATTGCCCGAACAACTTGGTGATCTGCGCCTTGGAACGCGCCTCGACGAAAAAGCCGTAACTCATGTTGAGCACGAACAGCCCCAATACCGCCAGCAGCGATGCTGCCAGGGGAAGCTGGGCGTGCCAGGCGGACCAGGCATAGAAGTTGCCCCCGGTCAGCAGCAGGCTCAAGGACAGGGTGGCCAGCGCGGCCCACAACGGTGAAACGATAGGCAGCAGCGCGGCCAGCAACAGGCCGGCGATGGCGACGCTGGCCAACTCCATGCCGCGCATCCCGGCCGGCTCCCACTTCACCGTGCCGTCGAGGATGCCGGAGATCAGGCTGGCGTGAATTTCCACCCCCGGCAGTACTTTGGAAACCGGCGTGACGCGCAGGTCCATGATGCCCGGCGCGGTGGAGCCGATCAGCACGATGCGGCCTTCCAGGCTGGCCGAGGCCACCCGCGTGTGGATCACATCGCCGGCGGAAACATAGGCGAAGGCATGGGCGGCGCGGTAAGGCACCAGGGCCAGCGCCTGGGCATCCAGCGGCACCAGCAGGCCATCCAGGTCCAGGGTGGTGGGGCGATACCCCCGGGCCGGAAGTATCTTCGGCGTCCCGGCCCCCATGCCGGCGCGAGTCGTCATGAACGCCAGCGAGCCATAACACTGGCCGTTGTATTCCATGAGCACCGGCATGCGCCGGGCGACGCCATCGAAATCGGCTTCCATGTTGTAGAAGGCGGCGCCGGCGGCGCGCTCCTGGAGGCCTTTCAAGTTTGCGTTGTAGCCGACGGCATGGCGCGGGGTGACGCCGTGTTTCGCCAGCTCGGCACAAGGGAACAGCGGCGCCGGCAGTTGCCCGTTGATTTCCACGGGGGGCACGAAGTTGAAGTAGTAGCCCAGGATGGCGGGGCCGCTGCCCAGCGCGTCGGCCAGTTTGCCGTCGTAATCCAGTTGCGGGCGGAGGCGTGCCAGGCTGGCCGCGAAGCCGGCGTCGCCCGCCAGCGGGCCTTGCGCCATGCGCTCCAGCACCGGCAGCCCGGAGCTCTGGTCCGGCTCGGAAAACACCACGTCGTAGCCGACGGCAGCCACGCCGTATTGCTCGAACAGATTGCGGGTGAGTTTGGCGACCTCCTCGCGCGGCCACGGCCAGCGGCCGATTTCCTTGAGGCTCTTGTCGTCGATATCGACGATGACCACCCGCTCATCCACGGTTTGCGGCCGGAAGATGCGCAGCTTCAGGTCATACAGCGCGGCATCCAGTTTCGCCACGAAGAACAGGTTGTAGACCTGCCCCACATGGCCGGCCAGCACCAGCAGGAACAGCAGAGAGAGGCCGAATTGCCCGAGGAAACGGCGGCTGCGCAGATTCAGAGTCATGGATTACCTCAAACGATAGAACCGACCCACTCCGCTCTGCCCTTCCGCCAGCCCATCCAGACGCTCGCCCACCGCCTCGGACAACTGCCCCAGGCGGTCTTCCGGCAACGGATGGGTCTTGAACAGCAGCGACACGCTCTTGTCACTCTTGGCGACATGGCCGATCTCGGCCAGGACCGCCGGCAGGGCGTAGGCATCGTAGCCGGCGCGCGCGCCCAGCACCAGGCCGATGCGGTCGGCCTCGTATTCGGCGTCCTTGTCGAGGCCACGCGCGATGATCTCGGCGCCATTGCCGATCAGGTTCTGCACGATCTCGTGTTCATTCTTGAGCTTGCCGCCGAAGAACGACCCGAATGCCGCGATGGCCTGCGATTTCTGCAACAGCTTGAGATGGTGTTTGCGGATCACATGGCCGATTTCGTGCCCCAGCACACCGGCCAGTTCCGCCTCGTTCTTCAGCTTCTTGTACAAGCCCTTGGTCAGGAAGATATAGCCACCGGGGGCAGCGAAGGCGTTGAGGTCGTCGCTTTCGATCACGCCGAAGCGCCAGGGCAGGTCGGGCCGCTCGCTTTGCAGTGCGACCCAGCGGCCGACCCGGTTGACGTAGCGTTGCAGGCTTTCGTCGCGCACCAGGGGCGCTACGCCGAGCAGGTTGCCGGAAATCTGCTGGCCGATGCGCAGTTCTTCCTCCTGCGAGGTATTGCCGGAGAGCAGCGCCTTGAGCAACTGGTCGGCGGGTTTTTGCTGCGCCGTCGCGGGCGCCGCTGGTGCCGTTGGCGCCACTGGCTGCGCCGGGGCGGCGGGTTGCGCCGGGGCGGCGGGTTGCGTCTTTTCCTTTATCAAGCCTTTCAGAAATTTATCGAAATCGCCCGCCTGGGCGAGGCCGATGCCGCAAAACACGGCGATGATCCAGGGAAGATGACGTTTCATGGTTGCTTACTCATCGAGGAAGGTGAAGCGCCTTCGGGCTTGGGCAGATAAGGCACATCCCGGCGCGCCAGATTGGCAAGTTGCGCGAATTGATCGGCTTCGGCGCGGCTGGCGACATAGGTATCCAGAAGCACCAGTTCGTCCGGATTGAAACGGGCGGCCTTGAGTTCCACCTCGTCCAGACCGCGTGCCCCAGCGACCGCGACCACCTTGCCGGGGTCATGTGGGCGGTTGCCGGCTTCGACCAGCCCACCCAGATTGGGCGTGGCGGCGATATCCGACTTCACGGAAAGGATGCGCACCCAGCCGGTCTTGCCGGCGGCATAAACCTGGGTCCAGCCGCCGTTGCTGGTGAGAACCCGCACCTTGTCGCCCCGGCCCAGCTTGGCCACGGCATCCGCCGCCGTGCTGGGAGACGTTTTCAAGGCATCGTCGCGGAGCATGACGCCGGGATTACCCGGTGCCGCCGCAACCGGCTTCTGCGCCGGGGTGCCCATTGCCAGGGCCAGAGACGGCAATAACAGGAGCAAAAACCAGACCTTCATAGCCCCCCCCCTTCACCCCAGGGGCTGCTCTGCCCTTTGTCCTGGCCTTGCTCGCGTTGCGGCGCCGGTAGATAACCCAGATCCTGATGCCGCAGGCCAACCGCGCGGGCATATTGCTCGGCGGCGGCGCGATCGACCTGATAGCGGTCCAGATTCATGAGCTCGTTGGCATCGAAGCGCGCGGACTTGAGTTCTTCTTCATTGAGGCCGCGCAGGCCGGCCACCGCCACCACGCGACTCGAATCGCTGCGTTTGCTCCCGGCTTCCACCAGACCGGCCAGGCCGGCACTCGACCCGGAAGTGTCCGTGGAGCGCAGCGACAGGATGCGCACCCAACCCTTGCGGCCGCCTTCGGATACCTGGGTCCAGCCACCCTGGCGTCCCAGCACTTCCACCGTCGCCCCCTTGTCGAGGCGGCCGACACTGGTGGCGGAGGCACTGGCGGAGGCTCGCAGGTCTTCGTTCTTGAGCATGACCCCGGATGCGGCCAGGGCCGGAACAGTTATGAAACAGGCAAGAAACAAGAAGGTTTTCATGACAGTCCAGCGTTGCGCGTTGAGGCAAATGATACAACTGCCTAAGTCCACCTCCGCAGGTAATATCCACCCATGCCGGCCATCAACAACTTCCTCACCCGTCGTGGCGCCGCCCTGTTGGCGACCTGGCGCATCTGGCGCGCCACGCTCGGGCTGGCCGGCAAAGTGGTGGTGGCCGCGCTGTCGCCGGCGGTCTACAACAGCGCCACCCGCACCGTGGTGATGAAGCAGATCTACTTCACCGCCGTGCAGATTCTGGTTCCCTTCACCCTGTTCGCCGCCCTCCTCTCCTTCGTGCTGATCCAGATCGTGGTGGGCACGGCCGCGCAGTACGGGCTGTCCGATTACGCCCTGGAAATGTCGGTGCGCCTCCTGGTGCTGGAAGTGCTGCCGCTGGTGACCGCGCTGTTCGTGGCGCTGCGCTCCGGTTCCGCGATCAATACCGAAGTGGCGCTGATGCGCATCAACAATGAAATCGAGGCGCTGGAAGACAGTGGCGTCGACACCCTGCGCCTGGAATTCATGCCGCGTGTCATCGGCGGCATGCTCTCGGTGCTGTCGCTGACCGCCATCACCAGCGTACTGGCCCTGGTGCTGGCCTACCTGGCGGTGTACGGCTGGCAACCCTGGAGCCTGCCGGACTTCGCGCGGGTCATGGGCCAGGTATTCGACGGCGCCATCCTCACCAGCATCTGGCTCAAATCGCTGGCCTTCGGCCTGGCGGTGACGGTGATCCCGGTGGCGGAAGGCCTGGCCACGCCGAAAATGTTGTTCATGGCGCCGATTTCCGTACTGCGCGGCATGGTTCGGTTGTTCTTCGTGCTGATGTTCATAGAGGTGGCGTCATTAGCCTTCAAGTACATTTAGAACCCTTGTATTTCACAAACAAATCAAATAGTTACCACATATTTCCGCACCAGGGAAAACACCTAAAAACGGGCTAAAACCCAGAGCCCGCGCGGTTTTGTACAAAAAAACCCGTGCCGCCCCCCTTCCAAACGGTTAATCGGTCTTCCCACATAAAAAAACCCCACCGGTCAGAGACCAGGCGGGGTCGGGTACTTCGAATCAAGCGAAACGACTTCCTTGCCATGCTGGCGCACGGTAGCACCGTGGTTTGCATACGCATGTGAGGCATCGTGCATCGAGAAGACAGAGGCACGTTATAGAAAAAAACCGCACCAGCGGCATGAAGATTTCCGGCGCGGCGGGAGGAGCCGTTTACTTGTTCACCGGTGATTCCGGCGACACCAGGAAAGCGGTGATGTCAGCGATCTTCTCCGGCGTCAGAATGCCGTTATGGCCCAGACGGGGCATCTGGGAGCAGGCGTTGAAGGCCTGCGCGTTGTAGATCTTCTCGTAGGTGTACTTGACGATGTCGTCACTGGCACCGCGCAGCTTGCCATAGCCGGTGAGGCCGGGGCCGATGGTGCCGTAGGCCACTTCCTTCGGATCGGCGGAGTGGCAGGCGTAGCAGTTGCCGCCGCGATCTTTCTTGGGATCGTCCGGCTCGACCGAACCGATGCGGTAGGCGAAGCCCATGCCGTAGTACTTCTGGCCTTTCTTCCAGTCGCCCATCAGCTTGCCGTCGGCGGGATGCTTGATGGTCTTGGTTTCACGTTCGAGGATAGCGGCGGCCATTTTCTCGGGCACGTTGTCACGGTACTGATTGCAGGCCTGGAGGGTCTCATCCTGCTTCAAGCGGGTGATATCCTGGTTCTCGCCGGCGGGGAAGCTCTCGACGATGATTTTGTCGACCTTGGCTTTCAGCTTGGCATCGACCACAGGTTTGGCGGCGATCACTACGCCGTTCGCGGCCAGCGTGATCGCGGCCAACAAGAGGGTTTGCTTGAGTTTCATGGTGTCTCCTTGTTAACGCTTCATGCCGGGCAGATCGAGCGCGGCACCTTTGGCCTGATGGCTCAGGAAGGAAATCAGGGCCACGCTGCCGGGTGAACCATAGGCCAGGTCAGGCAGACGCATCTGCCAGTTGCAGTCCCACATCCGGCTTTGCAGGGTGCGCACCATTCCATGCGAAACCCGATAGGTCGGCCAGGTCTTCATGGTGGCCTGGGCGTTGGCCTTGTTGCCGGCGTAATTGCCGAGTTCCTGCAGGCGAATGCGCTTGCCATCCTGGGCGTGGCAGGTGGCGCAGGAGAAATCCATCGGCCCGTGGCGAGTGGAGAACAGGGCTTCGCCCACCTTCAGCGCCTCCTTCTCCCTGGCATGTTGCAGCGGCGGGTCGATCTTCACGCCGTCCGACTTCGAGGCGACGTACATGGCGAGGGCTTCGATATCCGTGTTGCTCTCGTTCTTGGTGTGATCGCCGAACACCTTTTTCAACACCTCGGCTGAGCTGAAACCTTGCAAGTTGACCATGCAGGTCACCAGGCGCGATTCCAGGTCTTCGACCTTGTTGCTGTCCTTGAAGTAGCGCGGCAACTGCGCGTAGGCGCCCTCCAGCTTGCCGGCGCCCAGGCCGAAGTCGCATTTTTCCAGGCTGGCATTCTTCGGGCCGCGTGGGGTCTTGAGCAGTTCTTCGCCTCTGTCCGCAACCATCGTGCCGGGATTGGCGAATTTATCCTGCAAGGCGGCACGGTATTCCTCCGCATTGACCATTTGCTGGGCAGACGCGAGCCCCGGAAGTGCCAGCAATACAGCCAGCGCCAGGGCCTTGCGGCCCGTATTTTCAAATTTCATCGTGTGTCTCCTATGGGTTCAGGCACGGCTCAGCCGATAGCGGCTTCCGCCGAGTTCTTGTCGCCGGTGTTGTCCAGCCAGCTCACCACGACTTTGTCGCCCTTCTTGGTGCCCTTGAGCGATTTTCTGCGTTGCGAATTGATTTCATTCATTTGTGAAGTCTCCTGTTGTCGACCCGAATCGGGTCGGGGCAATGCCTATTAACAACTATCGTGCCAACTCAACAACCTTTATAAAACAATTGGTTGGCGTTTATCGCCAACCCCTCTGCTATTGCGCCATGAAAGGGTCTTGCAAACTGCAAGGCCCGACGCTTCACCTCAAAGCGCGAACTCCTCGTCATAGGGTTTTTCACCCGCCACCACCGGCAGCGTGAACGCCCGATCCCAGATACCCCAGCCGCCATCCAGCACGCGCACGTCACGGTAACCCAACGACTTCAGTTGCACCCAGCCCAGGCTCATGCGGAAACCGTCGTGGCAGTAGAGATAGACGGTCTTGTTCTTCGGCACGTCCTTGTACAGCGCGGCCAGGCGCTCGGCGTCGAACCATTTCTGGCTCTGGCCGTCGGTGCCGTCCAGGCTGACCACGTTGAGCGCGCCGGGGATGTGGCCGCCTTGCACCGCGTGCTTGATCACCGCGCCGGTGTACATGCCGTGCGGGCGAGCATCCACCAGCACCACATTGGGGTCGCGGCGCGAGAGCACGTCGTCGTAGACCTGCTGCCATTCCACGTAGAGATTGCGTTTGGCGTCTTTCAGGCTGACGTTGCCGGGCTTGGGCGCGGGTGTGGCTGCCTTGGCCAGTTCGTTGAAGCTGGCCCATTCCTGGCCGCCACCATCGAGAATCTTCACCCGGTTCATATCGAAACCGTACAGGTCGAGCAGGTAGTACAGCCGCGCGGTCAGCGCCGAGCGGGAATCGTCATAGAGCACGAGGGTCGAGTCATCGTTGACGCCCCAACCGCGCAGGGTGGCCTGGAAGGTCTCGCGCGACGGAAACAGCATGATGGAACGACCGGTGTTGTCGCCCAGGTCCTTGAAGCGCTGCACCTGAAGCGCGCCGGGGATGTGGCCGACGGTGTGGTAGCGGTGCGGGTGGTAACGCACTTCCAGCACCACCAGCTTGGTGTTCTTCGCCTTCTCGGCGGCGAGCCAGTCGGCGTCCACCAGGAAGGAGCGGTCGGATAGGGCATAAGCGGTGGCAAAAGCGGCCGGCGCGGCAAGGAAAGAGGCCAGTGCGGCCAGAAGGAAAATCCATTTGCGCATGTTGAACCTCTAGAAAAAACGCGGCCCGTGGGCCGCGAAAACCTGACGGAGTTGAAACAGGAGAACGATCAGTAACCAAACTTGGCGTTGATGCCAACAGTGAGGATTTGATAGTCCTTGGCCGCTGTGGCAGCGGGAGCCAGGTAAGCATCTTCCGAGCGATTCACCCAGGCGGCAAACAATTCCGAATCCTTGGTCAGTGCGTGCTTGGCGCCCAGGCTCCAGGTGTCGATGTCGCGGTTGAAGAACTGGGTGGCGTCGCGGTTCTGGCCGTAAGTGGCGATCAACGTGGTTTTGCCCAGCTTATAGGTGCCGTTCATGTAGACGTTTTTGCCCAGACCGAGGTCTGCAACATCCTCATAGAAAGCGCCGACAGACCAATTCCCGGCCTTGTAACCGCCCGCCATTTGCCAGCCGGAGTCGTTGTGCATCTTGGTGTTGGCGGTGAAAGTGAAGGGCGTTGTGCTTGCTGTGGTCCCGATACGATCCGAGTTGATGTCGATCCAGTCGATCGCCGCATACCACGGCCCCTGGTTGAACTTCACACCGAAGCCCTTGGCGTCTCCGCCCTGATAGTTGCTGATGGGGCCGGCGTCGTGGATGTTGCTGTTTTCGTCATCCAACTGGGTAGATACCCAGGCGGCGACCTTGAAGCCATTCAGGCTGGGGGAGACATACTCCGCCGTATTGGTGAAATAGCTGGAGTGCAGTGCGGACGAACCCTGGACACCGCTGAAACCACGCGACTGCGGCGCGTTGTCGTTCCACGGGTCGATGGCGGTCAGCGTGGTCTTGTAGGCCACATCGAAGCGGCCCAGGCGGGCTTGGCCCCAGTTGCCCTTCATGCCGGCGAAAGCCTCGCGCCATTGAATCTCGTTGAGGGTGTTGTCAGCCGCGCCGTAAAGCACCTCGGCCCGGTAGATCATGCTGGTGTCGTCCAGGCTGGTGGGAATCTCGCCCTGGATGCCGAAACGGGAGGCGTTGCTCTTGATCGTCGTGCCTTTGCCGCCCGGGGTTACGCCGGCGACGGCCGTACCTGTTCCGAAGTCACTGGAATAATTGTCCGCCGAAAGCCGCAACTGACCATAAAGCTGAACCGCCTTGGTGCGCGCCTTGCCCTCTTCCTCGGATTTGGCCACCTGCGCGACCACCTTCTCCTGCTTCTCGCCCTGGGCAGCCAGCTTCTTGCTCATCGCCTCGATCTGGGCTTGCATCTGTTGCATCTGCTCCTGCATTTGCTTCAGCAGGGCGGCGTCGTCGGCCAGGGCCGGCGTGGCCAGGCCAGCGGCCAGGATCGCGGCGAGAACGGGTTTGATGTTGAATGACATTCGTGCTCCTCATGGGTGGAAATCACCCGCAATCGACGTGAAGACGGGCCGGAAGCGGACGAAAAGTTCGTCTCGATTACTTGTTCGGGTACACGTTGTTGGTGTTGGGCACGACCTTGTAGGAGTAGCCCAGGTCTTTCCACACCGTGATGCCGCCCGGCGCGCGGTAGACATTGGTGTAGCCCAGCTTCTTCGCCCACATGGCGGCGTTGTGTGAGCGGCCGCACTTGGTGAAACCGCAGTAGATGACGATCTTCTTGTTCTTGTCCGACCCCAGTACAGCAAGGTATTCGGCCTGGCTGCGCGGGCCGTCGGTCACGTCCTTTTCCCAGTTGTCCACCGTGTTGGACTGGAAGCCGAACCAGCGCGCGCCGTCGATATAGCCCATCTCGTATTCCCACTTGGGATGCGCATCGACCAGGATGAAATCTTCCTTGGCATCGAGCATCTTTTTGACTTCTTCGATGGTGATCAGCTTGTAACCGCCTTTGACGGCCTCGTTGGCCAGCTTGATGGCCACCATCTCCACGTCGGTTTCCTTGGAAATGCTGGTCAGGGCCTGGGCGCTGGTGCCAGCGAAGGCGAGGCCCGCGAACAGGGCGGCAATAAGGGTGCGCTTCATGTTGTCTCCTTGGGTTGTTGCCGGACGGCGGGTGAATGTATAGGGGGGCGTGGACGGGCCATATGATCGTAATCAGTCGGTGCCGGACAGCAGACGCAACTGGTTTTCCGTGCGCCGCAGCAGCCCTTCGGCGTCCAGGGCAGCCAGGGTGCGGTACAGGGTTTCCCGCTCCAGGCCCAGTTCGGCGGCCAGTTCGGACAGGTGGGCGGACCACTGCACCACGCCTTCGCCGCCGCCCTCGCAAGCCAGGAAGTGCAGCACCCTGTCGCGGGCGCGTTTCAGGCGCAGGCGCTCTTGCCGTGAACATTGTTTGCGCGCTTGGCGCGCCACGGCCATGCAGAAGCCATAGGCCAGGCTGTCCTCGCCGCCTAAAGCGGCGCGCAGGGCCTTTACCGGCAACATGGCCAAGCGCACCGCGCCCACGGCGATGCCGTCGCAGCGGTATTGGTTATCCGCCATACCCGATTCAGCGAACAGTTCCCCCGCGCGGGCGCGCAGCATCACGCATTCGACCCCGTCCGGCAGATGCCGCACCGCCTTCATTTCCCCCTCCAGCACGAAGGCAACGTGGTACATGGCGTCGCCCTGGCGGAACAGATGTTCGCCCCGGGCCAGATCCACCGTCTGCGCCTGAGCCAGCAGGTCGGCAGGCAGGGCTGTGGGCAAGGGAGGTGCAGGCAGTTGGAAGTCGGGCATGGGTGGCCATCAGGGACACGATGGCGTCAACCAATGCGAATTCCATGCCAGCAGGTAGAGCCGTATGAAAACAGGGTGTTACCGCTTGCCTGGAAGGACTCCCCAGCCGCGAAACGCAAGGGCCTTGCATTTTGCAAGGCCCGGATTCAGCGCTGCCGGCGTGCCGCCGCCGCATCGACCCAACGCAACCCCTCGGGCCTGAGACACACTTTGCCGTCAACCATCCTGCAAAAGGCAGTTGCAGGCGTTTGCCGGCCTCGCAGTGGCGCTCCGCCAGAGTGTCGATGGCCTCCACCCCGGAATGTGTCCATGACCTTGGCGTGGCAGAACACGAATTTTTTCTGGGAGCCACCAAAAAGGTGGCCCAGCGTCGTTAAACCACCTCGGCCTGTAGGATGAACCGATTTGCGGTCGCTCGGACTTCCTTCATCCGTCCGTGGCCGGGCAGAACCATGTCGGCAATTGTCACCAGTCCTGCTCGCGCCAATTCATCGACATCGCGCTTCACGGCGCTACGATCTCGATGTAGCCGTTCCGAGATTTGCGTAATCGAACCGGGCATTTCTTTCACCTCACGGAACAGCGCCAAGCGAGCAGCCGTGATGAGCTTCATTACTTCAGCGGGATCTTCAAAGCTGATGATGCGCTCATCAGGTAGCTGCTCGCCAAGATCCGCCGCTTTGGCTAAATGGCGGCCACGCTTGAAGAAGTCTTTTTCCGTTCCGGTCTTGATGGTGAGCTTGTTCATTTGCTGTCCTTCATGGCAATCCAGTCTTGTTCAAAGCGTTCTTCAATGTTTTCGAAACTGACAAACTCGACAGGTTCCACGACACCGAAATAGTGGCGATGGTGGCCATCATGGGCGTTGTCGTAACCCACCACACGCCCGTTGTCGCCTGCGTAAAGGTTGTGGTTGATGTAGGCCAGGTTGTACCGGGTAACTCGTCCTGTAGCCCCATCAACCCAGACTTCCCGGCGCAGCTTCCCATTGCCGCGCTTGTCGGAAATCTTGTGGGAATCATCGAATATTTTCACATCAGCCATGATTCACAGTATCACGGCTGCTTGTACTCAGAGCCGCCAAAACCGGAAAACCGGCTTTCGCGTTCTTTCAGCTTGCGCCATAAGGTCGCCGGGTCGATGCCCAGTTGCCGCGCCGCCTGCGTGCGGTTGCCGCCGCAACGCTCCAGTACCAAGACAATCCAGGCCATTTCCACTTCGGCCAGGGTCGCTTCGGCGGGCCAGGGAACGGCCTGAAGGCTGACTGGCATGGGTCGCAAGTCGGCGGGCAGGTCGGCCAGGCCGATGCTCTCGCCACCCGCGAGCACCAGGGCGCGCTGGATCACACCTTCCAGTTCGCGCACGTTGCCCGGCCAGTCATAGGCTGCCAGCCGCCTCACCGCCTCGGGGTCGATCACGCGCACATTGGGGTTGAGGGCGCGGCCGTGGCGGGCGAGGAAATACTCGGCCAGGGCCGGGATGTCCTCCCGTCGTTCGCGCAGCGCGGGCATCGGGATGGGAAAAATGTTGACGCGGAAATAGAGATCCTGGCGGAAGCGGCCAGCGGCGACTTCTTCCTTCAGGGGCCGGTTGCTGGCCAGGATCAGGCGCACATCGACGTCGATGGCCTTGACGCCGCCCAGGCGCATCAGGCGTTTCTCCTGGATGAATTGCAGTAAGCGGGTCTGGGCATCCAGGCTGGTGCTGTTGATTTCGTCCAGAAACAGGGTGCCGCCGTGGGCCAGTTCCAGCAGGCCGGGCTTGCGCGCGATGGCGCCGGAGAAGGCGCCCTTCTCGAAGCCGAACAACTCGGATTCCAGCAGCGTGGCGGGCAGCGCGCCGCAGTTGAGGGTGAGAAAGGGGCCGTCGCGGCGGTTTGAAAGGCCGTGAATGTGGGCCGCCACCACGCCCTTGCCGGCGCCGGTCTCGCCTTCCAACAACACCGGCAAGTCCTTGTCGGCCACCTGGGCGGCCAGTTGCAAACACTGTTTCATCGCCGGCGCGCGGCTGTCCATCAAGGGCGGCGCGGCATGCGTGGCGAGTTGCGCGGAGATTTGGGCAGTGAGCTGGTCGATGCGGCGGCGTTGCGCCAGGCTTTCGCGCAGGCGCTTGAAGGTCAGCCTCAACGCATCCAGTTCCAGCGGCTTGAACAGCACGTCCATGACGCCCAGATGGAAGGCTTCGACCGCGTTGTGCGCGGTGGCATAGCCGGTGGCGAGAATCACCGGCATGGCGGCATCCGCCTCGCGCGCGGCGGCGATCAGGGCGAGGCCATCGGCGCCAGGCAGGCGCAGATCGGTGAACAGGGCGTCCGGCGGGCTGGTGCGCAACTCGGCCAATGCGGCAACACCGTCGGCCAGGACGGCGACATCGAAACCCGCTTCGGCGGCGACGCGAGCCAGCAGTTTGGCCTGGACGGCATCGTCTTCGGCAATGAGCAGCGTGAAGGTCATGAATGGATCCCGTCGTAAGTCCGTAGGTTGGGCAAAGCGTAGCGTGCCCAACAATCCGCCGCCATGTTGGGCACGCTGCGCTTTGCCCAACCTACGGGCCATCTTCAGGTGGCGGGAAAGAAAGCTGGAAGCCGCAACCAGCGTGCCCCTCGATATAACGCAGTCCGTAGGTTGGGCAAAGTTCGCTGGTTGGGCAAAGCGTAGCGTGCCCAACAATCCGCCGCCATGTTGGGCACGCTGCGCTTTGCCCAACCTACGGGCCA
>JAUYFG010000225.1 GCA_030690985.1 Pseudomonadota bacterium
TACCGAGCAAGTTATGACCGTGTTCGCGGAGTTGGCAAAAAACCTGATCCGCTTCGTGGCCGGAGCCACTAAACCCAGACCCGCTCATCCTAAGCCGCATCGGAAACATGGATACAAATCAACCACTTGAGGGGGGATTGTTTAAGTTGAGAGGATTGAATAACCCCCACCTCCGTCTGCTTGTACCCTTGCGGGCACAAATACCCCGGCCTGACGCGCTGCGTATCCAGCGTGACCTGGTAACTGGCGGACGCTTCGCTAACCGTTAGCGGTTCATTCATTTTCGTCACCACTCGCGTCACCTATCGACCCCACCCGACATGCACCCAAAAGCGCGGTTTCGGTGACATGCCCCTTCAATGCACACAAGAAAACAGAATTTCGTGTGCATGTTGTGCCGCTCATGCACAAATTATCCCGATTTTGTGTGGCCGTCGTACTCAAGCGGCTTCTCCTGTCTCGCGGCTACCGACGGCGTGCAGCAGCGCAAACAAGGTGTCATTGAGGTAGTAGTTGTCCTTGCCCAGCTTGTGTTTGGACAGCAGGCCAATACGAACCAGTTCGTCCAGATATTTGCTGGCGGTATTGCGGTGAACCATCAGTTCGGCCATGACGAAGTCGATCTTGGTGTAAGGATGCCGGAACAGGTTATTGATGAGGTCCTGGCTGTAGATCTTGGGCAGCTCGGTGCGCAGGCGGTGTTTGTGCGCTTGCATCAGCGCCTTGATGTCGATGACCAGTCGGGTGGTCTGCACGGCGGTTTGTTCGATGCCTTCGAGCATGAACAGGAGCCAGGCCTGCCAACCGGCGAGCGGGTCATCCGCTTCGCGCACGGCTTGCAGCAGGCGGTAGTAGTCGGCCTTGTGCTGGTTGATGTAGCGCGAGAGGTAGAGCATGGGGGTGTCGAGCAGCCCCTGTTGCACGAGGTAGAGGATGTTGATGACGCGCCCGGTGCGGCCGTTGCCGTCGTAAAACGGATGGATGCTCGCGAACTGGTGGTGGATCACCGCCATTTTGGTGAGCGGGTCCCAGTCGCAGAGGTCGGGCGTGTTGATGAAACTTTCCAGATTGCCCATCAAGGCGGCGATGTCGTCCGGGTGTTGCGGCGGGGTGTAGACGGTTTCGCCGGTCTGGTCGTTCTTCAGGGCAGTTCCGGGCAATTTGCGGAAACCGGCGCTGTTTTCTTCGATGCCGGCCTGGATGGTCAGGATGTCGTTCAGGGTGATCAGGCCTGTGCGTTTGACCTGCTCGAAACCGGCACGCAGGGCGGCCGCGTAGTTATGTACTTGCTTGGCGGCCAGGGTGACGAAGTGGCGGCTGGCGTTGTCGCTGCGGTAAATGTCGTCGTGGGTGGTGATGATGTTTTCTATTTCCGAGCTGTCTTTGGCTTCCTGTAGCGACAGCGTGCTGACCAGAATGCTCTGGTTGGGCATGGAGGCGGTCACGCCCTTGAATTCGGCCAGCGCCTTGTGCGCCAAAGCCAGTTTCTTGAGCACGCGGCGGGTTTCGATCTCGCTGGTCAGGGGGAGATTGGGGAGGTGGCTCATGCTAGCTCCTCGTCGGAGTCCCACATTTCGCGGTAGGCGTTGATGTAGCTGGCCGTGGCAACCGGGTCGATGGCGAAGTAATGGCGGCAGAGGCGGCGGTAAAGATGGAGCGCCGGGCCGTGGCTGCAGAAATCCAGCAGGCCGTCGAGCGTCCATTCGATCTGCTGGACATCGCGGCTGCCAGTGGCGATGAGGGTTTCCACCAGCGGCGTGTATTGGGCCACGGCGACGGCTTGCAGACCTTGCAACTCACTGGCGAGTGCGTTCACGGACTTCAGGAGCTCGGGGTAACCGTTCACGGCTGTTCATCCTTGGTGCCCGGTAGCGCGTTGGCCGGCGCCGCCGTGAGCGTGCGCATCTGGCGAATGGCGATCTGGTTTAGGCGCGTGAGCCGCTCGCCTTGCGGCAGGTTCATGTGGATGAACTCGGCGTTCATGGCTTCGATGTTGGCCAGCACCAGCAGTTGTTCGATGCCGGCGTGGTCGCGCATGTTGCCATCCAGCGCCGGGTTGGCGTCGCGCCATTGTTTGGCAGTCTGGCCGAACAGGGCCACGTTGAGCAGGTCGGCCTCGCTGGCGTAGGTGAAGGCGGCCTGGGCGGGGGAAATTTCCGGCGGTATCAGGTGCTCGCGGATGGCGTCGGTGTGGATGCGGTAGTTGAGCTTGGAGAGGGTGCGATTGAGGTTCCAGGCTTGCGACAGGCGGCGGTTTTCGTCGTCCTTGAGGTGCTGGAATTCCTTGATCAGGTAGAGCTTGAATTCGACAGAGACCCAGGAGGCGAACTCGAACGCGATGTCCTTGTGGGCATAGGTGCCACCGTAGCGGCCAGCCTGAGAGACGATACCGATGGCGCGGGTCTGTTCGATCCACTGCTTGGGCGTCAACGTGAAGCTGTTCAGCCCGGCCCGAGTTTTAATCCCGTCGAATTCGACGGGATTAAAACTCGGGTTATTGAGCCTTTCCCATACGCCAAGAAGTTCCAGCGTGTTGCGGTTGCGTAGCCAGTTTCGGATCACGTCGTCGGCATGGTCCGGGTTTTTGTATTTGGCAATGTCAGTAAGACTGATGTAATCGTTGTTGTCCCTTTGGACGATGCCGATCACCGCACCTTGTACGCTCATGATGTCTTTTTTGGTTTTGCTCATGACTGGAACCCCATTTTTTTCAAATGTTCCTCCACGCGGACAGCCAGCATCGCCACCTCGTCGGTGAGTTGCGGTAGCGGCGTGGCGTAGCGTTTGGCCATTTCCACAAAAGTCGGCACTGGCAGGACGGCGACAGGGGACACCCGGCTCATGCCATAGCGCGACCAACTCAATGGGTGAGAAGGCTTCTGACTTATGGGGTAGCCGCTCACGCTTCGCCCTCGCCAAGTTCGCGAGACAGCGCTTCCTCAAGCGCTTCGATGCTCGGCAAACAGGTGTCCAAGGGGGTGGGTAACGCCTTGACCAATTGGTATTCGGCGATGCCCATCGGTTTGTCGATTCCCGAGAGGGCATATTCGGCTATCAGTCGCTTCTTGGTTTTGCACAGCAGCAAACCGATCGTGGGTTTGTCGTCAGGCGCCTTGATCTGGGCGTCTACAGCGGCAAGATAGAAGTTGAGTTGGCCGGCATGCTCGGGTTTGAAGGCGGTGGCTTTCAGTTCAACCACAACATGGCACTTGAGCCGGGTGTGATAGAAAAGCAGGTCGATGAAAAATTCCTCACCCTCCACTTCGAGTCGATACTGCCGACCGACAAATGCGAAGCCGGCACCGAGTTCAAGCAGGAAACGGGTGATGTGGCGAACCAGTGCGTTCTCGATGTCGCGCTCATGCGCTTCATTGCCAAGCCCCAAGAAGTCGAAGTGGTAGGGGTCTTTGAGAATCTGCGTAGTCAGCCCAGCCAGGGGGGCCGGGAGACGCTGTTCGAAATTGGTGAGCGCCGCGCCTTGGCGCTGATGCAAGCGGCTGCGAATCTGGACGGTCAGTGTGTCGCGCGACCACGCTTGGACAACGGCCTGACGTGCGTACCAGGCTCGTTCTTCGGCGTCGCGTACTTGGGTTAGCAGGGTCACGGTATGGAACCAGGGCAATTGGTCAGCAGACTGCTGACCAAATTGGCGGTCGGGGCATTCCTGGGCAAAGTACCTCATGTATTTGAGATTTGAGCTGGACAACCCTTTCATGTCAGGGAAGGCTGCGCGCAGGTCTGCGGAAAGATGGTCAATGACCTTTGCGCCCCAGCCTTGGCTCGCCTGGCGGTCGAGGATGTCGCTACCAAGCTCGTGATAGAACTGAATCTGTTCGGCGTTGGCGGCCAGGGCAATGCGTTGCCGGGCACCGGCAATGCGGCTTTTCAGTTCGACCAGCCAGGCTGCATAGTCGGCGGGAAGCACAAGGGAATAGCGGGTCATGGCTTAAATCCCATCACTTTCAGGTGCGCCTCGACACGGGCGGCCAGCGTCGCCACCTCCTCGGTGAGCTGCGGCAGCGGCGTGGCGTAGCGTTCGGCCAGTTCGCGGATGCGGCCGGTGAGGGTCTGCGAGACGCGATCCAGTTCGCCCTGTACGGCGGCGGACAGGCGCGCCATCCACTTGTCGTCCACCACCAGCGTCTTGATTTCGGCTTCGGTGAGCTTGGGATATTTCTCGTAGGCCAGCTTGTCGAGGGCGGCTTCGAGTTCCTTGGCCTTTTTCTTGTGGGTAGCGATCTGCTCGCTGAATCCCAGCCACTGCTTGAGCACCCGTAGCTCATCGACGTACTCCCGGTCGCCGCCGATCTCGCGGATGCGGTCTTTCACGGCGGCGGCGGTGATGCTGTCGAAGCCGGAGAACACGGCGTCATCGCCGCTGTGTTCCTCTTCCAGTTCGGCCAGGCTGGCGGTGGCGGTTTCCAACTCGGCCTGTTTGGCTTCGATGGCGGCCTGCTCGCTGGCGAAGTAGCGGGCGACGATCAGCGCTTTGGGGATCAGGTCACAGGCCCAGCCCTTGTCCTTGCGCTTGCCCTTCTTGTCGGTTTCGACAATACGGGCCGGCATGGCGACCCAGCCGTCGGCGGCGATCAGGTAGGCGTCGTCCTGTAGGGCCTCGGCCCAGTAGTCCATCAGGTGCTGGTAGATGTCGTAGGCGTCGAGCAGCGGCGCGGGCTTGAAGGTGGCGAGCAGCGCCTCGGCGATACCTTCGATCAACGCCTTGGGGTGGCCGTCCTTGGCGAAGCCGGTGAGCTGCGGGGTGACGGCGGCGCGCCAGTCGGCGAAGCGTTGGGTGGTGGTCTGGTTGAAGGCGGTGAATTCGGCGTGGCCAAAGATGGCGGGCTTGACCTCGGCAATCGGCAAGCGCAGGTAGTTATAGCCAGGGCGCTCCCTCACCCCCGGCCCCTCTGATGAAGCCCCTACCCTTCGGTATCCCAAAGGGCGAGGGGAGAAAAGCACGGAGCGCACGCCGGGCAGCACCTGCCAGTAGTCGGCGAGTTTGTTGTCCGTTGCGTCGAGGTCACGCTCGGGGATGCCGCCGCGCAGGTGGCCGTCGATGTCCTGCAGGTCTTCCGGGGCGGTGCTGTCGATGTAGCGCGGCAGGTTGAGGTTGTAGTCGTTCCTGGCGTCGGCAATTTCACTGAGCGGCACCCTGCGGGCGTAGCGCGGCTCGCTATCGTCTTGGCGGGTGAAGGTATCGACGATGCGGTGGAGGTCCTGCTCGCGCAGGCGGTTCTTGTTGCCGTCCTTGATGTAGCCCTTGCTGGCATCGATCATGAATACACCCTTGCGGGCGGTGGCGTTTTCCTTGTCCAGCACCAGAATGCAGGCGGGAATGCCGGTGCTGTAGAACAGGTTGGCCGGCAGGCCGAGGATATCGTCGTGCTCGGCGCGGTTCTGCGAGAAATCCAGCTCGGGCTTCTGGAAGATGCCGACCAGGTTGGAGAGCTTCTCCACCATGTCCCGGCCTTCGCCGAGCTTGTTGGGGTCGTTGAAGTCGGGGAAGTCGCTTTTCGCCAGGCGGGCATTGGCCTCGACCAGCGGCGCGATGATCTGGGTGTTGATCTTGTCGCCGATGTCGCTCTTGCCCTTGAGCGCGATCATGTCCTTGAAGCTGGCGCCCGGCGGAATGGTCACCGGAGGCGCAAAGTCGTCGCTGTTACCGTACTTATCGCTGATGTACTTGATGAACAGCATGAACAGGACGTAGTCCTTGTACTGGCTGGCATCCATGCCCCCGCGCAACTCGTCGCAGGAGGCCCAGAGGGAGGAAGAGTGGTCGGATTTCCTGATGGCCATGAGGGGTCTGGTTTGCGTTCTGATGCCGACTGGCACAAGCGCGCGACTTTACCTCACGGGTGGCGGCGGATAAGGGGCGAGCAATCCCATGGCGCTGGGAAACGGGGGCATTAATGCTTGCTTGTGAAAGCCGTAGGTTGGGCGTCGCTGCGGAACAGGAATTACTCCGGCGCGCCGCTTTCGCTCAGGCTGGTGCGCAGGGTTTCCAGCGCGCCGGCCAGTTGCCAGTCGAGCGCTTCGCCGCGCTCATACAGGGCAGCGACACGGGCGGTGAGGGGGCGAACGATGTTCTTCATTCCCTGTTCCTGGTCTTCGGTGAGCGCGAGGCCGGCAAAGGATTTTTCCAGCGTTTGTTCCAGCTCACTGAAGATGGCCGACATTTCGGACTGGCCGCGTTTGTATTGCGTATCCACCTGCGACAGAACGTGGTTGAGCAAAGCGGCGCCGGTGACCAGGTTGGCGCGTTCGCTGCGCATGCGCAGTTCTTCCACCATCGCCGACAGGCGGAATTCCGCGCCTTCCGCGAGCAGGGCCAGGTTGTCCTTCATGCGGCCGTATACCTCCGGGTTGTCCAGCGACATGTTGCGCACCAGCAGCGCCACATTGGGGTAACAGAAGACGGATCGGTTGCCGTAGTCGACGATGTGGCGGTTCTCCAGCGACAGGTTGCGCAGCATTTCCTGATCGATCGGGCTGGAGCGGCGCTCACTGTTGAGGGTGAGGATGCTGTCCGGAGTACGAAGCTGAATTGCGCCTCTGAGGCCGTAATGGTCCAGTGCTTGCAGCAGGACTTCAGCGAGTTCGCCGAGGCTGCGGCAGGGCAGGGAGTTGCGCAGGGTGTGCATGACCACGCCGTATTCACCGGTTGTGCTCAGGCTGGTCATCAACATGCCACGGGTAGCGTCGATTTCCCGGCGCAGTCCGGCGACCATCTCGCGGTTTTTCAGGGCACTTTCGACCTTGTGGCGTATGACTTGCGCGCTGATGGGTTTGGCGAGGATGTCGTCGCCACCGGCGTCATAGGCGGAAAGGCGGGTTTCCGGGTCGTCCTGGGAAGTGACGAAGAGGAGGGTGATGCCGTCGTTGGCGGGGTCGGCGCGAACCCGGCGGCAGGTTTCCAGGCCATCCAGTTCAGGCATCAGGATGTCGAGCAGAATGACATCCGGTTTGTCAGCCGCGATACGCGCCAGCGCCTCGATCCCATTGCCGGCGGTGCTGTAGCGGTAGGCGGACTCGCCCAGCAAATGCCTGGCGATTTTGATGTTGATGGCGTCGTCGTCGACGATCAGGATGTGGTGCTGCCCAGACATTGCTGTTCTCCTACCGGTTTTGCTCCTGCGGGTTATCGGTAGCACAGATCATTTCTTGAGGGCGCACGGAATGATCATTCGATATAGGTCGGATCACAGAGGGGCATACAGCGCCGTAGGTTGGGCAAAGCGAAGCGTGCCCAACATCGCGGCGGTTCGTTGGGCACGCGCAGCGACGCCCAACCTACGTCACTACCGGTAGTGGGCTTGGGAGACAACCGGATAAGCACGCAAACAAGTAGCCCGGATGCAGCGAAGGCGGAATCCGGGAAGGGAGGTGGCGCGTTTCCCGGATTCCGCCTTCGCTGCATCCGGGCTACAAATTGGCTCATGAAATGTGAAGACTTGAGCCGTAAGGGGCTACTTTCGCCAGAACGGCTTGATCGCGGCCAGTTCGCGCGCTATCCGCCGCCGTGAGCCGGTGTGTGTGGATGCGCTCAACGCGCCGACCACGTGGCCGGCGCTGAATGCGCTTTCCGGGTGAGCCAGGGCGAGTGCCTGCATGAGTCGCTCCGCCACCGCCAGGTCGTTGAGCGCGCCCAGGCTTTCCTGAACCTTCTCCAGGCCGGCCAGGGTGGCCTTGCCGCGCTGACCATAAAGATTGGCCAGGGCATCGCCGGCATAGCGCAACTTCTTCACCGCGATGCGCAGGCGGTGGCGCGCGGTCACATCGTCTACCGCCTGGTCGCTGTCGGACAGCGCCGCGCCACGCCGCTGAACGTCTTTCCAGCGCTGTTCGAGCGCCTTGGCGGCCCATGCGCTGGCATGTTTGCTGGTGGCCGGTGGTGTCAACAGCGCCTGGCCCAGTTGCAGCACGACCCGCGTGAATGCGGCGGAAGCCAGCGCGCCTTGCGCGGCCTGGCGCGCTGCCGCCGCCAGCGCAAGGGCGCTCGCCTGAAAGGCTGGGTCGTGCGGCAAATCCAGACGCGGCAGGGTTTCCCACAGGAACACATCCCAATCGCGTGCCGGGTTCAGCACCGCCATGTGTTCGCGCAGGGGGGCGAGCCAGGCCGGGTCGGGTTGTGAAAGCTGAGCCAGCAGGCGCGCCAGGCTCATTAGTCGGCGCAGGGCGACCCGGACCTGATGCAGGTATTCGATGTCTTCCGGTTGTTCGAGAAAGCCGGGCAGGTTATCCACCAACTGCGCCAGGGCCGCTTCGACCAGGCGGGTCCAGGCCAGGCCAGCCGCCTGCGCGGGGTCCAGCTTGGGCCAGCTTGCTTTCGTCGGTGCCATTTGCACCGCGCCGGCGAGACGGTAGCCGATGGCCGCCTTGCTGCGTGAATCGATGCTGAGCGGTATCCGTTCGAGCAGGCTGAGGGCGGCGGTAAACAAGCCATCCGGCGGGCCGGCTTTCAGTTCGAGTTCGATTTCAGAAATCGAGCTGATTGCTTCTTCAGCGCGAACCTCACCCTGGTCCAAAGCAATTTCCATCGCGGTCTCGCCCACGACCACCTGCCAGGTGCTGCGCCGCACGTCGGTGACGAACACCGGCGCCAATCGGCCAAGGTCGATGTCCGCGAGCAGTGCCAGTGCCTCCGGCGCCAGCACGGCCAGGTCCGGAGTGTTGCCCATCACCTGCGCTTCCCATTCCGGGCGGCTGCTCAAGGCGCCCACCGAGGGCGCGGCGGCTTTCAGCGTTTGCACCCAGTGGTAGCCCACGCGGCGCAGGCGCAAGGCGATCTTGCGGCGAGTGAGGGCGAAGTCGGGGGTGTCGAAATAAATGCTGTGCAGCGTGTGCCGCTCCGCCTTGATACCGGCCAGAAGAGGATGCCGCTTGAAGCGGGTGGCGAAGGCGGGGTAGAGCGCGAGCTTGAGTTCGATTTCCATGATGCTGTCCAAAAGTCACCCTGAAACAGGCGAGAGACATCCTACGTCCCTGCGCGGGATACCGAAGGGTAGGGGCTTCATCAATGACGGTTCAGGGCGCGATAGATGGCATCTCCGCTTGAGGGTAGCATCACCCCGGTTTTTTCATGTTACAGGCACCTCATGAGTCCACAGCCGATCACCGATCTCCTCATCAACCGCGAACTGGGCCTGCTCGAATTCAACCGCCGCGTGCTGGCGCAGGCGGAAGATCCCACCACACCTTTGCTGGAACGCCTGCGTTTCCTGTGCATTTTCTCCAGCAACATGGATGAGTTCTTCGAGGTGCGGGTGGCCGGGCTGAAAGAGCAGATTCACCTCAACCCCTCCTTGACCGGGCCGGACGGCCTCACCGCTCGCCGTGCGTTCAGGGAAGTGGCACGGGTTTCACATGCGCTGGTGGCGCGCCAGTACGACCTGTTCAACAACGAGGTGATTCCGGCCCTGGCCGAGCAGGACATCCGTTTCGTGCGCCGTACCCACTGGAATGAGGAACAGGCGGCCTGGATCCGCGACTTCTTTTTCAACGAACTGATGCCGGTGCTCACCCCCATCGGCCTGGACCCGGCGCACCCGTTCCCCAATGTCCTGAACAAGAGCCTCAACTTCGCCGTGGAGCTGTCCGGCAAGGATGCCTTCGGGCGCAATTCCGACCGTGCCGTGGTGCAGGCGCCGCGCTCGTTGCCTCGGGTAATCATGCTGCCCGACGCGATTGCCGGCCATGAAAACGGCTTCGTGTTTCTTTCTTCCATCCTCCATGCCCATGTCGGCGAACTGTTTTCCGGCATGGAAATACGGGGTTGCTACCAGTTCCGCGTCACCCGCAATTCCGATCTGTTCGTCGACGACGAAGAGAACAAGAACCTGCGCGAACAGCTTCAAGGCGAATTGCCGCATCGCCACTACGGCGACGCCGTGCGCCTGGAAGTGGCCGACAACTGTTCCGAGGAAATGATGCAGTTCCTCTTGAAGCAGTTCGAGTTGGGCCGCGACGACCTCTATCAGGTGCGCGGCCCGGTCAACCTGGTGCGGATGATGGGGGTGCCGGACCAGGTGGATCGCCCGGACCTGAAATTCCCGCCGTTCACGCCCGGTTTCCCGGCGCAATTCGCCAAGTATCCCAGCACCTTCCAGGCCATCGCCGCCGGCGACATCCTGCTGCACCACCCTTACCAATCGTTCCAGCCGGTGATCGACTTTATCCATGAGGCGGCGGCGGACCCCGACGTGTTGGCAATCCGCCAGACCGTGTACCGCACCGGCACCGATTCCGAATTGATGCGCCATTTGATTACGGCCGCGCAACGCGGCAAGGAAGTTACTTGCGTGGTGGAACTGATGGCGCGCTTCGACGAGGAAGCCAACATCAACTGGGCGGAACAACTGGAAAAGGCCGGCGCCCATGTGGTCTATGGCGTGGTCGGCTACAAGACTCACGCCAAGCTGGCGCTGGTGGTGCGCAGGGAAAATGGCAAATTGAAGCGCTACGCGCATCTGGGCACCGGCAACTACCACCCGCGCACCGCCCGTCTCTATACCGATTTCGGCCTGATGACCTGCCATCCCGAGGTATGCCAGGACGTGAATGACGTGTTCATGCAGCTCACCGGCCTGGGCCGCGCGCATGAGCACAAACACCTGCTGCAATCGCCGTTCACCCTGCACCCGCGCATGATGCAGTCCATCCGCAACGAGACCGAACGTGCCCGCGCCGGCGAGAAGGCGATCATCGTCGCCAAGATGAATTCCCTGCTCGAAGCCCGGGTCATCTCCGCGCTCTACGAAGCCAGCCAGGCCGGGGTGCAGGTGGATCTGATCGTGCGCGGGGTATGCGCGCTGAAGCCGGGTATTCCCGGCCTGTCGGAAAACATCCGGGTGCGCTCCATCATCGGCCGCTTCCTGGAACATCACCGCATCTTCTATTTCTGGAACGGTGGCCAGGAAGACGTCTGGCTGGCCAGCGCCGACTGGATGGATCGCAACTTCTTCCGCCGCATCGAAACCGGCTTCCCGCTGCTCGACCCGAAGCTGAAGAAGCGGGTCATCAACGAAGGCCTCAAGCCCTACCTGAAAGACAACATGCGGTCATGGGAAATGCAGCCGGACGGTAGCTACAAGCGACGCATCCGGCGCGGTCGCGGCTTCGACGCGCAGGCCCATCTGCGCGAACTGCTGGGTGTGAAGAGCTGAGCGGGTGTGAAGCAATGCCGGCGCCAAAAATAGCCGTCATTCCCGCGAACGCGGGAATGACGGCGGGTTTTCCCGGCCGTTTGAAATAATTCACAGTGACGTAGGTTGGGCAAAGCGAAGCGTGCCCAACGAACCGTCGCGCTGTTGGGCACGCTTCGCTTTGCCCAACCTACGGCTGGATTCCCGCGTTCGCGGGAATGACGGCGGGTTTTCCCGGCCGTTTGAAATAATTCACAGACTCTGAGCTGTGGTTCGCCGGCGCTATGTTCCTCGCGTGACCCTGGCTGTCGCGCCGCCGTGGGCGAAGGTCAAATCGAGGCGTTCATCTTCTTTCAGCAAGGCACCCTCCCTGACCACGCGGCCTTGCGCGTCGCGGGTGATGCTGTAACCGCGTTCCAGCACCGCTTGCGGGTTTAGATGGCCGAGGTGGGCGGTGAGGGTGGCCAGACGATTGCGGTCCGGGTGGCCGGCCCAGGTTCGTGCGAGGGTGGTTTGTAGCCGTTGCACCCGTTCTCGCAAAGCGGCCGGGTTGGGTTTGCCCGCGCCGAGCCGTTCGTTGAGGCGGTCGACCCTTTGCTGTGCGCGCGCCAACTGGGCGAGCCGTGCCAGGCGCAGGCGGTTGGCCAGATGATCCAGATGTTGCCGTTGTGCCGCCAGGTGCTGCGCGGGATGGCGCAAGCGCCGGGTGAGGCCGTCGAGGCGCTGGGCCAGCGACTCGAACTGGCGGCGCCGCGCGTGGATCTGGCGCCGGTTCAGGTGGCCGAGGTGCTGCGCGAGTTCTTCGCGGTCCGGGGTGGCGAGCTGGGCGGCGCCGGTGGGGGTGGGCGCGCGCAGGTCGGCGACGAAATCCGCGATGGTGAAGTCGGTTTCGTGGCCGACGCCGCTGACCAGCGGAATCGGGCTGGCGGCGATGGCGCGCGCGAGGCCTTCGTCGTTGAACGCCCACAGGTCTTCCAGGCTGCCGCCGCCGCGCACCAGCAGCAGGACATCGCATTCCCTGCGGCGGGCGGCGTGGGCCAGGGCGGCACGCAAACCGGCGGGCGCCTCGGCACCCTGCACCGGGGTGGGGTAGAGCACCACGGCGGCGGCCGGCCAGCGCCGTTTCAGGGTGGTGAGGACATCGCGCAGCGCGGCGGCCTGCGCTGAGGTGATGACACCGATGGCGCGCGGGTAGGGGGGGAGGGCGCGTTTGCGTTCCGGCGCGAACAGGCCTTCCTGTTCCAGCTTCGCCTTCAGCTTCAGGAAAGCCTCGAACAATGCGCCGGTACCGGCGCGGCGCATGGCCTCGACGATGAGTTGATAGTCGCCGCGCGCTTCATACAAGGTCGGCTGCGCGCGCACTTCCACCCGGTCACCCTCGCGCGGCTGCCAGTCGACGAACTGGTTGCGGTTGCGGAACATGGCGCAGCGCACCCCGGCCTGGGCGTCCTTGAGGGTGAAATACCAGTGCCCGGACGAGGCACGGGTGAGATTGGATATTTCCCCCGCCACCCAGCACGACGGCAGCGCCTTTTCCAGCGCCAGGCGGGCAAGGCGGTTGAGTTCGGAGACGGAGAGGATGGCGGGAGAGGACATGGGGTGAGGGGGTTTGTAGCGCCGGCTTCCAGCCGGCTGTTTTCAAAGACGCCGGCAAGAGCCTGCCCCGGACGCGATCCGAGGATGCCGGCGTTACAAAGGCTCCGCGAAAGCTTCGTCGATCATGCTGCACCAGATGTGGCCGATGAGGATGTGGCATTCCTGGACGCGAGCGGTTTCGCGTACCGGCACCCGCATCTCGTGGTCGACCAGGCCGCGCAGTTTGCCACCGTCGCCGCCGAGCAGGCCGAGCGTGGCGACGCCCATGTCTCTCGCCTGTTCCACGGCGGCGATGATGTTGCCGCTGTTGCCGCTGGTGGAAATGCCGATCAGCAAATCGCCGGGACGCGCCAAGGCTTCGACCTGGCGCGCGAACACGCGCTCATAACCGAAATCGTTGGCGATGGCGGTGAGCGCGGAGGTATCGGTGGTCAGCGCGATGGCGGGGAGGGCACGGCGGTTGGTCTCGAAACGACAGACCATTTCAGCGGCGATGTGCTGGGCATCCGCCGCGCTGCCGCCGTTGCCGCAGAGAAAGATACGGTTGCCGTCGCGCAGGCAAGTGACCAGATATGCGCCGAGTTCCTGAATCGTGGCTTCTTGTGTCCGAAGCACCCTGATGGCTTCCAGATGGGCGTCGAGTGTGGCTGAAATCGTGGCTGAAATCGAAGGCATGGCGGGTTGGCGCAAGTAGAATTGACGCAAGTAATATACGCGCCGATTTAACCACCCTTCAACCATCCAATTTCCCGCCCATGCACTTGAAACTGCCTGATTTTTCCGCCGCCTCGGTGCTGGTCGTGGGCGATGTGATGCTGGACCGCTACTGGCAGGGTTCGACGTCACGCATTTCGCCGGAAGCGCCGGTGCCGGTGGTCAAGGTGGAAGACGACGAATTGCGCCCCGGCGGCGCCGCCAACGTGGCGCTCAACGCCGCCGCGCTGGGCGCTTCCGTGGCGCTGGTCGGCCTGGTGGGCGAGGATGCCGAGGCTGGCCTGCTTGCGGATCGCCTCGCCGCGCAAGGGGTCTCCAGCGACTTCGTCTCGGTTCCCGGCAGCCGCACCATCACCAAGCTGCGCATTCTTTCCAAACACCAGCAACTCATCCGCCTGGATTTCGAGGATGGCTTCAAAGCCTGTGACGGCAGCGGCATTCTCGATCGCTACCTGCAAGCCTTGCCGCGGGCGAGAGCGGTGGTGTTGTCCGATTACGCCAAGGGGGTGCTGCGCGATACCCAGCCCCTGATCCGCGCCGCGCGCGAACGTGGCCTGCCGGTGGTGGTCGACCCCAAGGGCACGGCGTTCGAGCGCTATCGCGGCGCGACCCTGCTGACGCCGAACCAGTCGGAGTTCGAGGCGGTGGTGGGGCCGGTGCTGGATGACGCCGATCTGGCCGCCAAGGGTTGCGCCTTGCGCGATGCGCTCGATCTCGAAGCCCTTCTGGTGACCCGTAGCGAGAAGGGCATGTGCCTGTTGCAACGCGGCCACGCGCCGGTGCATTTGCCCACCCGCGCGCGCGAGGTCTACGACGTGACCGGCGCCGGCGATACCGTGGTGGCGGTGCTGGCCGCCGCGCTGGCGGCGGGCGAGTCGATGCACGAGGCAGTGGTGCTGTCCAACCTGGGCGCCGGCGTGGTGGTCGGCAAGCTGGGCACAGCCACCGTGTCTCCCGCCGAATTGATGGCGGCAATGGAAGAACACCTGCCGATTCGGCGCGGCGCCGTCGCGGAAGACGATCTGCTGGCCCTGGTGGCGCGGGCACGCGCGGCGGGTGAGCGCATCGTCATGACCAACGGCTGTTTCGACATCCTCCATGCCGGCCACGTCACCTATCTGCAACAGGCGCGCGCCCTCGGCGACCGCCTGATTCTTGCGGTGAACGACGATGATTCGGTGCGTCGCCTGAAAGGGGATAAGGGGCAACCCCGCCGCCCGATCAATCCACTGGAGGCCCGTCAGATCGTGCTGGCCGCCCTGGCGGCGGTGGACTGGGTGGTGCCGTTCTCGGAAGACACGCCGCAACGCCTGATCTGCCGGGTGTGCCCGGATGTGCTGGTGAAGGGCGGCGATTACCGCCCCGAGGACATCGCCGGCGGCGAATGCGTGTTGGCGGCGGGCGGCGAAGTGCAGGTGCTGCCCTTCCTGTCCGGCCATTCCACTTCTTCAATGATCGCAACCATCAAGAAGGCATGACACACACCCTCCCTCCGGGAGAGAAACGTAACTTGTTTGGTTCTCCGCCCCTGTAGCGCAGGCGTCCCGCCTGCACCTTGGCGCTGGATGCAGGCGGGACGCCTGCGCTACAGAGGGCGCCT
>JAUYFG010000226.1 GCA_030690985.1 Pseudomonadota bacterium
CGGCGCCCTCGCCGGCGTCTTTTAACCCCGCCGGCGAGGGCGCCGGCGCTACATTGCTTCCCGCGCCTGTTTCTTGATCTTCTTGAGAATGCGCTCCTGTTTCAGACGAGACAGGTATTCCACGAAGACCTTGCCGTTGAGGTGGTCGATTTCATGCTGGATGCACACCGCCAGCAGGTCGTCGGCCTCCAGTTCGAAGGCTTGTCCCAAACTGTTCAGTGCGCGCACGCGGATGCGTTCCGGACGGGTGACTGTGTCGTAGATGCCGGGTACCGAGAGGCAGCCTTCCTCGTGTTCGCTCTGGCCACTGGTTTCGAGGATTTCCGGGTTGATGAATACCTTGAGGTCGTTTTTCGACTCGCTGGTGTCCACCAGAATCAGGCGTACATGGCGGTCCACCTGGGTGGCGGCCAGGCCGATGCCGGGAGCGGCATACATGGTCTCCGCCATGTCGGCGATCAGCGCCCTGATGTTGTCATCCACCGTGGCGATGGGCTGGGCAACCTTGTACAGGCGCGGGTCGGGATAATGAACAATCTTGAGCAGGGCCATGATCTATAGGGGGTATGTGCAAATGCGGTGCAAATTCGGAGAAACTGGTTTAAGTTCGCTGCGGGCTCCATTATAAATCAGCGTGTTTCGCGCTTTAAGTAGAACCGCGAAACCACTTTGGTCGTCATTCCCGCGAAAGCGGGAATCCAGTTCGTCCCTCTGGTTGCCGTTCAAACCCAAGTTTGATGAACGCACTGGATTCCGGGTCAAGCCCGGAATGACGGAAACAAAACGGTTTTGCGTGATTACATAACGCCATAAAGGCAGTGACCAACTCAAGGCAGGAACCATGCGTACCTTTTTTCTGATTACCGCTTTATCACTGACCTTCCCGGCCTGGTCCGACCAGGTTCGCCTCCAGGACAACGCCCCTGAGCAACATGTCGTGGTCAAGGGCGATACCCTCTGGGACATCTCGGCCACTTTCCTGAAAGACCCCTGGCAGTGGCCGCATGTCTGGAAGCTCAATCGGGATGAAATCAAGAACCCGCATCTGATCTATCCCGGCGACGTGGTGAAGCTCAGCCGCGACAGCGATGGCAATATCCGCCTCACTCTGGAAAAAGGGCCACGCCTCAATACGACGGTGAAACTGTCGCCGCACGCTTATGGCGAAGCCATCGTCATCAAGGAACCTGGTATTTCCAGCATCCCCGAGAAGGCCATCGCCCCCCTGCTGTCGCGCGGTGGGGTGGGTGACCCGAGCGATCTGGAAAATGCGCCGCGTATCCTCGGTTCCAGCGATGCGCGCGTGATGTTCGGCCTCAACGACCGCGTCTATGCCGGCCGTGGCGATGGCGAGACGGTGGATTGGCGCATCGTGCGCCTGGGCCAGCCGATCAAGAATCCGGAAGACAAGAAGGAAGTGCTGGCTTACGAGCTGGTCTATGCCGGCGAGGCGACAACCGTGCAGCCGGGCGACCCGCAAATGCTGCGTATCACGCGCTCCGAACAGGAAATCCTGGAACGCGACCGCCTGCTGCCGGCCTGGAAAGCGGAACCCATTCAGTACGTGCCGCACGCCCCGGAAAAACCCATCGCCGCCAGAGTCGCCGCCACCCTGGGCGGCACCGTCCATGCCGGCGCCTGGATGACCGTGGTACTCGACAAGGGCCTGCGCGACGGGCTGGAACAGGGCCATGTGCTGGCATTGTTCCGCGCCGGCCGCTCGGTGGCTGACCCCAAGTGCGCGCGCGCCGACAAGATCGCCTTCCTGGCCGGCGGTGAAGGCCATGTCAGCGATTGCACTCCGGACAAGAACGATAAAAGCGCCTTGCCGGATACACGCATCGGCCTGGCTTTCGTTTACCGGGTGTTCAACAAGGTGGCCTACGCCCTGGTGATGAAGAGCGAAGAGCAGATCACCCTGGGCGACCGCGCCCGCAATCCCTAGTCGCCCGTTTCACCGGCATGGTTGCCGGCCAACTGACAAATCATGCCGCAACGCCCCGACGCCGTTTTCTGGCTGACTCTGGAAGCCGTGCCCGGCCTTGGCCCGGATGGCGTGCGGCGCTTGCTCGACGCCTTTCCTTCCGTGGAATCCATCTGCCAGGCGAAGGCGGCGCAGTTGTCGCCGCTGGTGGGTGACAAGCTCGCCCGTGGCATTGCCGCCGGGGTCGATGCCGACCTTCTGCAACCCGGCCTGGACTGGCTGGCAGCAGCGGAAAACCACCTGATTACCTGGGACGACCCGGACTACCCAGCACAATTGCGCGAGCTGGCCGATGCCCCCGCCTGGCTTTATGTGAAGGGCGATCCGGATTGGCTGGCGCGGCCGATGCTGGCCATCGTCGGCAGCCGTAACGCCACCCCGCAGGGCCTGCGCGATGCTCAGGCCTTCGCCGAAGCCCTGTCGCAAGCCGGGCTGACCATCGTCAGCGGCCTGGCCCTGGGGGTCGATGCCGCCGCCCATGAAGGTGGCCTCGCGGGGCTTGCCAGCAGCGTGGCGGTGGTGGGCACCGGACTCGACCGCGTCTATCCCGCACGCAACCGCGAACTGGCGCACCGACTGGCGGCGGGCGGCGCCATCGTCTCCGAATTTCCGGTTGGAACGGCGCCGAAACGCGGCCACTTCCCGCGCCGCAATCGCCTCATCAGTGGGCTCTCGCTGGGGGTGCTGGTGGTGGAAGCCGCGCTGCAAAGCGGTTCCCTGATTACCGCGCGCCTGGCCGGAGAGCAGGGGCGCGATGTGTTCGCGATTCCCGGTTCCATCCACTCGTCGCTGTCCAAGGGCTGTCATCGCCTGATTAAGCAGGGTGCCAAGTTGGTGGAATCCGCCAGCGATATTCTGGAAGAACTGGGCCGCCGGCTGCCGTCCGCAAGCCCCGCCGCAACTTCCACCGTGGCACCCGCAGCAAACCCCGACGAACTGCTGGAAATGCTGGCCGGCGGCCCACTTTCGCCGGATCAGCTCGCCGACCGCCTTGGCTTGACGGTGGAAACGCTTTCGGTCAGGCTTCTCGCGGCTGAAATGGATGGCCAAGTCGCCAGAATGCCCGGCGGACTCTACCAAAGACTCTACTAACTAATGTTCGACATCCTCCTCTACCTCTACGACACCTATCTGTTTTCCGAGCATTTTCCGGCCCCGGAACAGCTTTCCCGCAAGCTGTCCGCAGCCGGTTTCGAGGATGACGATATTGGCGCCGCCCTGAATTGGCTGGCCGCCCTGGATACCCTGACGCCCGGCGACGCCGCCGAAGGCGTACCCCCCATACGCTGTTACAGCGATGCCGAAATCAGCCGCCTGGCCACGGGAGGACGCGGCTTTCTGACCTTCCTGGAAGGCAGTGGCCTGCTTACGCCACAAGCCCGTGAATGGGTGATCGACCAGGCGATGGCGCTGGAAGACAGCGAAGTCTCCGCCGACCGCATCAAGTGGATCGCCCTGCTCGCGCTCTGGAAACTCAATGGCGCCGGTGACGTGCTCTGGTTGGAAGACCTGGTGCGCGGTGGCATCGAAGACAGCGGCGACGAAGCCGGCGGCTGGCATCCCACACTCCACTAACGAGCGCCTCAGTGCCCAAACAACTCATCATCGCCGAGAAGCCCTCGGTCGCTCAGGACATCGCTCGCGCGCTGGGCGGCTTCACCAAAGAAAAAGACTATTTCGAGTCCGAGAACTTTGTCCTGTCTTCCGCCGTCGGCCACTTGCTGGAACTGACCCTGCCGGAGGAGTACGAGGTCAAACGTGGCAAATGGTCGTTCGCGAATCTGCCGGTGATTCCGCCGCACTTCGCGCTGAAACCGGTGGAGAAGACCGAAGACCGCCTGAAACTGCTGACCCGCCTGATCAAGCGCAAGGATGTCGATGGCCTGATCAACGCCTGTGACGCGGGACGCGAGGGTGAGCTGATCTTCAACTACATCGCTCAGCACAGCGCCACCAAGAAGCCGGTGCGCCGCCTCTGGTTGCAGTCGATGACCCAGGGTGCGATCCGCGACGGCTTCGGCTCGCTCCGCGAAGCCTCGGAAATGGAAGGCCTGCGCGCCGCCGCCATCAGCCGCGCGGAAAGCGACTGGCTGATCGGCATCAACGGCACCCGCGCGATGACCGCCTTCAATTCCAAGACCGGCGGCTTCCACCTCACCACCGTCGGCCGCGTGCAGACGCCCACCCTGGCCATCGTGGTCGGACGCGAGGAGCGCATCCGCAAGTTCGTGGCGCGCGCTTATTGGGAACTGGAAGCCCGCTTTGCCGGCGGCAAAGGCGAATACACGGGGCGCTGGTTCGACGAGAAATTCAAGAAAGTCGAGGACGACGAACACGCGACGGCCTATCGCCTCTGGGAACAACCCCGCGCTGAAACGATACGCGCCGCCTGCCTGGGCCAACCCGCGCACGCGGAAGAGGAAACCAAGCCGTCCAGCCAGTTGTCGCCGCTCTTGTATGACCTCACCAGCCTGCAACGTGAGGCCAACGGCCGTTTCGGCTTCTCCGCCAAAACCACGTTGGGCCTGGCGCAGGCGCTCTATGAAAAGCACAAGGTGCTGACCTATCCGCGTACCGACGCGCGCGCCCTGCCCGAGGACTACCTGCCCACGGTCAAGGAAGTGCTGGGCAATCTGCCCGAGGAATACGCGCCGCTGGCCGCCACCATCCTGGAAAAAAACTGGCTGGATGAGAGCAAGCCGCTGAACAAGCGCATTTTCAACAACACCAAGATTTCCGATCACTTCGCCATCATTCCCACCGGCACGCCGCCCAAATCGCTCAACGAGATCGAGCAGAAGCTTTATGACCTGGTCACCCGCCGTTTTCTGGCGGTGTTCTACCCGGCGGCGGAATACTCGATCACCACCCGCATCACCCGTGTCGCGAAAGAGGCTTTCAAGACTGAAGGCAAGGTGCTGGTGAATCCCGGCTGGCTGGCTGTGTATGGCAAGGAATCCCAGGTCGAGGATGGCGATGGCGGTCCTTCCCTGGTGCCGCTCGTTGCCGGCGAAACGCTTCAGACCAGGACGGTGGACATCAAGGCCGCCTTCACCCGGCCGCCGGCGCGCTTCAACGAAGCCACCCTGCTTTCCGCGATGGAAGGTGCCGGCAAGATGCTGGAAGACGAGGAACTGCGCGCCGCCATGGGCACGCGCGGCCTCGGTACGCCGGCGACGCGGGCGCAGATCATCGAAAACCTGATCTCCGAGGTCTACATGCACCGCGAGGGGCGCGACCTGGTGCCCACCGCCAAGGCGTTCTCGCTGATTACCCTGCTGCGCGGCCTCGGCGTCACCGAATTGGCTTCGCCGGAACTGACCGGCGAATGGGAATACAAGCTGGCGCAACTGGAGCGCGGCAAGCTCTCGCGGGAAGAGTTCATGGGCCACATCACCGCCCTGACCCAGGACATCGTCGAGCGCGCCAAGCGTTACGAATCCGACACCGTGCCGGGCGACTTCGCCATCCTGAAAACCCCCTGCCCGAAATGTGGCGGCGTGTTGAAGGAAAATTACAAGAAGTTCGCCTGCCAGGCCTGCGACTGGGGCACCTGGAAGATCGTCGCCAGCCGCCAGTTCGAGGTTTCCGAAATGGAAGCCCTGTTGAGCCTGGGCAAGATCGGCCCGCTCACCGGCTTCAGAAACAAGATGGGCCGCCCGTTCGACGCCGAAATTCGCCTCAACGACGACAAGATGCCGGAATTCGACTTCGGCCAGCCGCGCGAGGGCGAAGAAGCCGAGGCGGTGGATTTCTCCGCCCAGGAAAGCCTGGGCAAGTGCCCCAAGTGCGGCGCGGCGGTGTATGAGCACGGCAATTCCTATGTCTGCGAAAAGAGCGTCGGCGCCGAGCGCGCCTGCGATTTCCGCAGCGGCAAGCTGATCCTGCAACAGCCGGTGGAACCGGCGCAGATGCGGAAACTCCTGGCGGATGGCAAGGACGGTGGCAAGACCGATCTGTTGACCGGCTTCGTCTCCGCCCGCACCCGGCGCAAGTTCTCCGCCTTCCTGGTACGCGACAAGGCCGGCAAGGTCAGCTTCGAGTTCGAGCCGCGCGCGGAAGGCCCGAGCAAGCGCGCCGCGCCCGAGCCGGGCAAGGAACTCGGCGCCCACCCGGGTGACGGCAAGCCTGTCACCCTCAAATCCGGCCGTTACGGCCCCTACGTGCAGCACGGCAAGCTCAACGCCACCCTGCCCAAGGACATGAGTCCGGACGCCGTCAGCCTGGAACAGGCGGTGAAGTTGCTGGCGGCCAAGGCGGCTTCCGGAAAGTAGCCGGCGCGGTCGGCATCGGGCGCGCAGTTAACGTGAAACACGCTCGCCCCTTGTAGCGCAGGCGTCCCGCCTGCATTCAGCGCCAAGAGCAGGCGAGAGCCTGCCCCGGACGCGATCCGGGGACGCCTGCGCTACAGGGGCGTCCGGTTTCATCATTCGGGGCGGCGGGGACGCCATACCCGTTAGCTTGATGCCCGGCAAGCTCATCCCCGTGATAGCGCAGTAAGATGCGGGCTGGTCCAGATAGGGGAAAGTCATGGGTAAGTTGATCGCGGGACTCGTCGCCGGTATTGCCATCACCCTGGTTCTGGCCTGGAACATGGCGAGCAGTCTGATGTTCAAGGAAGTGCAAAGTCCGTTCGGCATGGAGGAAACCGTCGCGCGCATCCAGCAGAACATCCAGAACGCCGGCAACGGCTGGGCCCTTTCCGGACTGCGCAATGCGGCCAAGGCGGTGCAGAAGGATGGCGGCAACGTGTTGCCGGTGCTGATGATCGAGGCGTGCAGCACCAAGTATTCCAAACCCATCCTGAAGGAAGACGACTTGCGTTTCCTGTCCATCCTGATGCCCTGCAAGATCAGCGTGTACAAAAAGAACGATGGCAAGGTCTACATCGCCACCATGAACGCTGGTCTGATCGGTCCGATGTTCGGGCCTTTAGTGGGTGAGGTGATGGGCCAGGTGGCGGAAGACCAGAAGAAGTTCATCCTGTTCGACCCGAGCAAGCCGGCGCCCAAGATGATCGAAGGTATGCCCGGCGCGGCTGGCGGCGGTGGCGCGGCTGGCGGCGGCGGCTGCTGATACAGGGAGAAGATCATGTCCATGCAGACCCTGTTGCGCTCGCTCTGCTGTGCGCTGTTCGGTTTCGCGGTCGTTGCGGCACAGGCGAGCAGCGATCCCGTCCCTGCGACCACGCCGGCGCCACCGGCGAAGCCGGCCACCAGTTCCACCGCCGACCACAGCAAGTTCAAGGCGCTGCAACAGCCCTTCGCCAGTGGTCCGGAAGTCACCAAGGCCTGTCTTACCTGCCACACCGAGGCGGCCAAGCAGGTGCACAAGACCAAGCACTGGACCTGGGAATTCATGAACCCGGATACCAAACAGCGTCTGGGCAAGAAGAACGTCATCAACAATTTCTGTACCGCCGTGCCTTCGAACTACGAGTTCTGTACGGCATGCCACGTGGGCTACGGCTGGAAGGATCAGAACTTCGATTTCACCTCCGAGAACAATGTCGATTGCCTGGCCTGCCACGACACCACCGGCACTTATCGCAAGCTGCCCGGCCTGGCGGGGCATCCCACCTACAAGGATGTGGAGTTCCCTCCCGGCTCCGGCAAGATCGTCAAGGCACCGGACCTCAAGGCCGTGGCGCAGGGTGTCGGCAAGACCAGCCGTGCCACCTGCGGCTCCTGCCACTTCTATGGCGGCGGCGGCGACGCGGTGAAGCATGGTGACCTCGATAGCTCGCTGAAGAATCCCGGCAAGTACCTGGACATCCACATGGCCAAGGATGGCCTCAACTTCACCTGCGGCGAATGTCACAAGACCACCGGCCATGACGTGCCGGGCAGCCGCTACGCAGTGACCACAGTGGAGAAGGAAGGCGGCCACATGCGCGGCAAGAAGGACGCCAACCCGGCCACCTGCCAGGCCTGCCATGGCGGCAAGCCGCATCGGGGTGACCAGGCCGCGCGCCTCAACGCGCACACCGACAAGCTGGCATGCCAGACCTGTCACGTTCCCGAATTCGCGCGGGCACAGCCCACCAAGATGCAGTGGGACTGGTCCACCGCCGGGAAAATGGACAAGGACGGCAAGCCGTTCAAGCTGAAGGACTCGGCCGGGCACGATTCCTACGACAGCCGGAAGGGCGATTTCCGTTACGAATCCAACGTCATCCCCGACTACATCTGGTTCAACGGCAAGGTCGACTACACCCTGCGCGAAACCAAACTGGACCCGAGCAAGGCCATCGAGATCAATCACTTCAACGGCAGCCCGGACGACAGAAAGTCGAAGATCTGGCCGATCAAGCGCTTCGTCGGCAAGCAACCCTATGACGTCGGCAGCAACCAGTTGCTGGTATTCCACACCTACGGCAAGGACGACAGCGCGTTGTGGTCGAACTTCAACTGGGACAAGGCGATCGAGTTCGGCATGAAGGAGATCGGCGCCGAGTACAGCGGCAAATATGCCTTCGTCAGCACCGAGATGTCCTGGCCGATCACCCACATGGTCGCGCCCAAGGCGGACGCCCTGGCCTGCGCCCAATGTCACACCGCGCCGGGTCGCCTGGACCAGGTGCCAGGCCTGTATCTGCCCGGCCGTCACGGCAATCCCCTGTTGGACAAGCTGGGCTGGAGCATCGCCGGCCTCGCCCTGCTCGGCGTGGCCGCGCATGGCGCCGGCCGCGTCTATACCTCGCGCAAAGGAGCTCGAAAATGAGTGAGAACGCAATTGAGCGCATCTACGTCTTCAAACGCTTCGAGCGCTTCTGGCACTGGGCGCAGGCCGCGCTGATCATCACCCTGATGCTGACCGGGTTTGAAGTACACGGCAGCTACAAACTGTTCAGCTTCGCAAAGGCGGTGAGTATCCATACCCTCGCGGCGTGGTCATTGGTGACGCTGTGGGTGTTCGCGGTGTTCTGGCATTTCACCACCGGCGAGTGGAAGCAATACATCCCGACGCTGGACAAGGTGGGGGCCATGTTCAAGTACTACCTGACGGGCATCTTCACCCACGCCCCGCACCCGTTCAAACAGACCGTGCTGAAGAAGCACAACCCGCTGCAACGCCTGGCTTATCTGGGGTTCTGGCTGGGCATGTCGCCGCTGATCTGGTTCACCGGCTGGTTCTATCTGTTCCACGACCAGTGGACGGCCTGGGGACTGGATGCGTACCTCTCCCTGGAGTGGGTGGCGTTCTTCCACACCCTGGGCGCATTCATGATCTTGACCTTCTTCATCGTCCACGTGTACCTGACCACCGCCGGCCAAACGCCGACTTCCCACATCAAGGCCATGATTACCGGCTGGGAAGAAGTGGGGCACTGAGGCGAAACAACACGCAATTCCCCGTAGGAGCGGGCTTGCCCGCGATAGCAACACTTCGCGCCGACCGTGCATCGCAGGCAAGCCTGCTCCTACGGCCTTGCCGCGTGCCGCAAGAATTCCGCGTATTGCGACCAGTCTGAAGTCGGCCCGGTGTGGGAGAACAGCACCACGCCGTGACGGCCCAGCACATAAGTGGACGGAAACGCGCGGGCGATCTCGCGATCCGCCAGCATCCCGCCACCGGCCAGCGGCAACGCCGACTCCCGGGCATTACGCACACCACTGTCATACAGCGGCATGGCAATTTTCTGCTGCCGCAACCACGCCCGCGCGCTGGCGGCGTCCTCGCGCACCTGAACCAGGGCGAAGGTGATTTTTTCCTTCCCGAGTTGTCTGGCCAGGCGTTGCAGTCCCGGCATTTCCTGGCGGCAGTGGGGGCACCAGGAACCCCAGAAATGCAGCACCAGCACGCGCCCGCCGAGATCGCCCAGGCGCAGTTTCTTGCCCGCCGCATCGCTCAGCGCCAGGTCGGGAAAGCGCATCCCCCGCTTCATGCCGACCGCTGCGCGCGCGCTGGCCGCCGCATCGGGATAGGGCCCCCACAGGGTCGCCCAGCGTTTGCCATCGAACACCGCTTGCGCATTGACCGCGAACAGTACGCAGGGCTGCTCACTGTGGCGGCGGCAGTCCTCCAGCGCCTGTTCTTCCGCCGCCTCCTCACTCACTGCCTCGGCGGCCCAGGCGTGGGCGCCACCCGGGGCGATGGCGAAGGCGCGGGGCGTGGCGGCGCTGAGAAAACTCTGATAGGCGGCCTGCCCACGGCTGTCGAGATGTGGCGCGGCCTTGGGCAGGCCCGCAGCGGCTGCGGCGCCTAGATTCACCCCCAGCAATAACACCATCAAACGCCTCAGCATGATTCCTCCTTCTTATCCACCGCTCATGCGCCCAGCACGGGCAGGCTGATTTTTACGCGCACCCGGCCGGAAGGCAGATTTTCCATGTCGATCTTGCCGTGATGCTCTTCGATGATGCGGCGCGCGACGGCCAAGCCCAGGCCGGTTCCCCTCTGCTTGGTGGTGAAGAAGGCATCGAAGGCATGTTCCAGCGTGGCCACCGGCAGCGGGGCGCTGTCATTGTCGACCTGGAGAACTAGGGCGCCGTCCGCATGCGTTAGCGATATTTCGATGCCGCCCTGCTCAGGGCAGGCCGCCACGGCATTGTGCAAGAGATTCAACAGCACCTGGCCGAGTTGCACCGCGTCACAACGCGTCGGCGGGCAGCTTGGACATTTCACGCGCACCACGCGTTGGCCCAATCAGGCCAACAGAGGCTCTTGTCCCTCCAGCGCCGTGTCGATGAGCTCATCAAGAGGCACGGGTTGCGTGGACAGTTTGGCGGGGCGCACATAGTCCAGCGTATCGGACAGCAGGGTATCGAGACGCTCCACTTCCTTGATGGAGAGCGAGAGGCGCTTGCGATCACGTTCGTTGAGGTTGTCCGCTCGTGACAACACATCGGACAGCCCCAGGCGCATGGCGGCCAGCGGATTGCGAATCTCATGCGCGAGCAGGCTGGCGGTTTGTCCGATGGCGGCGAGGGTGGCTTTGTGCGCGGCCTGAGCACGCTCGGATCGCAGGGCGGTATCGTGCTCCAGCAACCGTTGTCGATCAGTAGCCCTGAAGCGGCGGTGCAAGCCAACCATGCCCAACAGCGCAGCCAAGGTAATGGCCAGCGCCGTGATGGCCATTACCGCAGCCACCTGGTCTTGCAGCGTGGCGATGGCACGGGTCAGCGAGGAGAGATCGGCGGCGACGCCCAAGGTCCATTGAATCCGACCAGGCTGGCGAATATCCGGGATCTGCGTGGTGTAGACCAGGACGAGTTTGTCCTCCCCCGTCCTTGCGACGAACATCGCTTCGCCCGGCATGCCCGTTTTCAGGGTTTCCACGCGCCGCAGCACTTCGCTCACGGGCAGGCCAACCATGGGCAGGGCGGAGTGGGCGATCAGGGAACCGGTGCGTCGATCCACCAGAAAAATGGCATAGCTGGACAGGTCGGTCAGCCCCAGCAGGAGGTTCTGAAACGCCTTGACCACCTCCGGCGGCGCCATCTCGCGTTCGATCCTGGCCCGCAGATAACGCTCCATGTTGCGGGCGATGCGGCGATCATGATCCTCCCCCTGGAGCATGAGCTGTTTTTCCTGGCCTAGAATGACGGTTCGACTGATCGACACGCCAACGCCGGTCAGGCAGGCGGCTAGAACAATGAAAGACAGCCAGATCACGGCGCTTGGCTTTGCGGGAGAGAGGTTGCCCATGCCACGTATCCTTATCGTTGAAGATGACGCTTCGCTGGCGGAATTGATCGCCATGCACATGGAAGACATGCATCACCGGCCGACTGTCGCATTGACCCTGGGTGATGCCCGCGTTGCCCTGGCCAACCACAAGTTTGCCGCCGTTCTGCTCGATCAGCAGATGCCGGACGGCTACGGACTCGAATTATTGGGCGAGATCAGGTCCAGAGCACCCGATCTGCCGGTCATCATGATCACCGGAATTCATGACGCCGCCCTGCCTATCGAAGCCATCAAGCAGGGCGCCTATGATTTCCTGCGCAAACCCATCGATGAAGCGGAACTCGGGCGCACGCTCGCCACCGCTCTGGGCCATGACCATCACTCCGGCGGCAGGGAAGTTCTCGCGGAAGAGCGGCGCCATTTTCCCCGCATCATAGGCAACAGCCAGGCCATTATCGAACTATGCAAGATGCTGGGGTACGTCGCGCCGACCGACTCCAGCGTGCTCATCACCGGCGAAACCGGCACCGGCAAGGAACTGGTGGCGCGGGCCATCCACCAGTACTCGGATCGGAGCGGACCTTTCGTCGCAGTGAACTGCTCGGCCATCGTCGACACCTTGCTGGAAAGCGAGTTGTTCGGACACGAAAAGGGCAGCTTCACGGGCGCGGACCGGCGCCGGCAGGGAAAATTCGAGATCGCCGCCGGCGGCACGCTGTTTCTGGATGAAATTGGCGAAATGTCACCCAACCTTCAGGCCAAGCTGTTGCGAGTCCTGGAAACGCGCGCCTTCGAGCGTGTGGGGGGGACGGAAACACTCGTTTCGTCCGTGCGCATCATCACGGCCACTCACCGCGACCTGAAACAGGAAGTGCGCCTGAAGGCTTTTCGCGAGGATCTGTATTTCCGCCTCGATGTCTTCACGCTGCATTTGCCGCCCTTGCGGGAACGGCGCGAGGACATTCCGCTCCTGGTGGAAAACCTGCTGGCCAGGATTCGGCGCAAGGTCCATATGGCCGTGCCCCGCGTCAGCGAAGAGGCCTTGGACGCGCTATGCGCCTACGACTGGCCCGGCAACATTCGCGAACTGGATAACGTCCTGACCCGTGCCGTCATTCTTGCGCGCGACGACATCATCACCGCGCCCCTGCTCGGGCTGATGCCGCCGCGAGACGAACTCGCGCCTCCTGGCACGGGCGCGCAGCCCCCGATGATCAGTCTGGAAGAATTGCAGCAGCGCCATGTCCGGGCCGTGCTCGCACACACTCAGGGACACAAGGGTCGGGCCTGCGAGATTCTCGGCATCTCGCGCCCGTCACTGGAACGCAGAATCGCGCGCCTGGCTCGCCCCCCTGCGTAGTGAACGAATCTTTCAATTCTGGCTTTAATAGTTGAACGTTTTTATCAACTATATCTCCGCCCGATCTGTGGCTGAGGCAAGTGCATCTATATTATTCAATAAGTTACGACAGTATCCGGCACCCGGATAGCCTGGCATGAATGATGCCTTTACTCCTGCACCCACCGCCAAGACGGTGATTCGTTCCACCCAGTAAAAGGAGATACATCATGAAAAAGCTCATCACATTCGCAGTGTTATCCCTGCTCACCATGCCCGCCTTCGCAGCCGGAGCCTGGCCGGGAAGTTCCGACAGCGACGGCAATATCCTGAATGACGAGCAGCCGGCTTTTGTCGGCACCGGATTGTCGGCACAAGCCCGTGAAGAAAAAATTTACGGGAGTCTGGTCGGCTCGGACCTCGAGGATGGATTCAGGGTCGGTCGCGCAGGTCCGGAAAAAGGCATCGAGGACAGTTACGGCTCCGTTCTGCACGATGCCGGCAACCCGATGTAAGCAAGGAATCCCAAGTTACGGGGGAACGGCCAGGGCTAACTGGCCGTTTTTCTATCCAGGCACGAAGCGGGGATAGGGATGAACCAAGGGGTTGACTCGCCATCCAATGCCTCAGCGATGTGAATGGAAATGGAGCCCGATGATGATACGAGCGCTTATCGCCCTGCTTTGCGGACTGATCGCAACGCAAGCCTGGCCGCTGGATACGCCGGAAGCCAGCCAATCGCAATGGATGTACCGGGTGCTCAAGGTCACCGTCGTGCGCAAGGACGGCAGCCGCGAGTTCGGCTCGGCGGTGCCGCTCGGGGGTGATCGCCTGGTGACCAATTGCCATGTGCTGCGCGACGCCGGCGAGATCAGGGTTGAAACCCCGGCAGAGTCCAGGCTGGCGACTTCCGATGAACGCGATATCTATCGTGATCTGTGCTTTCTGCGTGTGCCGGGCTATGACGCCGGTCAGACCGCCATGATCGAAGCCGGTGCCACCCGGGTTGGCATGGAGGTCAGCGCAGTCGGCTATTCGGGCGGTCAATTCAAATTGACGCGCGGCAAGGTGATCGGCCTGTACACCTGCGAATGCGACGGTGGCAAAGTTATCCAGACCTCGGCCCGATTCGACCGGGGCGCCAGCGGCGGCGGCCTGTTCGACGAATCGGGCAGGCTCGTGGGCATTCTGACCTTCAAGGCCAAGGCCGGCGGCAAGTATCACTTCGCGCTGCCGGTGGGCTGGCTGCGGCACCTGGCCACGAACAACATTCAGCCTATCTTGGCGGGCGACTCCTTTTGGGAGAAGCCTGGCAAGGAAAGCGCCCATTTCCTGGCGGCCTGCGATCTGGGCGCGAAAAAATCCTGGGATTCGTTAAGCAAACTGGCCGAGGATTGGATACGACAAGAGCCCGACAACCCGGAGGCGTGGATGGTCAAGGGCCGCGCGCGTCTGGGCCTGAACCAGAAAGAACCGGCGATCGCGGCCTTTCAGCGCGTGCTCATGCTCGAATCAACCCATGCCGAGGCGAAATGGGAGTTGCAGAAGCTGGAGTTTGAAGGGGGCAAAAAACTGCTTGATGCCGATAGCATCTAGTAAGTAGAACCGTGAAACCAGCTTGGGCCGTCATTCCCGAGTGCTTTTATCGGGAATCCAGTTCGTTCATCAAACCAAGGGTTAAAGGCCAGCGAGTAGCGCTGAATCGAATGGGTAGCGCCGTAGGTTGGGCAAAGCGAAGCGTGCCCAACGAACCGTCGCGATGTTGGGCACGCTT
>JAUYFG010000228.1 GCA_030690985.1 Pseudomonadota bacterium
CAAGGGGCACGCCGGATTCGTAAAGCCGCTGAAGCGGCAACGACTCCGCTGCACCCGCAAGGGGCACGCCGGATTCGTAAAGCCGCTGAAGCGGCAACGACTCCGCTGCCCGCGATAGATACGGTTATCGCGGGCAAGCCCGCTCCTACGGTGAGAAGCTCACGGGAAAGCATGCCGCCGCGATGAGCCGCTTCCTCCTCGAACCCTGCAACAACACCCTGTCGCACCTCGCCAAATGCCTGGCGCTGCGGGAGACGCTGGAAGCACGCGGCCACGAGGTGTTTCTGACGGTTTCAAAATCGCGCGCGGGCTTTCTCGACCGCCTCGGCCAGGAGCGCTACTTCGTGCTACCGGACATCCAGGAAGCCGACGCCGGGACGACGCCAACACTTGCCTGGTTCCGCCCGGGACGGGTCGAAGCCTGCGTGCGTGCCGAGGTCAGCCTGCTGAACCGGCTGAAGCCGGACGCGGTGCTGGGTGTGTTCCGCTTCACCGGCCCGCTCTCGGCGAAGCTCGCCGGTGTGCCCTACGACGCCCTGATCTGCGGTTCGATGACGCCGGCCTGTCCCGACGTGCTGGGCTTCGCGGCGGACGAAGTCGGCGCCGGGGGGCAGGATGCGGCATTGCGGTTCTTCCGGAAAACCTGCGCCCAGCGCATGTCGCCGGCGCTCGCCGCGCTCGGCCTCGACCCGGTGGATGACGCCTGGCAACTGCTCGCCGGCCGCCGCACCTTCCTCTGGGACTTCCCCGAGTTCCAGCCGCTGCCGGCCGCCCCCGGTTACCACCATGTCGGTCCGCCGCGCTGGTCGGGATGGCCGCAGGGGGAAGCCGACAGTAGCGCGCTCGACCGGCTCGAAGGCCCGATCGCCTATGTCGCATTCGGCACCGGCCATACGCCGCCGCGCCTGCTCCGGCATCTGCTCGAATCGCTCTGGCGGCTGGGTTATGCGGTCGCGCTGGCCCTGGGCGGCCAGCACACGACGGAAACATTGCCGGAGGTGTCCTCCAGGCTGGCCATTTTCGAATTCCTGGCGGTTGAGCAAGCGCTCGCGCGCGCCGCGCTGGTGGTCTGCCACGGCGGCCAGTTGCTGGTATTCGAAGCGATGCGACAGGGCATCCCCGTGTTCGTCCTGCCCCTGCAACCCGAGCAGGCGCAGAACGGGGTCTGCGTGGAACGCATGGGCTGCGGCCGCCGCCTGCTGCGCGGCGTGGTCTTCGATGGCCGGGCCGACGCCATCGAGCGCGCGTTTCTATCCCGCCCGCCAGGGCAGATCGCCGATGAAATCGCGACCTGTCTGTCCGACCGGAGCATGCCCGCGCGGCTGGCTCTGGCCGCCGAACAGATCAGCCATTACCGGGGGTGCGTCGCACTGGCGGAGCAACTGGAGGCGGCTGCATGACCCGGATTGGCGAACCCCCCATCGGCGTCATCCTGGTACATGGCTGGCTCGGCGCCCCCGCCGATCTCGCGCCGCTGGCGGCGCGTCTGGCGCGGCAATACGACGTCGTGGAAAACCTTCAGCTACCGGGGCACGGCGACAATACGATACAGCCGGCCTTCATCGAGGCCGAGTTGCTCGCCGCGATCGCGACCGCCATCGACAAACAGCGCGACCAGGGCCGCCGCCTGGTCCTGATCGGACACTCGACCGGCGGCAGCCTGCTTCTGGCCGAGATCGCCCGCCGCCTGAGCGATGGCGGCGCCGGCCTGAATCGCCTGCTGCTGCTGGTGGTGCTCTGCGCCACGCCGCCGCGCGTCGACCTCGGTTATGCGCACCGCTGGGGTTCACACACGGCGAACCGGACACTGGACCTGGACGCTGTCGGCGGCCTCGTTTCCCTGGTCAACCGCCTGGCCCGGCGCGGCCCGCTGGGCGTGCCGGCGCCGGTCCTGATCGCGCACGGCGACGCCGACGAACTGGTGCCGGTCGCGGATGCGGCCTGGTGGCGGAACCGCTTCATTGGCGCGCAACGCCGGATCCGCATCGCCGGGGCGAAGCACCCCTTGTTCAGCGGCGACGGCGCGGAGCAGGCGATCGACGTGATCGCCCGCGCCATCGACGACGCCCGCCGCCGCGAACCAGCCGCCGACGCGCTGACCGCCCTGGCGCCGGGCCTGGCGTCATTCACCGCGCGCTGGCCGGACAGCGCGCGCCACATCGTGGCCAGCCCGGCCGGCATGCGGGCCGTCGGGCGGACGTTCAATACCGCCGAAGTGGCCGAATGCGAACCCACCCTCGCCAACATAGAGATCACTACCCGCTGCACCCTGGGCTGCGTGGCCTGCGCGCGGACCCAGCTCAAACTGCAATCGCGCTTCATGAATCGAGAGGATTTCCAGCGCGCGCTGGAGGCGCTGCCGCACGCCTGGCGCGTCAACCTGGTCGGCCTCGGCGAACCGCTGCTGCATCCTGATGTGGTGGAATTCATCCAGCTCGCCGTCACCGCAGGTCGCCGCGTCGGCCTGGTGACCAATGCCATGCAACTGGACGCGGCGACGGCGCGCGCCCTCTGCGCCTCCGGTCTGTCCCACATCACCTTCAGCCTCGACGCGGTCGATCAGGCGACGGCGAAGCGGGTGCGCCCGGGCAGCGACATGGCGGCCATCAGCGCCAACATCCGGGGCTTCATCGAGGAAATGAATCGCCAGGGCGTGAAACTGGGTACCGCCGTATTCACCGCGCTCAGCGGCGAAACCATCGACAGATTCGAGTCCATCATCGATTTCGCGGCCGATCACCACATCGACGCGCTGATGGTGACCGACCTCAATTTCCCTTCCAACCAGACCCGCTCCGTGCATCACGCCTACACGCCGGCGTCGGCGCGCGGCTTTTCCAGCCTCCTGCGCAAGGCGCTGAAGCGGGCGGTGGCGCGGCGACTGCCGGTGCTCTCGGTGCGGGGCCTGGAAGAATTCGCGCTCGACCAGTGCTACCTGGACTACCTGCTGTTACGCGGCGAACAACTCGCTCATCGTTCCGAGCGCCATCGCCATTGCCTGTCTCCCTGGCAGACCATCCCGGTCAACGTCGATGGCAAGCTGACGATCTGCGATTGCCAGCCCGGCGCCGTGCTCGGCAATATCCGGAGCACGCCCGTCTCACGCTGGTGGAACGGGCCGCTCATGATCGAGCAGCGCCGGTGCATGCTGAGCGACAACCCACCCGAGGCCTGCCGTGTCTGTCCACGTTTCTGAAATCCTGACCTTGATCGTGACCGCAGCCCTCGCCGGCTGCGCCGGCAATCCTCGCTGCCCGGACATTCCAGGCGGCCCCCGCTATTGCCTGCAAGCGACCTCGGCGGTCACGCCTTATGTCGCCTTGCAGGACATCCGCATCCAGCGCGGCGACCTCGACGAACGCCTGATCGCGCAACTGGAAGTGGACGCCGCCGGCATGCATCTGGCCGGGCTGACGCCGATGGGGCAGCGCGTGCTGGAAGCGCATTTCGACAACCGGGAAGCCACTGCCGACAGCCTGGCCGGCGACCGCTTCGACGCCCGCGCACTGCTCTCCCTGGTGCAAATCGCGGTGTGGCCGGCGGCCAGCGTGCGCGCCGGCCTGAGTTCCGGCCTCGGCGAAGACTGGGAGTTGCTGGAGACCCCCGCCCTGCGCCGTCTGCTGCGCGATGGCGCCGCCATTCTGGAAGTGGCGCGCGAAGGCGAGCCGCCGCGCTATCGTCGCCTGGACATCCGCCTGCCCGGCGCCGGCCTGTCGCTGACCGTACAGGGGATCAAAGAAGATGACTGAGCTGACTCGACCTATCTTTTCCGAGCCGTCCCGCATGAGGAAACCGGGCGCCCCTGTAGCGCAGGCGTCTCGCCTGCATTCAGCGCCAAGAGCAGGCGAGGACGCCTGCGCTACAGGGGCGTGGTTGTTTCACGCCAACAAGTGACGGGCGCTCCGGAATGAACCGACTCCCCCCCGCTTACCTGTCCGCCCTCGGCCTGGTCAACGCCCTCGGCAACAGCCGCGAGGAAGTGCGCGCCCGCCTGCTGGCCGGCGACGGTTCCGGCATGGTTCGCGAAAGCGGCTGGCTGACTTCCGGTGAAGAAGCGCTGGTCGGCAAGGTGCGTGGCGAACTGCCCAAGCTGCCCGAACATCTGGCCCGCTATGACTGCCGCAACAACCGCCTGCTGCTGGCCGCCCTGGCGCAGATCAGCGAACCAGTCGAACAGGCCATCGACCGTTACGGGCGCGCCCGCGTCGGCGTCGTGCTGGGCACCAGCACTTCCGGCATCGCCGAGGGCGAGGCGGCCATCGCCGCGCTCGATCGCGACGGCGCCATGCCGGCCAAGTTCGACTACGCCAGCCAGGAGATCGGCACGGCCGCACCTTTCCTGGCACGGCATCTGGGCCTGCTGGGGCCGGCCTACACGGTCTCCACCGCCTGCACCTCCAGCGCCAAGGCGCTGGTATCGGCCCGCCTGCTGCTGGCGGCGGGGGTCTGCGACGCGGTGCTGGCCGGCGGTGTCGACAGCCTCTGCCGACTCACCGTGAGCGGTTTCACGGCGCTGGAATCGGTCAGCCCGGAACGCTGCAATCCGATGAGCGCGAACCGCTGCGGCATCAACATCGGCGAGGGCGCAGCCCTGTTTTTGCTGACCCGAGAGACGGCACCCATCGCCCTGCTCGGCCACGGCGAAACCAGCGACGCCCACCACATCTCGGCGCCGCACCCCGAGGGCCTGGGCGCGGAAGCGGCGATGCGTGTGGCACTTCACGATGCCGGCCTGAAGCCGGCTGACATCGCCTACGTCAATCTGCATGGCACCGCCACACCCAAGAACGATGAAATGGAAAGCCGCGCCATGCGCCGGGTGTTTTCCGCCGACACCCCGGCCAGCTCCACCAAGCCGCTCTCCGGCCACACCCTGGGCGCGGCCGGCGCCACTGAAATTGCTTTCTGCTGGCTGGCCCTGAGCGACGACAATGCACGCCTGCCGCCGCATGTCTGGGATGGCGTCGCCGATCCGGCACTGCCCCCCCTGCATCTGGTGCAGACGGGAGAGCGCATGCGGTCGGAGAAACCGCGTGTGGTGATGAGCAATGGTTATGCCTTCGGCGGCAGCAATGTCAGCCTGATCATTGGAGCGATTTGTTGATGCGGAAAAAACCCCACAGCCCGTCATTCCCGCGAAAGCGGGAATCCAGTGCGTTCATCAAACCCGGGTTTGAACGGCAATTAGATTGACGAACTGGATTCCCGCTTTCGCGGGAATGACGGTTTTTTCGAGGCGCCCCAATGAGCTACCCCCCCATCGAAGAACTATTGGCGCATCGCGGCAACATGCTGCTGATCGAACGTGTGCTCGACAATGGCCCGGAAGGCATCCGGGTCGCGGCTATGGTCGATGGCGACGCCTGGTATGCCGACGAACACGGGGCGATGCCGGCCTGGATCGGCATCGAGTTGATGGCCCAGGCCATCGCCGCGCTGGTCGGCATCAATGCCCGTGAACAGAATTTACCCCCCAGGCATGGCCTGCTCCTGGGCACGCGCAGCTTCACCACGAGCGTGCCGGCGTTTGCCCAACATGCAACCCTGGTGGTGGTAGCCAGCGAAGTGTTTCAGGAAGACAACGGCCTCGCCGCCTTCGACGCTCGCATCGAGCTGGCGGGAGAGACCGTGGCGGAGGCCACGCTGAAGGTGTTCGAACCGAGCAAGGAAAGTGACCGTGATGGATAACAAACGCGTTCTGGTGACCGGCTCCAGCCGGGGCATCGGCCGGGAAATCGCGCTGCGGCTCGCGCGTGACGGATTTGCCGTGACGGTGCATTGCCGCAAGAGCCGCGCGGAAGGCGAGGCGGTCGTGAATGTGATCAAGGCCGACGGTGGCCTGGCCGACCTGCTGATTTTCGATGTCACCGACCGGGCCGGCGCGCGCCAGGTTCTGGAAGACGCCCTCGCGGCGAATGGCGCTTACTGGGGGGTGGTGGTCAACGCCGGCATCGCCCGCGACGGCGCCTTTCCGGCGCTTTCCGAAGAAGACTGGGATCAGGTCATCGACACCGGCCTGAACGGCTTCTTCAACATCACCCAGCCGCTGGTCATGCCGCTGGTGCGGATGAAGAAGGGGGGCCGCATCGTGGTCATGACCTCGGTTTCCGGCGTCATCGGCAACCGCGGCCAGGTCAACTACAGCGCCGCCAAGGCCGGACTGATCGGCGCCGCCAAGGCGCTGGCGGTGGAACTGGGCAGTCGCGGCATCACCGTCAACGCCGTCGCTCCCGGCCTCATCGACACCGAAATGGTCAAGGCACTCCCGCTGGAGGAGGCGATGCGTATGGTGCCGATGAACCGCCTGGGCAAGCCGGAAGAAGTCGCCGCCGTGGTCGCCTTCCTCATGTCGCCCGGCGCCGCCTACGTCACCCGCCAGGTCATCGGCGTCAATGGAGGCATCGTCTGATGCGCCGCGTCGTCGTCACCGGCATGGCCGGCATCACCGCCCTGGGCGACACCTGGACCGAGATCGAAACCCATCTGCGCGCCAGCCGCACCGGCATCCGCCAGATGCCGGACTGGGATCGTTTCGGCGACCTCAATACCCGCCTGGGCGCCCCGGTCGAGCACTTCACCATCCCCGCGCACTACCCGCGCCGCATGGTGCGCTCGATGGGACGCGTCGCCCTGCTCTCGGTGCGCGCCACGGAAATGGCCCTCGCGGACGCAGGCCTGCTCGACGACACAACGATCCGAGATGGCCGCATGGGCATCGCCTACGGCTCCTCGGCGGGCAGCATGGAACCGCTGCGGGCCTTCGCCCGGATGCTGGAGACCGGCAGCATGGCGGGCGTCACCTCGACCAGCTACATCCAGATGATGAGCCATACCAGCGCGGTCAACATCGGCCTGTTCTTCGGCCTCAAGGGCCGCGTCATCCCCACCAGCAGCGCCTGCACCTCGGGCAGCCAAGCCATCGGCTACGCCTATGAGGCCATCCGCTTCGGCCGCCAGGACATGATGGTCGCCGGTGGCGCGGAGGAACTCTCCGCCCTCGACGCCGCCGTGTTCGACACCCTGTTCGCCACCAGCACGAAAAACGACACACCGGAACGCACCCCGCGCCCCTTCGACGCCGCCCGCGACGGCCTGGTCGTGGGCGAGGGCGCGGCCACCCTGATCCTGGAAGAACGGGAACACGCCCTGGCGCGCGGTGCCACGATCTACGCGGAAATCGTCGGCTTTGCCTGCAACTCGGATGGCGCCCACATCACGCAACCCGAGGCGGCGACCATGGCCACCGCGATGCGCCTGGCCCTGAATGACGCCGGCCTGAAGGCTCCCGCCATCGGCTACGTCAACGCCCACGGCACCGCCACCGACCGCGGCGACATCGCGGAAAGCCAGGCCACCGCCGAGGTCCTCGGCCGAGTCGCCATTTCCTCGCTAAAAGGCCACTTCGGCCACACCCTGGGTGCCTGCGGTGCCATCGAAGCCTGGCTAAGTATCGAAATGATGCGACACAGTTGGTTCGCACCCACCGCGAATCTGGACAACATCGACCCGAACTGCGGCGAGCTGGATTACCTGGTGGATACGGGACGAGAAATGCAGGTGGAATATCTCATGAGCAATAATTTTGCGTTTGGGGGGATCAATACGTCGCTGGTGTTCAGACGGGTTGAATGACTGTCACATCCCGTCACCTAACCGTTCGCCCTAAGTAGAACCGTAAAACCAGCTTGGGTCGTCATTCCCGAGTGCTTTTATCGGGAATCCAGTTCGTTCATCAAACCGTGCTTATCCGGTTGTCACCCAAACCCACTACTGGTAGTGGGTAGCCCGGATGCAGCGGAGTCGTTGCGCTTTAGTGCTTACGAATCCGGCGTCCCCCTTGCGGGGGCAATCCTCTCAACTTAAGCAATCCCCCCTCAAGTGGTTGATTTGTATCCATGTTTCCGATGCGGCTTAGGATGAGCGGGTCTGGGTTTAGTGGCTCCGGCCACGAAGCGGATCAGGTTTTTTGCCAACTCCGCGAACA
>JAUYFG010000241.1 GCA_030690985.1 Pseudomonadota bacterium
TGTTGCATGTTGAAGCAACTTTCTGACCATGCCGATATTCAATAAGAATGCCAATTTTTCGCTCCAATCACCAGCGCAAATCACTACATGCAGTGTGTCATGTGTTTACAGACACTACGGGTAGTACCTGAGTAGTTACCAAGGGAGATTGAAAAGTGAAAAAAATCCAAGCCCCGTCTGCCGACCTGCTGGACGCCGCCCGCACGAAAATCGACCAACGCGAAACTGGCTGGCAACGTTACTGCTGCACCCTGGTCACGCCCCTCTTCGGCGGGGGTGTCAAACCCGGCGAGGTGGACGGAGAAATGCCCATCCGCGCCAGCGCCATCCGGGGCCAGTTGCGTTTCTGGTGGCGCTTGTTGAATCGCGGGCACCACCCCGGTGGTGACGGCACATCCGCCAGCCAGGCCTTGTACCTGGCGGAGCGGGAAATCTGGGGTGGATTGGGCGATCAGGACACACTGGCGGCGAGCAAGGTGGCGCTCAGGGTTGAATTGCCGCCGACTCGACATTTCCTCGAATCGAAGCAACAGATGCAGGCGGATGCGGTGCGATATGCCTTTGGCGCCGCCGCGAACAATGGTGAGGCGCGGTGGTTGAAAGACGGATACGAGTGGACGCTATGGATACGCCATCCCGATTCGCTCAAAACGGAAATCGCGGAAACCTTGCGCTGGTGGGCCAGTTTCGGGGGCCTGGGCGCTCGTACCCGTAGAGGGTTTGGTGCAATAGCGGTGGATGACTGGGCCGGCGATGAGCGTAAGCCGCTTTCGCCTATCACAAGAGAGGAAGCCAAGTTGGCCGGTATGCGCCTGATTCTTCAGAAGAATCAACTCAATAGCGCAATAACGGCCTGGCAGGTGGCGGTCGACCGTCTACGCGATTTCCGCCAGGGGCCAGAGGTGGGGCGGAAAGCCAAAAGGGAAGGCAATACGGATGGGCGTTCGCCGGGGCGCAGCTATTGGCCGGAACCGGATGCGATTCGTGGCGTGGCAAACCAATGGTTCGGCAAATCAGGCGACCAACCCCATCAGATCAAGAACAAACGTGGAGAGTACGAGGACGTCGGAGTAGCACACAACCACAAGCCAGAACATCCAGCGGGCAACGTTTTCCCACGCGCAGCCTTCGGCCTGCCCCTCATATTCCATTTCAAGGACAGAGGGGATCCGAATCCGGATTACCAGTTGATCCCCGACAACGGCAGCGACCGTATGGCCAGCCCGCTCATCCTGCGGCCCTATCGCGTGAACGACGGCTGGAAGGCCGCCGCGCTATGCATGCCCATGAAGCATGTGTGGAGCATGGGCGTCCGCTTCAAGGACAGAAACGAACACTACGCGTCCGGTGAGTGGTGGCCCTTGCAAGAGGATGAACGCAAGGCGGTCGCCAAGTTGATTCCACCGATGCGGAACACGGGGTACAGCGACCCGCTGACCGCATTCCTCAAGTTCTTCAATACCGAGGACGCGGCATGACCACCTACCTCCTCGAACTCTCCCTCGGCCCTGTGCAGGGCTTCATCAAGGCGGCGCGGCGCAGTCGCGATCTTTGGGCGGGCAGCCGGATTCTGTCCGAACTGGCGCGGGCGGCGGGCAAGGCGCTGATCGAGGAAGGCGCCACCCTGATCTATCCGGTGGAAAAGCGCGTGCAAGACCCCGCACCCGATGAAACCGGCAATCTGTCCAACATCCTGCTCGCCCGCGTCGACCATGCCGATGCCGCGCGGGTGCGGGCCATCGCGGAAATCGCCAAGGAGGCGGCGCGCTCAAAGTTGCGCGAATACGCCGGAGAGGCCTGGACGGCGTGGCAGAAGGCTGGCGTCGAATTGCGCGAGGACATCTGGCAGCGCCAGATCGAGGACGCCATCGAAGCCTTCGCCGCCTGGGCGGAACTCTCCAACGACGATTACGCCGTGACATACAAGCGGCTGAAAACCAGCCTCGCCGCGCGCAAGAACACCCGCGACTTCGGCCCCATGTTTCCACCTGGACGGGAAAAAATCGGCACCGGCATTCCCAAGTGCTCCTTCGACGGCCTGCGCGAATCGGTGCTACCCAAGGAACGCCGCGAGTTCCCCTCCCGTTTCGGCCTGTCTCCAGGGGAACAACTCGATGCGCTGGGCTGCATCAAGCGGGAGGTGGGCAAGGACGAGACGTTCACCGCGCTGCCCCGGCTGGCGGCGCATGGCTGGCTGAAGACGCTTACCCAGGATGAACTCGAACGCCTGCGCACGGCTTACGAGCCTTTGGTCAAGGAAGACCTTGCCACCCATGCACGGGGCAATTCCGGCCACTACAAAGCTTTCCCCTACGATGCCGGCCTGCTGTTCCCGGAACGCCTGGAAATCGCCAAGGTGGAAGCCCAGGGCGCCGCCGCCGCACGGGCGATCGGCGACTTGCAACCCGTCCTGCGCGAACTCTGGGCCGAGCATGGCCGCCCCTGCCCCTATGCCGCGCTGCTGGTGGCCGATGGCGACCGGATGGGCGCTTTCGTCGCCAGGGCGAAAATCGCGGGCCAGGGCCAGCACACGAAGGTTTCCGCCGCCATCGCCGCCTTCGCCGACCGGGTGCCGGGCATCGCCCGCGACCATGATGGCCACGCGGTGTTCGTCGGCGGCGAAGACCTCACCCTGCTTTTTCCACTGGCGCGGCTGGTGGAGGGCGCGCGGGCCCTGGCGGCGGCGTTCGCGGCAAGCATGGCGGAGGTCATGCAACAACTAGAAGTCCAAGGCGATGACCGCCCCAGCCTGCGCGTCGGCGCGGCCATCTGCCATGTGCTGGAGCCGCTGAGCGTGATCCGCGAGCGCGCCGATGCCGCCGAAAAATACGCCAAGGGCCAGGCGGGGCCGGGCCAGGGCAACGCCCTGGGCCTCAAGCTGCACATCCGTTCCGGCCAGGAAATCTCCGTGCGCATCGGTTTCGCCGACGCCCCCGGTTTCGACGCCCTGGCCGCGTGGTGCAACGCCTATCGTCAGGGCCAAGTCCCCGGCCGCCTCGCCTACGACACCCGCGCCATTGACCTGCACTGCCGCGCCATCCGCGCCGGGGCCGATGTCGCCGAGGCCGACTTCCAGCGCCTGCTCGCGCGGGCCAAGGTCAGCGGCGGCGACCGCCCCATTTCCCCGGAAATCCAGGCCGCCCTGGCCGAGCGCCGGGAAAAGCTCGCCGAAGAGGCTGACGAAAACGACCCCGCCGGCCTCGCCCGGTTGGCCGACGAGCTCATCCTTGCGCGCTGGCTGGCCGCCGTCACCGCCGGCGAAGTCGATTCCACGGGAGCCGGGCAATGACAACCTATCTGATCGAACCCCAGGTACCGCTGGTGTTCCGCTCCGGCCGCCCGTTCGGCGCGGGCGGCCGCGACGGCGCCAATTTCCCCTGGCCCTCCGCTCTGGCCGGGCTGCTGCGCACCCAGTACATGGACGACCGGGGCTGGCAGGCGCCGCTCAACGAGAACCAGGTTGAGCAGTTGCGCGCGCTCGCCACCGCCGGCCCTCTCCTCGCGCGGCGGCGGGGCGGCAGCCTCACCCCCCTGTGCCCGAAACCGGCGGATGCGCTGTATCTGCAGGACGACCAGGGCGCCACCCGCGTCTACCGCCTGCGCCCCGGCGACTATCCCGCCGGCTGCGACAGCGACCTGCCGGCCGGCTTGCGGCCCTTGATGGCGACAGGCGCGCCGGAATCCAAGCCGCAACCCGGCCCCGCCTGGTGGCCGCTGCAAACCCTGCTGGCCTGGCGGCGCGGCGATGAGGTCGACTTCGCGTCGCTGGCTATGGACGAACCCGGCCGGGAAGACCGGACCCATGTCGCCCTCGACCCCGACACCTTCGCCGCCCGGCCCGGCGATCTGTTCCAGACCCAGGGGCTCGACTACGGCCGCTGTCGCAATGAAAACCGGCGCGGCTACGAGGAAAGCGACTGGGTTTTTCTCGGCCGCTTCGCCGAGGAAATCCAGGCGCGCATGGTCACCTTCGGCGGCGAGCGGCGCCTGTCCTGGCTGGAACCGCTGGCGGGCGACCCGCTCGCGCTGCCCCTGGAACATCGGGCGGCCCTGGAAGCCGTAGGAGCGGGCTTGCCCGCGATTACGCGCCCCGAAATCGCGGGCAAGCCCGCTCCTACGGATGCTTGCCGCGCCATCACCCTCACCCTCGCCACCCCCGCGCTGTTCAGGGAAGGCTGGAAACCCGCTTGGCTGGAAGAGGGCAAAGATGTTCCGGGAATCAAAGGCCTGCGCCTGAAACTGGTCGCCGCCGCCGTGGAGCGCTGGCAGGGCATTTCCGGCTGGGATCTGGCCTGGATAAACAGCCGGGGAGGCCGAGGCGGCGCCAAACCCGCGCGCAAGGCCGTGGCCGCCGGCGCCACCTACTGGTTCGAGATCATCGGCGAGCCGCCTGAAAACTGGGCGGAACAACTCTGGCTCGCGCCCTTGAGCGACGCTGAACAAGACCGCCGCGACGGCTTCGGCCTGGCCGTGCCCGGCATCCAGCCCAACCCCTTCCAATAACTGATCCAGGAGAACCCCATGCTCACCCAGCTCTTCCATCTCCACGCCCTGAGCGCCCTCCATATCGGCACCGGCCAGGCGCTGGGCGCGGTGGATTTGCCCATCGCCCGCGCCCGCGCCAGCCATCTGCCGCTGGTCCCCGGCTCCGCCCTCAAGGGCGTGTTGCGCGACGAACTTGCGGGTACGGACCATGAATTCACCCTGTTCGGCCCGAAAAAAATCGAAACCGGCGGCGACGGCCATGCCGGCGCCCTGGCCTTCGGCGATGCCCATCTGCTGCTGCTGCCGGTGCGCTCCCTGGCCGGGGTGGTCGCCTTCGCCACCTGCCCCTTTGTATTGGCGCGCTATGCCGAAGACCTGAAGCGCGCCGGCGCGCAAGGCGTGCCGAGTGTGCCCGGCGTGGCGAGCGAACAGGTGCAACTCGCCCAGGCCAGCGTCCTCATGGCCGCCGCCGGCCTGGTGGCGCTGGAAGATCTCGACCTCACGGTGGCGGGCAACGGCGCGGCGGAAGACTGGGCGGCGCGCATCGCCAGTCAGGTTCATCCCACCGACGATTGCTGGCAAAAGCGGCTGAAGGAGCGGATTGCCATCGTCTCCGACGACACCTTCAGCTTCCTCGCCGACACCGCCACGGAAATTCGCGCACGGATCAGCCTCAACGACGCCGGCACCGTCAAGGAGGGCCCGTGGTACGAAGAAAACCTGCCGGCGGAAACCGTGCTCTGGGGCCTGGTGGCGGCGGGGCCGGGGCGCGAGAAAGGCAAGGCCATGCGCCCGGAGGTGGTGCTCAAGGATTTCAACGAGGCGGTCAACGACGCGGGCAAACGGGAAAAACTCATCCAGCTTGGCGGCAAGGCCACGGTGGGACGCGGCCTGGCGCGTTTTCTGACGGGAGGCGCGTGATGGACTCCTACAAGAAAAAGCAACTCAAGCAGGAGCGCCAGACGCGCAAGGAAGCCGCCCTGAACCAGGCCCCCATCCCGGAAATCTCCCCGCAGGCCGGGCACCCGCCGCCCCCCGCCGCCGCCCCGCCGATGCCGGGCACCCGCGCCCAGCGCCAGGCGAGCGCGGCTCTGGCGAAAATCAAGGCGGTCGAACCCGGACAGCGCCGCGACTACAAGGCCCGCGCCGACGGCTTCCCGGTCATGGTCATGCAGGCCGGCCTGGCGCAGGCGGTGGGCTTCCACTTTGCCAAGCGCCAGGGCAAACACGCGCATGGCCTTTATCTCGAAGACTTCGCCCAGGCACTGATCGGCGAAAACGGCGAAGCCCTGCTGAAGCGGGCCATCGACGCCCCCCTTGCCGAATACCGCCGCCTCACCCGCGAAGCCCTGGCGCTGGCCGAATGGTTCAAGCGTTTCGCCCAGGCCTGGCCGGCGGAAACGAAGGAGGCCGAAAAATGACTCGACTCTGCCGCGAGAAGCTCCGCCCGCTTCTGGAAAACAACTTCGCCGCCCTCGAGGGAAAATCACCGCACCCCGGCCTGCTCCTGGCCCGAGGCATGGCCGACTACCCGGAAGGCGCCGGTGCCGGCGAAGCCAAGGCCGCCTTCATCCGCGCGCTGAGCCAACTCGAAGCCTCGCCGTTCTACGAAGCCGCCTTCGAGCGCTGGGAACGGATCACCAGGAACGACACGCGCTTCGCCACCCTCGAAGCCCCCCTGCAAGGCCGCCTCACCATCGGCGTGGTGCGCGACAACCCCCTGGAAACCGGCCTCACCACCGCCCACGCCTACGGCATGCCGCTCATCCCCGGCTCGGCGGTCAAGGGCCTGTGCCGCGCCGCCGCCGGGGAATGGGAGATGCCCGAGGCGACCCGCGAGTGGATCTTCGGCCGGGAGCCGGAATACGCCATTGACCCGGGCGAAGCCGGCGGCCTGGTCTTTCACGACGCCTGGTGGATACCCGAGGGCAGGCCCTACGCCCCGGAAATCGTCACCCCGCATCACCCCGGCTACTACGGCTCGGAAGGCGAAACAGCGGCGACCGACTTCGATTCCCCCATCCCCGCCCCCCAGATCGCCGCGCGCGGCGGCTTTTACTTCGCCATCGAAGGCGCCCCGGAATGGGCGGCGGTGGCGGTCAAACTGCTCAAGGCCGCGCTGAACGAGCGAGGCATCGGCGGCAAACGCAGCGCCGGCTACGGCTACTTCGCCGACGGTGACGGCAGGTAGCAGGTCGGATAAGCCGGCGTCTGTGTGCTGGCGCCATCCGACAATGCGATGGCGGAAGGCGCGATGAGGCCGCTTTT
>JAUYFG010000253.1 GCA_030690985.1 Pseudomonadota bacterium
CAGGGTAAATTTGTTCTGGCGATAATCCATTGAATTACCGTCATTCCCGCGCAGGCGGGAATCCAGTGCGTTCATCAAGCCAGGTTTTTAAGTGCCTGATTAGACAGTGGAATCTGGATTCCAGCCGGCGCGGGAATGACGGCTCATGGTCAGAACAAATTTGCCTTGGGTGGAAGCGGCAGAAATAACCGGCTTGCTACTTACTTTCAGGCGCCGTTATGTCCTGGCACTCGGAGAACATCGCCGCCTGGCCCTGAAATTGGTCGTCGGCATCGATGAGATTCCAGACCGTTGCGTTGCGAATCATGAAGCGCCGACCGCTTTTGCCGATGCGCACGCCGCTGTAACTGTCGATGTAGCCCTGTGACGCTACCGTTTCCAGAAGCTGCGCGCGCGCCGGCTGCGCCATCGCTTCGGCGGAGAGGCGAGAAGGCAGGCCGACAATCTCCCGCCAGGTCATCTCGAAGCGTGCCTGGGCGGCCAGGTTGGCGTAGGTGAAACGGGGGTCGGGGCTGCTGTCGTGCGATAGCACGACGAAGGGGGCGTGGTAGAGCGCACGTGCCGCCTCGCGTGGCGGCAGCCCGGCGTCCAGCAAGGCCTTGCCGGTCCACCGGCGGTAATTGCTGATCAGCAAGGCCGCGTGTGGCAGCAGGTAGTCGTTTTCAGAAACCGGCTCGGAAATCATGCAAGGCATCCGGCCACCGAGTTCCCGCGTGAGGGAACTCGGTGGCCTTGCGCCCGGAGGATCAGGCCACTTCCTTGTCCAGTTCGAAGGCCTGGTGCAAGGCACGCACGGCGAGTTCCATGTACTTGTCTTCCACCACCACGGAAATCTTGATTTCGGAGGTGGAGATCATCATCAGGTTGATGTTCTCGGCTGCCAGCGCGCGGAACATCTTGCTGGCCACACCGGCGTGGGTACGCATGCCGACGCCGACCATGGAAACCTTGGCGATCTTGTCGTCGCCGCTGACTTCGCGCGCACCGATCTGGTCTTTCACCTGATTCAACACCTCCATCGCCCGCTTGAACTCGCCACGGTGCACGGTGAAGGTGAAGTCGGTGGTGTTATTGGCGCCGACGTTCTGCACGATCATGTCGACGTCGATATTGGCGTCGGCCACGGAGCCGAGGATCAGGGCGGCGATGCCGGGCTTGTCGGGCACGCCCAGGACGGTGAGTTTGGCTTCGTCGCGGTTGAAGGCGATGCCGGAGATGATGGGTTGTTCCATGCTGTCTTCCTCGAAGGTAATCAAGGTGCCCTCGCCATCTTCCTGGAAGCTGGAGAGCACGCGCAATTTCACTTTGTATTTACCGGCGAATTCCACCGAGCGGATTTGCAGCACCTTGGAGCCGAGGCTGGCGAGTTCCAGCATTTCCTCGAAGGTGATGGTGGGAAGCCGGCGGGCCTCCGGAACGATGCGCGGGTCGGTGGTGTAAACGCCGTCGACATCGGTATATATCTGGCACTCGTCGGCTTTCAGCGCCGCCGCCAGGGCGACGCCGGTGGTATCGCTTCCACCGCGGCCGAGAGTGGTGATGTTGCCGGCTTCGTCCACGCCCTGGAAACCGGCCACCACGACGACATGGCCGCTATCGAGATCGGCGCGCATGCGCGCTTCGTCGATGGAAAGAATGCGCGCCTTGGTATAGGCGTCGTCGGTGACGATGCGCACCTGCGAGCCGGTGTAGCTCCGGGCCTTCAGGCCGAGGTCTTTCAGGGCCATGGCCAGGAGGGCGATGGTGACCTGTTCACCGGTGGAGACCAGGACGTCCATTTCACGCGGATCGGGCTCTTTCTGGATCTGCCGGGCCAAGGCGATCAGGCGATTGGTCTCGCCGGACATGGCTGAAAGCACCACCACGACCTGATGCCCGAGCATCTTGAATTTGGCGACACGCTCCGCGACGTTGCGAATGCGCTCGATGGAGCCCACCGAGGTGCCGCCGTATTTCTGAACAATTAGCGCCATGATTATGGGATTTGCACGAAAAGCGGGCATTCTACAGGAGCCCACCAAAGCTTCGCCATATTGCCGTAGCCATTGAAACTCTTCCCTTCCGCCCTTAGTCTTACCCCCGTTTTCAACCCTGTGGAGATTCCACGATGCAAACTCAATTCGACAATGTCGCGCGTATGGACGGCACGATCGCCGTCGAGCAGACCAACAAGGTGCTGCGCAATACCTACATGATGCTGGGCCTGACCATGATCCCGACGGTGATCGGGGCGTACTTCGGCATAAGCCTGAACTTCTCCTTCGCCGCCGAGCATCCCTTCATGTTCGCCATCGGCATGTTGGCCGTGATGTTCGGCCTGTTCTACGGCATCAACGCCACCCGTGACAGCGGCTTGGGCGTGGTGCTGCTGCTGCTGCTCACCGGCTTCATGGGCGTGATGCTGGGGCCGATCCTGCAAGTGGCGCTGAATCTGAGCAATGGCACGGAACTCGTCGGCCTGGCGGCGGGCGGCACCGGCGCGATCTTCCTGACCCTGGCCGGCATCGCCACCACCACCAAGAAGGATTTCAGTTTCCTGGGAAAATTCCTGATGGTGGGCATCGTCCTGCTGATTCTGGCCAGCCTGGCGAACATCTTCTTCCAGATCCCGGCCCTGGCGCTGACCCTGTCGGCCGTCGCCGTGCTGCTCTTCTCCGGCTTCCTGCTGTATGACATCTCGCGCATCGTCAACGGCGGCGAGACCAACTACGTGATGGCCACCCTGTCGGTTTATCTGAGCATCTACAACATCTTCGTCAACCTGCTGCAACTGCTGATGGCGTTCATGGGCGAACGCGATTGACGCAAGCGCTCCACAACAAAAAAGGCGGCCGAGGCCGCCTTTTTCGTTTACCGCAAGACTTATCTGGCTTGCTGCGGCATCGGGAACGGGATCATGGGAATCGGCTGCATCCCATAAGGCGCGCTAAGCAGGGGTGCCATCGTCGGGCCATATGACTGCGGGTTGATCATGCCGCCCAGCCAGCCGCCATACCAGTTGGGATTGACCGGCGCGGTGGCCATGTTCATCACACGCGGGTCCAGCGGTGCCGAGGCCCAGCGCAGATAGACATTGGGGTTCAGCGCATTGGCGGCCAGGGCCAGCAGTTTCGGGTCGAGCGGCGCCATCACCCAGCGTATCAACTTGTTGGGATCAACCACCACAGTCTGGGTGGCGGCGAGGAATTGCGGGTCCATCATCGCAGTGGTCCAGGCCGCTATGACGGCCGGGTCCATCGCCTTGGCGAAGTTGCCGTAGGCACGCGGGTCCATCATGCTGGCGGTGGACTGCAGGTAGAGATTGGGCTCCATCATGGCCTTGGTGGCGTCGAGCAGGAATTGCGGCTCGGATACCACGGAGAGCGCGGCCAGAAATTTCTTCGGGTCGGCCAGCATGTCGCCGTTGCGGGTGAAGTCGGCCAGATAGGCAATCCACTCCTGGGTGCCGCTGGGCATGGCGGCTTGCGCCGGGGCGGGTGCATCGGCGGCGAAACAGCCCGCGCTGAATGCCGTCACTACGACGGCGAGGGATAGATGGTGGGCTTTCATTCTGTCTCCTGTTATCCGAAAAACTTAATATTAACAATCGCTTATGCACCAGCAACGGCACAGGCGGGGCGATTGTGCCGGGAATTCAGGGCGAGGTGTCGGAAAAACGTTGCGTGATGAAAGCCAGCGCCGCTTCCAGATTGGCGCTGGCCGCTGCGCTCAAGTCATCGCCCAGCTCGAACGCCTCGCCACGAATCGCCAGCACGAAGGCCGGCGGCGGTTCGCCGAACAACGTTTCGTAAGTGTGCAGCACCGCGCCGGGTGACAGTTCGTGGCTGCTGTAGCTGGCATCGGCAACCGCCACGGCGGGCGTGAAAGTGAACGGTGCGCGCGCCTCCAGGCTGGCATCGACGAACACCACTTGCCGTCGCCCCTGCAAATCCAGGGCGTATTCCACCTGAAGCTGAAAGTCGGTGAGCAACTCCACATCGGGAAGCTGGAGGGCTTCCAGGCGCTCGATCAGCAATGGCCCAAGCGCATCGTCACCCCGACTGGGGTTGCCGATGCCGATGATGAGTCGCGCTGGCATCGTGCCGACTTCGTTCATCTGATTAGCCCTACTGATCAGCCCTACGAGCCGGCGAGGGCGCCGGCGCTACTGGTTCCGCGCACCAGCCGGTCGATCTCCTGCCCTTCCGCATCCAGCAACTCCACCTGCAAGGGCATCTTGCCCAGGGCATGAGTAGCGCAGGAGAGGCAGGGGTCGAATGCGCGGATGGCGACTTCGATGTGGTTGAGCAGGCCTTCGGTCAGCTTGCGCCCGTCCAGATACTGCCGCGCCACCTGGCGCACGGCTTCATTCATGGCCTGGTTGTTATGGGTGGTGGAGACGATCAGGTTGGCGCGGATCACCTGATCGTTTTCATCGACCCGGTAATGGTGGATCAGGGTGCCGCGCGGCGCTTCGATCATGCCGATACCGCGTTCCTGGCGTTCGCCCCGGTCTTTTTCTGCCACCACCAGCTCGTCGCCTTGCAGGTCGGCGTCATGCAGCAACTCCTTGATCGCCTCGGCGGCATGCAGCATTTCGATCATGCGCGCCCAGTGATAGGCCAGCGTGGCGCCGGTCGCGCGGCCGCCGTCGAAGGCCAGGAACTCCTTGCGTTCGTGGTCGGCGAAGGGGGTGGGGATGAAATCGCACTGGGTGACGCGGGTGAGCGGGCCGACCCGATACCAGCCCTGTTCCGACCCGAGTGCGCGCAGGAAGGGGAATTTCATGTATGACCAGGGCTTCACCTCTTCCATGATGTGTTCCCAGTAGTGGTTGTAATCGACGTGGTCGAAGATCGTCTTGCCATCCCCGTTGTTTCCAGCCTCGCGCGCGCGCAGGCCGCCGTGGTAGAGGTCCATCGCCCCGTCGGCGCGGACCAGGTTCAGGGTGTGGGCGCGGAAGCGGCCGAAGGCGTTGTATTCCTCCAGGTTCTGCTCGAACAGATTGCGCGCGATATGCACCGCATCGCGGCTCCAGCCGATGATCTGGTAGATGTCCTTCAACAACTCGTCGCGCTCGACCAGGCTCAGATTCTTGTTCACCCCGCCCGGCACCGAGCCGGTGCCATGTACCCGCTTGCCGGCGGTATGGCGGATCACTTCCTGGCCGTATTTGCGCAGCAGCACGCCCTGGCGCGCCACCTCCGGATAAGCGGCGGCGACCCCGACGATGTTGCGTTTGGCCACGTCGGAAGCGAAGCCGAACAGCAGATCGGGCGAGGACAGGTGGAAGAAATGCAGCGCGTGCGATTGCAGGATCTGGCCGTAGTGCATCAGCCGGCGCAGCTTGTCGGCGGTGGGCGTGAGCTTGTGCGCGCCGACGATCTGATCGAGCGCCTTGGACGCCGCCAGGTGGTGCGACACCGGGCAGATGCCGCACAGGCGCTGCACCATCACCGGCACTTCCCAATACGGCCGGCCCTGGATGAATTTCTCGAAGCCACGGAATTCGACGATGTGCAGGCGCACCTGCTGAACGTGGTCGTCTTCGTCCAGCAACAAGGTGACCTTGCCATGGCCTTCCACACGCGAAATCGGGTCGATGGCGACGCGGCGCAGGCCCTCCGGATGAGCGGCGGTTTCAAGATTCATGAGGCACTCCAGTTCGAGGTTGCCGCAAGCCTGCACCAACTCGGGTGCGGGCGCCACCTTGCTTGGCAACGGCGGAGAAACATGCTGAGCTTGCGGGAAGAATCCGAACCCACGACACACCGGGAAATCGTATTGGCGTCTCACCCAGCCTCGCAACCTCGCGCATCACCAGAGAAATAGTCACTTGTTGCCGCACCGAACATGTCGGTTTTTTTTACATCGCCACATCAAACCGCCTCTTTAATTAAGCCATGTCACTGTCAACAAACCTTAGTGGCCTGCTTAAGTGCATGGCAATCAGATAGATAGGTGCCGCCATGAGAACAGGCGAATTCCATGTAATGGCGGAATCGCTGGTAAAACTCACGCCACACCAACGTGGTTTTCGGTCGGAAAGGCTGCGCAATCTGGGGCACATCCAAGCAGTCGGCGCCTTGATTGAAAGTCGAACGCCGAGTACACCGATTTGCCCCAAGTGCAGCCATGATCATCTTGCGCGCTGGCAGCCTGTCGGTCTTTGGTCGCCGCCACCGAGAAAAACGACTGCAACCTCATCATCGTCGGCAGCCACGACCGCAGCGGACTGGATCGCCTACTCATGGACAGCGTCTCACAACAGAGTGTGATTCAGGCGAAATGTCCCGTACTGGTGGCCAAGGCGGTTTGAATTGCAGTACAGATAAACACGTTCTCTACGTGCATTCGGATGTCGGTATTTTTTACACAAATGCCTAACACATGCCGATCAGTTATTTACAACCTATTGAATTATAAGGAATATTAAACCAATTAAAGGAATGGCACGTTGTTTGCTTATGTTTAAGTGCGCATCGGTACGTAGGTCTTGTGTACTACAGAACGTTAGCCCAAGTGCCTGATGAGATTGATTTACCAAAACCAACCTGGAGTATTCATCATGAAATTGAACAAGATTCTTCTGGCTTTGCTCTGTACTTCGGCGATCGGCGCCACCACCCAGGCGCAGGCCGGATTGATCACCTTCGAAGACCAGGCGGTCATCAGCACCGTGATCACCACCCAGTATCAGGCTTCCCATGGCGTCATCTTCAACGTCGACATCAACGGCAACACCCCCAAGGTGGGCGGTTATAACGACGCTGGCCTCGAGGGCTATGTTTACAACCCGGTCAATGGCCAGAACGATCCTGACACTTTCAGGCCCGGCCTCCCGATCGAAGGCCTCAGTAACGGCACTCGATTCATCACCGACGTCATCGGTATCAAGCCTGTTTCCGCCGCGCTGAGCGTCACCTACGTCAACCCTGTTGCCGCCATGAGCTTCGACTTGCTGGACATCGATGGTTACCAGTCATTTCTCAACCAAGGGGGTGGCAGCACCATCGAGACCTACACCATCCAGATTTTCAACTCCGCCAACACACTCCTCGACACCATCAACATTTCTTCAGGCGTAGCGCTGTCGGGTGTCGCAACCGGGCTCGACTCCTTCGGCAAGTTGGTCGGTGACGGCGTCGTGTCGCGCTTCGGCTTCTCCCGTGGCGTTAACGAGATCACTCACCTGAAGATCACAGGTAGCCGTCCGGCTGGTGGCTTCGGCCTGGCTTTCGACAACTTCTCGACCGATACCTTTACCAACAGCGTTCCTGAGCCCGCTTCCCTCGCTTTGCTGGGAACCGGCCTCCTGGGTCTGGTGTTTGCCCGTCGCCGCAAGACTGCCTGAGCGTTTCTCCCGGCAAATAAAAAGGCCGCGATTGCCTAGGCGATAAGTTGTCGTGTCGGCTCAAAGGGCTCCCGATTGGGAGCCCTTTTTCTTTGTGCTGCTGCCCGTTTCTATTTCTGGAAATACCGCACGTCCTCAGGCGTGCTTGGCCCTTTTGCCAGGCCCAGCCGCATCGCGGGCGTCTCGCCATCTTTCCATCACCCGGTAGATGTCCAGCAACTTCAAGGCGCTAGCGGGGTTGTAGTGACTGTAGCCACACCAGGTCCGGCGGTCCTTGCTGGCCGTCAGTAACGGCCGAGCAAGCGGATTGAGACTTCGTCGGACTCGCTGGAAGAAGTTGTCTACGCCCGCCAGGCTCGCCTTCAGGAATAACGGCGCCTTGTGGCTTTCGTCGTAATCGCCCAGACCGGTCAACCAGCACATCGCCTTCTTATTGATCGAGAGCGGGGTCACTCATCTCCAGCATTGCGTAGCTTTATGTTTGTTAAGGGCATTTTTGATGGGGCATTAAAGATGGGCCAAGTAGTTTCGGTCGCTTGCCCATAAAACCCGCGTCCTTGCGAACGCGGATTTTTTCTGCCTGACGCCCTCTACCTGGCGGTCCTTCCTTCTGATTTTCGCTTCACACCGCCCCCCCCTCCCCCGAGCCCACCAGGGTAAATTTGTTCTGGCGATAATCCATTGAATTACCGTCATTCCCGCGCAGGCGGGAATCCAGTGCGTTCATCAAGCCAGGTTTTTAAGTGCCTGATTAGACAGTGGAATCTGGATTCCAGCCGGCGCGGGAATGACG
>JAUYFG010000221.1 GCA_030690985.1 Pseudomonadota bacterium
AGCGGAGTCGTTGCCGCTTCAGCGGCTTTACGAATCCGGCGTGCCCCTTGCGGGTGCAGCGGAGTCGTTGCCGCTTCAGCGGCTTTACGAATCCGGCGTGCCCCTTGCGGGTGCAAGCCCGCTCCTACGACGCGGCTAACCGTAGTTTTCAGGTTCATTTCGGATTCTCCGGTAGGGCATGTGTGCCCCTCTGTAGCGCCGGCACGGGCAACGGGGTTCACTGGCCGGGTTCCACGGGTAGCCATACGCGGGCGATGGCGCCACCCTCTGGCCGGTCGGACAGGCTCAAGCTGCCGCCCATGCGCGCCAGGGCGGCTCGCGCAAGGTCGAGGCCGACCCCCCAGCCGCCCTTGCCGTTTTCGCTTGCCAGGCCCGGGCCGCGATCCAGTACCGCGATGATCAGGTGCTTGGCCTCGACGCAGGCATGCACCGATATCGCCTCGGGCGATGCGTCCGCCGCGTTGTTGAGCAAGGTCATCAACACCGCTTCAAGCGCGGGGTCGTGTGCCTGTGCCGGCGTTTCCGTAGCGGTTTCCAGATGTACCCGCGCTTCCGGGCGCAGCAGACCCCAGTGTTCCACCACCTGCGCCAGCCAGATTCCGGTCGGCAGTTCCGGGCCCGCCGCCGCGCCGCGCGCGCGGGCGGCGGCGCCGAGGCGGGCGAGCACCTGTTGCATGCGCGCGCTCTGTTCCGCGAGCAGGGTCAGCGGCGCCTCCAGTTCGTCGTCTCCCGCGTAATCGCGCCTGAGGTCGTCCAGGGTCAGGCGCAGCGAAGCCAGTGGTGTCGCGAGATCATGCGCGGCGGCGGCGGCTTGCACACCGAGCGCGAACAATTGTTCGTCGCGCAGACGTGCCTCGCGGGCTGCGGCCAGTTGTGCGTCGCGGTGCCTCAAGGTGGCTGCCAGCTGGCCGGCAAAGGCCGCCACCAGCGCGGCGGTGAGCAGGAAATTCAGCCACATGCCCAGCAAATGCAGATCCACCGCCGCATCCGCCGACACCTGCAAGGCCAGTGGCTGGTAATGGTCCATCAACAGGGTGTAGAGCCCGCCCACCCACAGCGCCATCCCCCACGCGAACAGCGCCGGCAGCATGACGGCGGCAAGAATCAGCGGCACCAGCAACAGCGATATGAAGGGGTTGGCATAACCGCCGGTGAGATACACCAGGGCGGCGATGAGGGTGGCATCGACGGCGAGATGGAGGGCCAGCTCGAACAGCGGCGTGCCGCCCATGCGCAAGCGTGCCCAGGCGACCCCATCGAGCAGCATATGCAGCAGCAGGAGCAGGGCCAGTGAGAGCAGAGGCAGGCGGGCGTTCAGGGTGAACAAAGCCAGCAGGATGCCCAGCAGTTCAACCAGGACCAGCGTCGTGCGCGTCAGCATCAGGCGGACCTGCGCCTCGCGTGGGACTGCCTCAAGCCAGTCGGCGGGTTGCGGGAAGGCGGGTAAGCGTGGCATGCGCGGATTCTAGCGGGCGCAGCCGATTACCTCGTGTGACAACATGCCGCATATCCTGGCCGCCCGTTCCGTGCGTATCCGGTGGTCGCGGACAGCCACTGCTGGTAGCCCGCGTAGGATGTGGTGAGCGCAGCGAACCGCATCAAGTAGCGCCACCGTGGGCGATGCGGTTCGCTGCGCTCACCACAACCTACCGCCCGGTCGGCGGGTAGTCCGTTCCGTGCATATCCGGTGGTCGCGGACAGCCACTTCTGGCCGTGGCTCAGAAAATCGCCGTTTCCGCGTCCGCCGGCTGTGTCTGCCCGGGAACGCGCGCTTTCTGCAGGACTTCCCAG
>JAUYFG010000269.1 GCA_030690985.1 Pseudomonadota bacterium
CAAGGAAACCGACCCGCTCGCCAAGGCCTGGAGCTGGACGTATGACCAGCACGGCAACGTGCTGACCCAAACCGACGCCAAGGCCCAGACCACCACCTACACCTGGAAGACCGGTGGTCTGCCCGACACCCGCAGCGACCACGCCGGCCGCATCACCACCTGGACGCACGACGACCTCGGCCAGACGCTCACCGTGGGCGATGCTGTCGTCACCACCACCACGGTCTACGACGCCGCCCACCGCATCGCCAGCGTCACCGACAGCCGGGGCAATAAAACCCTCAGCTACAGCTACTCCCCCGGCGGCCTGCTCAACCGCAAGACCGACAGCGAAGGCCGCATGACCGACTACCTGTACGACCCGGTCGGCCGCCTGGTCGGTGTCCCGTCCATGTGTCCGCGAAGCGTTTTCGTGGAAGCCATCGTTCCGTTTTCACCCGGTTTCACCGAGCCGTCATTGATGAGCCATCGAACGGTAACCGTTTCTGCATCCCGCCTTCATGAACCCGCAACGCCCCTTTCTCAATCCCCCATTGACCAGCCCGCCGCCCGCACCAAGACACACCTTCACCTGGACACCCTCGTGTCCCTTGATTCCGACCTGCCGCCCGCCCGCTACGACAGATAAATCTCCCCCTGTAACAACCCGTCCCAGGCGCTGAACCAGCGCCGCAACCTGAACCTCCGGGCAAAGAAGTCAACGCCCCGCCAGGCCTCGAAGGGCGTCCTGCCCGCCAGATTCTGATGCGGCCGTACCCGGTTGTACCAAGTCCGGAAGACGCCCAACTCCTGGTCGAGTTGTTTGGCATCCTCAACTTGCTGCTCGTCCAGCTTATTTTTGAGCGTCCCGAAGAACCGTTCCACCCGCCCGTTCTGCCAGGGGCAATGCGGCTCGGTCTGCTGATGACGGATGCCCAGGAGCGCCAGCCCCTGCCGGAAGAGGGGAGAGCCGTACACCGGCTCGTTGTCCGTGCGCACAAAACGCGGCCGGCCATGGCGA
>JAUYFG010000271.1 GCA_030690985.1 Pseudomonadota bacterium
TGAGTGGGGGCGCATACGCGCGCTGGCCAGGCAGGCGGGCGCCAGGCTGGATAATTTCCTGGAAAAAACCGTGGTGCTCACGCCGGAGACCTTGCAACTCAGGTTGCAGCGGGTGGAAGTCGCCGGGACGGCGGTGGTCGAGGTGGAACCGACTTTCGCGGGTGCGCCGGACACCTGGCTCCCCACCCTGGATCGAGGCCGGGCGGTGCTGGCCCGTTACGACCTGAATGCGGCCGACGGCGGCATCGTCCATGTCGTCGTGGAACCCGCCGTGCGGCGGGTATTGGAGCAGATCAAGCGGATGCCGCAGCGCCGCGCGGTGGGGGAGCGGGCCAAGGCCTTCTTGCACAATCCCTACGCCTTGCTGGGAGAAGAAGCCGCCACAGTCATTCCCCCGGAAGAATTCGAAGCGACCAGGTTGAAAGCCGGCCTGGCGTTTCCAGATGACGTGCCGACACCACGCCCGCTGATCACCGCCGAGTCTGTCTATGACTTGTCCGGTTACGCCCCGCGCGTGGAGGGTATCGGCGCGGCCACGCCGGTTTACTCGCCCTACATCATGCGGGCCGGTGAGAAGAACCGCTGGTTGCCGGATGAAGTGGAAGTGGGTATTGCCATCCAACTTGCGGGAAGCGATCAAACCCATTTATTGCCCTTCACCAAGGCGAATCAACAAACCTTCGCCAAGGCGATTGCCCAGGCCGAAGCCAGTGGCCAGACCGAGTTGCAGTGGCCGGGCTTGCCGACGCCGATCAGCCTGGCCGAGGCGAAGACGCTGAAAGCGGATGTGGACCTGGCGCTGAAAGAAATCGAGGCGGGGGGCTGGAACGAAGGGGTACCCAAGAAAATAACCGACAAGCCAGACCAGCCCAAGGGCCGCGCGCCTACCCTGCTGATTTCCCACAACATCGAAATACTGGGTTACACCGAGGAGCAACGGCGAGCCACGCTGGCTGCCGTGCCGGGTGAGGCGGAGTTGCCGGCCTCGCTCAAAGAAGAATTGCTGGATCACCAGAAAACCGGCGTGGCCTGGTTGCAGCATCTCTGGCGGCATTCTCCTGGCTATGCGCGCGGCGGCCTGCTGGCTGACGACATGGGCCTGGGCAAGACGCTGCAATTGCTGACCTTTCTCGCCCGCGCCTTCGCGGACACGCCGGACTT
>JAUYFG010000276.1 GCA_030690985.1 Pseudomonadota bacterium
ATAGCTAAAGAACCCGACAAGAACAGTCTGGTATTGAGGTCGACATGGTAAATATCCTTAGGTATCAATGTGTTACGATGACTTATTCTACCACAATCCAGCAACATTTCATGCAGCGCGGGCTTAAGTTGAGAGGATTGAATTAGGACTCCCCTGGACAAACCATTGCCGGCCAGAAACGACTGTAATACAGAAACACCATAGGCATATCCTGAACATCCGAGCGACAAATCAAAGGCCGCGCAAGTGGGTGATAGCCCGGCGCGGCCATGGACTAATGCCGAGACCTGCGGCAGATTGCTGTCCGGGTTTTGCGTGACGACTACCAGGGCTTCTATTTCGCCACGCGACAAGCCTTGTTGTTCGATCAGATTTTCCAATGCCGCCAATGCCAGGTCACTGGTGTTGTCTTCCGGCGCCTTTACCGCGCGTTCCAGAACCCCTATCTTGTCGACCAGGAAGGCTTCATCCACATCGAACGTATCTCTCAGGTCGAGATTCGATGCTCGGCCCGGAGGAATGTGAACTGCGATGGCTTCGATTCCAAGCATGTCGTTCTCACACGATAGAGAAATAGATTTCACCGACTTTTTGCCCATCCAGGAGGACTTCGCTACGGGTCAGGCGGTCATTGAAGCTGGCGGCGATCACCAGTGTCCGTTCCGGTGCTTCGCTATGGCGTGAATAGCGCGGGAAGCGCCCTCTTACGAACAGCCATTTGCCCGAGTACTGCGGAAAGACCTTGTAGTGGAGGGCTTTGGTCATCGCCACCCATACTTCGATGTCGCTATAGGCGATGGGACCGCGCAACACGCCTCGCTTGGCCGCAAGATCGCATTCCATCGGCGCGACCATTTCATCTTCCGGATAGGGATAGCGTCCTGTCACGGGCTCCTCGGTTTCGATGAGATAGGCCTTCTGCCGCTGGCCGGCCTGGGAAAAGGTACACACCGAGAATGCCTCGACGCCCTCTGGCAAAGCGCCAAGGATCAGTTTGATTTGATGGCGCGCGAGATGATGAAAGGAAAAGTCGATGTCCTGGATAGGGGCAGCAGGGAGCTCGTTCTCCAGCCACGACAAGGTCTGGTTGAAGACATCCGTGCCATGTAGATAGTCGCGCTCACCCTTGAACGCCAAGTCAAGTGTTGTTTCCAACATTACAGTTCTCCCATTCAGCGTACTGGACCCGCATGGATAGGGGCAACCCTGCGCGCGGGATTGCCGAACATCGAGGCGTCTTCCGGGACGGACTTCACCACCACGCTGCCCATGCCGATCTGCGCGCCCGCGCCGATTACGATGTTGTCTTTCACTGCCACGCTCATGCCAAGCGTGGCGCCGTCATGGATTCTTGTGTGTCCGCCAACCAGGGTGCCGACGGACAACCACACGCGCTCGCCCAATTCGACGCCGTGCCCGATATTGCACAGATTGCCAATCACGCACTCCACACCAATTCGCGTGCTGGTCGTAATGCCGCGTACCACAACGGTACCAGCGCCGATCTCCACACCGGGACCGATGATCACGCTGGCGAAATGCGGAAAGTTGCGGACCTTGCCATCCAGGCCACGATAAGCATTGATTCCTGCCACGCCGATCATGGTGTTGTCTCTGATGAGGGTGCCGGCCTGAATCCAGGTGCCCCGGTGAATGACGCAATGAGCGCCAATATGAACCCCCTCGTCGATGCGCGTTTCCGGATGGATGTCGGTATATGCGCCAATCTGTGCGTTGGGGTGAATGCCAAACGGACGCGGAATGGCATCGCTCACGACGACAGATCCAGCGGCCAACAGGCGGTGCCCGAGATCGATGAACAGCGAGCGGGGGTCCGGTACGGGTAGGCAAGTGATACCAGGAAAACGGTTGCCCAAGGTGACGGCCAGGCCATCGGTACACAGAACCAGGGAGCCGGGCGCGATTTCACTGTATTCGGCCCCGGGGTCATGATCGCAAAAGCACAATTCCCCCGCCTGCGTATGGCCAAACCGTGCAATCCCGGAGATGGCTTTTCGCATGGAGGCGCTTGGCATCACCCCAGCGAGCATGGCAATAGGCAGCTCGCCGGTCAGGGCGAATCTTTCGATGGTTGGAGGCATCTTGTTATCGAATGGGACTGGTTACTGGCTGGGGGCTAGATGCCGTCTGACTTGAGCCGCCAGTGCCAACGCCTGGCGAACGATCGCACAAATTGTGGAAATTTCCGGGGCACCCAAAGTCGTCCCTGTAGGCAAAATGAGCAATTCCGAAGCCACTTTTTCCGTGTTCGGCAACAGCAGATGAGCGTGCGGGTAATACGAGCGATACGGCTGCATGCGGTGGCAGCCGGGCCAGAAATAGCGCCGAGCAAGCACGTTTTCCGCGTGCAGCACCTTGATCAGCGCATCCCGAGACAATCCGGCTTTCTCGGCATCGACCTGGGCAACGATGTATTGGTAGTTGTTGCTTTCGTTTTCGTCGTAACGCACAAAGCGAAGTCCGGGGAAGTCGCCCAACTCGTCCAGGTACTGGTGATAGTTGCGTTTGTTGCAGGCGACGAAGTCGTCGAAGCTGTCCAGGGAGACGATACCCATGGCGGCCGACACCTCGCACATCTTGCCGTTGGTGCCGATGTGAATGGCGTTGTCCAGGCCTGCAAAGCCGAAGTTCTGCATTAGCCGCACCTTCTCCGCGAGCGCGTCGTCATTGGTGGTGACCGCGCCGCCTTCGAAGCTGTTGAGCACCTTGGTGGCGTGAAAGCTGAAGACTTCCGCGTCGCCGAAGCCGCCGATGGCACGCCCACGGTGGCTGCAGCCGATGGCATGGGCGGCGTCGAACACCAGTTTCAGATTGTGCCGTTGTGCGATGTCGGCCAACCCCTCGATGTCACACGGGCGGCCCCAGACATGAACGCCGACGATGCCGGAGGTGCGCGGGGTGATCATCTCTTCGACCCGTTTCACGTCGAGGGTGTGGGTGTCGGGGTCGATGTCGCAGAACACCGGGGTGATTTCCTGCCATTGCAGGGCATGCGCGGTGGCGATGAAGGTCATGGACGGAATGATGACCTCGCCTTTCATCCCCAGCGCGCGGGTGACGATTTCCAGGGCGATGGTGGCGTTGCACATGGCGATGCAGTGCTTCACACCGAGGCGCTCGGCCAGGCGTTTCTCTAATTCCTGCACCTGGCGCCCGCGGTTGGTGAGCCAGCGGGAGTCGAGAATGTCTTCGAAGCGCTGCATCAGCGCGGTACGGTCGCCGATATTGGGGCGGCCGACATGCACCGGCTCGGTGAATGCCGGCTGGGCGCCGAACAGGGCCAGTTCGCGCGGGGCTGTGGGGGCGTTCATGGTTTGGCGTTTTCCAATGCGAAGTGGTCGATGGCCGCCTGGATGCGAAGCGCTTCTTCGTCGGCCACGGTCACCCGGTCAGTGGCGGCGAACCGCTCCGGGCCACGGTAGTCGGGTGCCATCTCGTAGCCCTGGGCCTGGCAGCACGCGCGCAAGCGTTCATACACGCGGGCCGGAGATTCGCAGAAATCCTCGTATTCGACCAGCAGCCGTCGTTCCTCGGGCATCCGCGCCAGGGCGGTTTCAATGGCCTGATTGAGATAGTGAATCTGCCCGGCAACCTGATGGTAGGGGTCCATTTCCTTGAGCCGCGCGTATTCCCTGGGGCGGAAGGAGTACCACTCCTCCAGATTGCCCGAGTAATTGCGCCGCGACGCCAGCAGGGATTGGGTGTTGTAGAACGGCTGCCGCCTGGTGTAGACGAAAACCACGCGGTCGAGCAGGGCGTCGAGGTAATCGAGATTGCAGTTGGCGATCATGCCTTTCATCGCCAGCGGCTTGTCGAAGGCGGCTTCGAGCGCGGCCAGTTCGGCGAGGAAAGTAGCGCTGTCGATTTGCGCAAGCGCGTCATGGTCGAGGTAATGCACGTCCTGATAGGGAAAGAAACGCCGCCAGAAATACCAGAACTCATTGGGCGCCAGGAGGCCGCTGGTCTTGCCCAGGCTGGAGTCGAAACTGGCGCGCGCTTCGCTGAGTTCTTTGAATTCATCGCGGAATTGATAGGCCGGGTCGGTCAGCATCTGCTGGATCAGCGCGCCTACATAGGGCGCCTGGTAGAAGCGCGAGAGCAGATTGGTGGGGTAGGCGAACTGCCCCAGCGTGGCCAGCCACTGGGTCATCAGGGTGGTGCCGCTGCGTGGCGCGCCCACCACCAGAATGAGTGGCCAGCGCGGCTTCTGGAAGCGTTCGCGCACCCCGGCTTCCACCGGCTCCAGGAGTCGATTGATCTCGCCCAGCAAGCCTTCCAGGCTGGTGTTGCGCTGATAGGTGGCTTGCCGAGTCTGGTGTTCGAATTCAGCGGTCATCGGTATTTCCTACCCGGCCAGGTGCGCACGGTAAAGGGGGAAAAAGGGCGTATTGGAGGGTGTCGACGCGCTTAGCAGTGGGTAGCGCTCCCGATCGAGAATGCGGCCACCGAACCAGGCCGTTCGTTGCCCATCCGACCAGCCGGACTTGAATTCGGTCAACCCTGCCGAACCGGTGTTGACGCCCGCTCCCCCTCCGAGGTTTGCCAGCGTGACGCCACTCGCCTGCAAGTTTTCCAATGCTTTCCACACCAATGCATAGGCGACGCTCCGCTCATATCCGCGCTGGCTGGATGCGGACAAGTGGTAGTACGCAGCCGAACCTTGAACCACCCAAAGCTGTATTCCGACGATGGTCTCGCCCTCATAGGCGCAATAGACCTGTATGCCAGGGACGCCCAGTTGGGCTTTCAGCGATGCGGGTGAGAATGCGGCCGCCCCGGTGATTTGATTACGTTCCATCAGCTCCGAATAAAGTGAGACCCAGCTTTCTGCATGGTCGGTGGGTGTCTCGCTCAACTCGACCCGGAATTCCCGCAACGCACGCCGAGCATAGTATTTGTGATGTTTGGAGACGGTTTCCGCCAGCGGCCGCGTCAGATCGACCGTGTAATGCTGTTTATAGGGAAACAACAGGTCTGGAAAAGCCGCGCGCAACACCGCCTCGTCGTAATCGCCCAGCGGGTCGATGACGGCGGCGAAGGAGACGATGCCGCCTTCCAGAGCCGCCAGGTCGTCGCCGAGTCGCGACCAGTCGCCGCAGCACATGAGCGGGTAGGTACCCATGCCGTCGAACAGGGTCGATCCCGGTATTGGGCGTCTGATCCACCCGCTTTGTGCATAGGGGAAGTTGGCCGTTTCGCCGTGGTGGAGTGCGCGCGCATAGGCTTCACTCTGGTAGCAGAAATCCGTCATCAATCTAACTCGACATGGCGCTTTCCGAGCCGCCCCGAATGATGAAACCAGGCGCCCTCTGTAGCGCAGGCGTCCCGCCTGCATCCAGCGCCGGGGTGCAGGCGAGACGCCTGCGCTACAGGGGCGGCTTGTTTCACGCTAAGGCGCGGCATTGGGCACATGTTCCCACTGTGCGTGTCCGTAAATGAAACTGCGTTCGGCAGGCTCAATTGGGCACCCGCAACCCAGTATGGAAAGTTCTTCCGGACGCATGACCGTAAATGAGTCTCTAATTGCCTTGCGCGCAAGAATAGTCGACTGCTTGGCATCCCAAATCAGCACATCCAGGCCGTACCTGTTGGGAAACAGAGCTAGATCGGGAAGCATGCACAGCACCTGCCCTTTCCCGGCCAGAGGCGGTATCGCCACCCCCTGAATTCCCGAATTAATGCGGTAAACCGGCACCCCCATACGCAATACGTTGACCACCACACGAGCGCCTTCCACCGCTTCTTTCGCTTCATAGTCGATACGTACAGCCAGTTTGGCGCCGATGGGCACCTGGACCAACGCGTCATCACCGGTTGCCGCCAAACCGAGATTCGTAATGGCCAGATTGGCCTCTTTCCCGGAATCTTCCAGCGAATTTGACGTGCGCTGGCCCGGTGCGGCCATGAGATCAATATATTTCGCGGCAACATCAATCGACTTTTCATCGGCGATCAGCTCGCCCTTGTTCAGCATGATCGCCCGGTCGCACATTTCCTGAATCTGCCCCATGGAATGCGATACAAGTATGAATGTGCGTCCCTCATTTTTCAGGGCCTCCATCCTGGCAAAGCATTTATTCTGGAATCCCAAATCCCCGACCGCAAGCGCCTCGTCGACCAGCATGATTTCCGGCTCGTTATGAATAGCAACCGCGAATCCCAAACGCACATACATACCCGAGGAATAGTGTTTTACCGGGGTATCGATAAATTGCTCTATTTCTGAAAAATCCACAATGGAATCGAACTTCCGGTTGATCTCCTTCTTGCTCATGCCAAGAATAGAGCCGTTCATATAGACATTCTCACGGCCGGTCAATTCCGGGTGGAAACCTGCGCCTACTTCGATCAAAGCCCCAAGCCTGCCATGTATTTCAAATCTGCCGGAGGAGGGCTTTGTCACGCCCGCGAGAATCTTGAGCGACGTACTTTTTCCCGAACCATTAGGGCCGATGATGCCAACCGACTCGCCGGGCTTGATTTCAAAGGAGACATCCCGGAGCGCGTAGAAATCCTCTTCCTGCTGGTACGCCGCCGCAGGTGCCGCTCCGCCTTTGAGCATGCGGGTGAGACGGTCCTTGAAATTCTCGGTTTTAGTATGTGAGAGAGAATAGACCTTGGAGACGTGGTCAAAAATGACGGCGGGAATGGTCATATCTTTTGGTTCATGTTGGCGTTGAGGTCGGCACCACAGTGCCGTGAATCGTTAACTTACTCGAAGTTTCACTCTTCGCTTTCTTGACTTGATCGGGGATCTGGCATTTCCCCTGTTCCAATGGGAACCGGCTGGGGAATAGCGGTATTGTTCACGTAATATCGGCGAGTTTCATTTCAACACGCTTGAACTGGCTGTAGCCGAAGATCAACAGGATGATGCCGACACCATAGGCATAGGCCAGCAGACCCAAATCCGGCATCTCGTGACGCAGCATGACGGAACGGTAACCATCCATGATGCCGACCATTGGATTGAGGATATAGAGCCATTGAAAACGTTCCGGTACCAGTTTCATGGGGTACATGATAGGAGTGAGGTACATCCAGAACTGGATCATCACGGGCATGAGTTGGCTGACATCACGGTAGAAGGCGTTGAGCGGAGCGAGCAGCAACATCAGCCCGAACACCAGAATCATCTGGGCAAAGAAAATGGGGATGGCCATCAACGCGTAGGCTGACAATGACACGCCGTAATACATGAGCATGAGCACATACAGTGAAGCGGCGATGGCAAAGTCCACCAACGAAGCGAGGAGCCCGGCGATGACCAGTGATTCGCGCGGGAAATAGATTTTGGTGATGAGCCCAGCCTGGTTGGTCAACGCGGTGGTGCCGCGAGTGAGCGCGCCGGCGAAGAACAGCCACGGCAACAGGCAGGTGAACAGGAACAGGGGGTAGGGAATGCCTTCGCTGGGCACCCTCGCGAACACGGAAAACACCAGGGACATGATCACAATTTGCAGCAGTGGCTGCAGTACGGCCCAGGTAACGCCCAGTGCGGCCTGCTTGTACTTGGCTTTGATTTCGCGCATGGCGAAATTGACGATGAGTTCACGGTACGCCGGGAGCTTCTTGAGTTCGTTGATCATGCTGGCCTGGGTAGTTGATCAAGGTACGGCTCGGCATTCTATGTCAATGCCCGTGACAAATTGAAACCGCACCTCGGCGCGTTGGGGAAAGCTCAGCAGGCGGCAAGGTCAATAGAGGGTTGCGTCTGTCCACCCTGCCAAGGGAGTGCGATGGACGGGAGGCGGCGGATTATCATTGCCGCTCTTCATTTCAGACTGGCATTCCCATGCAAACCCTCACCGTCGACCTCGGCGACCGCGCCTACCCCATCCACATCGCCCCCGGCCTGCTGGATCGCGCCGATCTGGTGTTGCCGCACCTGGCGCAGCAGCGTGTCGTCATCGTCACCAACACCACCGTCGGCCCGCTTTACCTGGAGCGATTCACGCGCACCCTGGCCAGTATCGGTGTTCAGGTGGAGTCGGTGGTGCTGCCCGATGGCGAGGCCTACAAGAACTGGGAAACCCTCAACACCGTCTTCGATGCCTTGCTGACCCGGCGTGCTGAACGCAAGACCACCTTGATCGCGCTGGGGGGTGGCGTGATCGGCGACCTCACCGGCTTCGCGGCGGCCTGCTATCAGCGCGGCATGCCTTTCATCCAGGTGCCGACCACTTTACTGGCGCAGGTGGATTCCTCCGTGGGCGGCAAGACCGGCATCAACCATCCGCTCGGCAAGAACATGATCGGCGCCTTCCATCAGCCGCAACTGGTGCTGGCGGATATCGGCACGCTGGCCACCCTGCCCGACCGCGAGTTGTCGGCCGGACTGGCTGAAATCATCAAGTACGGGCTGATCCGCGACCTGCCTTTCCTGGAATGGCTGGAAGCGAACATGGAGAAACTGGTGGCGCGCGATACCGAGGCGCTCATGTATGCGATCTATCGTTCCTGCCGGAACAAGGCGGAAGTGGTGGCCGCCGATGAGCGCGAATCCGGGCAGCGCGCCCTGCTCAACCTGGGCCACACCTTCGGCCACGCCATCGAGACCGGCATGGGTTACGGGGTCTGGCTGCATGGCGAGGGAGTGTCCGCCGGCACCCTGCTGGCGGCGGATTTGTCGCGCCGGATGGGACTGCTTGCACAGGCCGATGTCGAGCGCATGGCGGACTTGTTCCGGCGCGCCGGGTTGCCGGTGGCGGCACCCGATCTGGGCTACGACGCCTATATGAACTTCATGGCGGTGGATAAAAAGGTGGAGTCGGGGCGCATCCGCTTCGTCCTGTTGCGCAAACTGGGCGAGGCGTTCGTGACCGGCGACTACGACCTGGCCGCGTTGCGGGCAACGCTTACGACGTAGGAGCGGGCTTGCCCGCGATAGCCGCGTCCGCGCCCGCGCCGGCACCAGAATCGCCGGCAAGCCGGCTCCTACGCCGTGGCTTCTTGCGAGGGGAGACGCGCAGAGCGTCCCGGCCCGTCACGAATGACAAAGCAAACAATGCGTGCCATTAACATTGTTTATAACACATAATGCGCCCTATGTTTTCCGATAACTCAAAGAACATCCTGAGCCTGCTCGGCACCCGCCTGCGTGCCGAGCGCCTGGCGCGCAACGAACCGCAGGCCCGTTTCGCGGCGCGCCTGGGGGTTTCTGTTCCCACTCTGCGCCGACTGGAACAGGGCGATGCCGGCGCCCAGATCGGCCATTGGCTGGCTGCGCTGGAAGTGCTGGGCCGTTTGCCGGATGTCGAAGCCCTGCTGGCGCCGCGCTACAGCCTGTTCGACGCCGCTGTGGAAGCACCCAAGGCGCGGCAGCGAGCCAGGCGGCTGAAGTGAAACGACCCCCTGACTCGCTCCGCTCGTTTCCCCCCGAGGGGGAGGTCAGTTCCTTCGGAACGGCCGTGCGGAACTGACATGATCCGCCTCGACATCTGGCTCACCCTGCCCACCGGCGAGCGCCTGCACGCCGGTGAGCTGGCCTGCACCGATGCCGATGGCCAGGGCCGCTACACCAGCGCCTTCCGCTACACCGCCGACTATCTCGCCGACCCGCGCGCCTTTCCGCTCGATCCAGCCGGTCTGCCCCTGGCGCCAGACGAATTCCAGTGCAACCGGCTGGAAGCCCCGCTCATGGTTCTGGAAGATGCCTTGCCCGACGACTGGGGGCGGCGCTTGCTGATCCTGCGCCACGGCCTGCCACGCAACCAGCAGGCGGAACCCTTTCTGCTGCGCGCCCTGGCCGGGCAAGGGCTGGGCGCTCTGGCTTTCCTGCCGCCGGGAGAAACGCCGCAGCCACAGGATGATTCCGCCACGCTGCTCGATCTGGAAACCCTGGTCGAAGCCGCGCGGAGTCTGGAACAGGACGGCGCGGTGGACCAGGCCCATCGCCTCCTGCTCGCCGCCGGCAGTTCGCCCGGCGGCGCCCGCCCCAAGGCGCTGGTGCGTGGCGATAACGGCCACTGGATCGCCAAATTTTCCAGCCGCCGCGATGAAGTGGACATGGTCGGGCTGGAAGCCGCCAGCCTGGAACTGGCCCGTATGGCGGGCCTGGAAGTGCCCGAATTCCGCCTGGAAAACCTGGCCGGCAAGCGCCGGGCATTGCTGGTGAAGCGCTTCGACCTGACCGCGCAAGGCGGCCGCCGCCACATGTTGAGCCTGCGCGCCCTGTTGCAGGCTGGCGGCTATTACGTGCTGCGCTACGCCGACCTGATCGCCGCCCTGCGCCGCTACGGCGCGCGGCCGGAAATCGACGTGCCACACCTGTACCGGCAGATGGTTTTCAACGCGCTGCTCGGCAACACCGACGACCATCTCAAGAACTTCTGGATGCTGGGCGAGCGGAGTGGCTACACGCTCTCGCCCGCCTTCGACTTGTTGCCGGATGTCGGCGGTCGACGTGAACACGTCCTCCTGTTCGACCTGTCGCCCAACCCGCCGGGGCCGGATGGCCTGGCCGCACTCGGGCGCAAGTGGGGCGTTTCCGGCGCTGTCGGCATCTGCGAAGAAGTCGCGCTCGGCATCGCCCGGTTCCGCGAAATCGCCGGCCAGTACGCCGTCCCCCAGGAAGAGGTCGCCCGCTTCGCCCGCGACATCGACCGCCGCCTGAGCAACCGCACACCATGACCGACCTTGCACCGCAGTTGGCAAAATTCGCCGCCCAATCCGCCCGCACCCTCGGTCGCCGCCATCCGGAGCCGGCCGCAGCGCCGCGTTCCGAATACCAGCGCGACCGCGACCGCATCGTCCATTCCACCGCCTTTCGCCGCCTGGAATACAAGACCCAGGTGTTCGTGAACCACGAAGGCGATCTGTTCCGCACCCGCCTCACCCACAGCCTGGAAGTCGCGCAGATCGGCCGCACCCTGGCGCGGATGCTGGGGCTGGACGAAGACCTCACGGAAACGTTGGCACTGGCCCATGACCTCGGCCATACCCCGTTCGGCCATGTCGGCCAGGACGTGCTCAACGACTGCATGAAGGAGCACGGTGGCTTTGAACACAACCTGCAATCCCTGCGCGTGGTGGACGAACTGGAACAGAAATACGCCGAATTCGAAGGCCTCAATCTCACCTTCGAGGCGCGCGAAGGCATTCTCAAGCACTGCTCGCTGAAGAACGCGGCCAAGCTGGGCGAGGTGGGGCGGCGTTTCATCGAGGGCCGGCAGCCCTCGCTGGAAGCCCAGGCCACCAACCTGGCCGACGAGATCGCCTACAACAACCACGACGTCGACGACGGCCTGCGCTCCGGCCTGATCTCGGTGGAACAACTGGAACAAGTGGACATCTTCGCGCGCCACCTGGACATCGTGCGGGGGCTTTATCCCAAGCTCAACGACCGCCGTCTGATCCACGAAACCGTGCGCCGCATGATCAACACCCTGGTGGTGGATTTACTCGAACAGACCCGCCGCAACATCGCCCGGCACCAACCGGAAAGCCTGGACGATGTGCGCGGTTGCCCGCCGCTGGCCGCGTTCAGCCCGGGCGTGCTGGAACAGCATCGCGAATTGAAGCGCTTCCTGTTCCAGAACCTGTATCGCCATTACAAGGTGGCGCGCATGAGCGAGAAGGCGCAGCGCCTGCTACGCGAACTATTCCAGGCGTTCAGCAACGAACCGCGCCTGATGCCGCCGGAACACCGCGCCCGCGCCGACCTCGACCCGCACCGCGCGGTCGCCGACTACATCGCCGGCATGACCGACCGCTACGCGATCCGCGAACATCGGCGGATTTATGACATCGAGGAGTTGGCGTAGGAGCGGATTTGCTGAACGACGCTTTACATCCCCATGGCGGGAACCTGCGTAAAGGGCGCGTTTCCGAGCAGGGCCGCGTCTATCTGGTGGCCTTTGTGGTGCGAGATCGGCGCCCGATATTCCAGGATTTCGGGATGGGCAGGGGTTGGTACGCGAGTTGAGGTCTGCTGATGCGGAAGGGCTGACTTCAACCTGGCCTTCGCTTCATCCGGGCACCCTGTTTGGTTCCGGCTTCGCCGACTTGGCGTGAAACAACCATGCCTCTGTAGCGCAGGCGTCCCGCCTGCATTCAGCGCCAAGAGCAGGCGAGGACGCCTGCGCTACAGGGGCGTTCGCGCGGCTCGTGGATGCGGCATGCTCGGCCGGCACATGCCGCCAGGATGAGGCGTGCGTATCACTCGTGGTAATCCATGGCCTTGTAGCCGTGTTTCTTGACCAGTTCGTCGCGCTCGGCGGCCTTGAGATCTTCACGCACCATTTCTGCCACGAGTTCGTCGAAGGTGATTTTCGGCGTCCAGCCCAGCTTGGCTTTGGCCTTGGCCGGGTCGCCCAACAGGGTTTCCACCTCGGTGGGGCGGAAGTAGCGGGGGTCGACGGCAACGATGGCCTTGCCGGTGGCGTCGTAGCCTTTTTCTTCCGTGCCCTGGCCTTCCCAGCGGATGCTCATGCCGAGTTCCTTGGCGGCGGCATCGACGAAGTCACGCACGCTGTATTGCACCCCACTGGCGATGACGAAATCCTCCGGCTGTTCCTGTTGCAGCATCAGCCACTGCATTTCCACGTAGTCCTTGGCGTGGCCCCAGTCGCGCCTGGCGTCCAGGTTGCCGAGGTAGAGGATTTCTTGCAGGCCGAGCTTGATTCGGGCCAAGGCTCTCGTGATCTTGCGGGTGACGAAGGTTTCACCGCGAATGGGGCTTTCGTGGTTGAACAGGATACCGTTGCAGGCATACATGCCGTAGGCCTCGCGGTAGTTGACCGTGATCCAGTAGGCATACAGCTTGGCGCAGGCGTAAGGGCTGCGCGGGTAGAACGGCGTGGTTTCCTTCTGCGGGGTTTCCTGCACCAGGCCGAACAGTTCGGAGGTGGAGGCCTGATAGAAGCGCGTCTTCTTTTCCAGACCGAGGATGCGGATGGCTTCGAGGATGCGCAGGGAACCGAGGGCGTCGGAGTTGGCGGTGTATTCAGGTTCCTCGAAGCTCACCGCCACATGCGATTGCGCGGCCAGGTTGTAGATTTCGTCGGGCTGCACCTGCTGGATGATGCGAATCAGGCTGGAGGAATCGGTAAGGTCGCCGTGGTGCAGGATGAACTTGCGTTCGGACTCGTGCGGGTCCTGATACAGGTGGTCGATGCGGTCGGTGTTGAACAGCGAGGAGCGGCGCTTGATGCCGTGGACTTCGTAGCCCTTGTTCAACAGGAACTCGGCGAGATAGGCGCCATCCTGGCCGGTGACTCCGGTAATCAATGCAACCTTGTTCATGGTGTTCCTCAAAATTTGATCTGGCCGGCCTGGAACGCATCGAGGTACCAGCGGTAAGTCTGCTCGATCCCGTCGTGCAGGGAGATGGTGGGCGTGAAGCCGAGTTCGGTCAGCCGACGGGTGTCCAGCACCTTGCGCGGTGTGCCGTCCGGCTTGCTCGCGTCGAAGACGATTTCGCCCCCATAGCCGACCACCCGGGCTACCGTCTCCGCCAGTTCGCGGATGCTGCAATCCTTGCCCCAGCCGATATTGATCGGCATGTCTCCCTGGTAGTGATCCATGAGATGCAGGCAGGCCTCGGCGAGATCGTCACAGTGCAGAAACTCCCGCATGGGCGTGCCGCTGCCCCACACCGTCACCTGCGCCTGGCCCGACACTTTGGCCTCGTGAAACCGGCGCAGCAGGGCCGGCAGCACATGGGAATCCGTGGGGTGGAAGTTGTCCTGCGGACCATACAGATTGGTGGGCATGGCGCTGATGAATTGCGTGCCGTACTGCCGGTTGTAACTCTGGCAAAGTTTGATGCCCGCGATCTTGGCCAGCGCATAGGCCTCATTGGTCGGTTCCAGTGGGCCGGTCAGCAGATACTCTTCCTTGATCGGTTGCGGGCAGAGCTGGGGGTAGATGCAGGACGACCCCAGGAACAGCAGTTTCTTCACCCCGCTACGCCAGGCTTCGCGAATGACGTGGGTTTCGATCAGCAGGTTGTCCTGCAGGAACTCCACCGGATAGGTGTTGTTGGCATGGATGCCGCCTACCTTGGCCGCCGCCAGAAACACATACTCCGGACGCGTTTCCTCGAAGAAGGCGCGCACCGCCACCGGGTCGGTCAGATCCAGTTCGGCGTGGGTACGAGTGATCGGTTCGGCATGTCCGGCGCGTGTCAGGGCACGTTGCAGAGCGCTTCCGACCAGTCCCCGGTGTCCGGCCAGATAGATTCGTGCGTTCTTTTCCATGTTTGTGCCGGCTAGGTGTTCAAAAAGCGGGCGAACTATACCTTGAAGCGATGCTCGGCCGCCTGCCGGAAGATCCGCCGGGTAGCTGGGCTACGGATCATGCTGTAGCAGCGCCTTGATCTCCAGCGGCGTCATGCTTTGCCCATTCAATTCCCGCATGAACCACTCGAAGTAGCCGCGCGTCTTGTCGAGAAATTGCCGCAAGCCTGCCTCGTCACGCACATAGGGCGTGTAGCCGGGATGCACCGAGGGCGAGTGGAAGCTGAACACGAAAATGCGCTGGCCGTCGTCCAGCATGGATCGCGTCATCCGCTGCATTTCCGCCAGGCTGTAGTCCTCCGGCGACAGGCGGATGCGCTCGAAGGCGCGCAGGCGCGAGGTGATGGCCGGCAGGCGCGCCCAGCGCAGACGGGGGTGGGTCAGCAGGCGGTAGAACGGCGCGCCGGCGCCTTTCAGCCAACCGGCATAGCAGCCGGCGCCGGGCAGGCCCAACAACTTGCGCTCACGGCCGAACCAGAACGGCGCGGCGCTGAATTCCGAGTAGTCCGGGCCGCCATCGCCGCTGTAGTCGATCGGCGGCGCCACACTGATGTCCACTTCGTAACCCAGTTGTTCCAGGATGGCCGCGCTGTTGCGGCCATTGCCGTAGCGGCCCGCCAGGTAGGTGAGGGGTCGCTTGCCGAAGTTTTCCGCGATGGTCTCGGTGAGGATGCGCAACTTCTCGTATTCCAGTTCGTGCGACAGGTTGCCGGGGTAGGTGTTGGCGCGGGTGAGTTCCTCGGTCAGCGGCGGCGACACCCAGGGGTGCAGATGCGCGCCGATCAGGGCGCGGCCTTCGTCCTGGTAGCGGCGCAGGGCCTCGTAACCCAGCGGCTGGCTGGCGATGGGGTAGTCGATGACGTAGTTGGGGACGATGCCGAAGGCGTCGAACACCTGCTGGGCACGGCCGATGTGGCGCATGTGCTCGACGCCGATCTCCTCGCGCGCATGCTCGCGCGCCCAGTCGAACTCCTCCTCGGTGTGGATCACCACCGACAGGATGGGGCGCGTGGCGGCCGGCACCGGGATGCGCCGCGCGTTGGGAAACAGGTCAGATATCAAGGGCCGCGCTTTCCGAGTAGAGATTCTGGATATCGGCCTCGCTCAGGGTGTCGCTGCGGAACACCTTGTTGCGGTAGCCCTTCAGCTCGCGATGTGGCCAGGCCGGCTTGCCCGGCAACAGGCGCGTTTCCACCCGCGTGGTGGCCATGCCGGAAAGCAGGAAATGGCAGCCGAGCACGGGCAGATAGCGCAGGAAGATTTCCGGATTGCTGAAGCCGACGATTTCCGCGCTGGGCAGGTGCTTCAGGGTGGCGCGCTTGTAGATCACCAGGCTGCGTTCCCTGCCTTTGCCGACGGCCAGAAAACGCAGCCAGGGGAAATGCTGGTGGTCCTGGTAAACCTTGAGCGAGGCGGCATCCAGCGCCGCTTCGATGCGCGCCGGATCGGTCAGCACCCCCACGCCCAGCAAACGCTGTTGTGGCGCCGGCAGGTTGAACAGCACCGTGCGCGCCTCGTTCATGGGCTTGAACTTGAGGAACTTGAGCGACTGTTCGACCACGGCGGTGGGCGACAGGTCGGTGAAATGGAAACCGGGCTGCGAGATCACCGCCATCGCCAGACGCATGCTCTGGGTGCGGTAAGCGTCCAGCACCATCCAACTGGTGATGTTGCAGAACTGCTCGATCTTGCCGCGCACCGGATAAGCGCCGTAGATGGCGCCGATGCCGCCGACGATGTTTCCCGCGTCGTCGCGAATCATGAAACCGTTATTGGGCTTGTCCACCCCCCAGTTCTGGCGGAAGGCGTCGGCCCAGACATCGGCCGGGTGGCTGGGATTGAGATGGGCGTGCAGGAAGGCGCAGAACGCCGGCAAATCCTCATCGCGGATGGGTTCGAGTTTGGGCAGGGCCATGAGTACCTATCAGTTGAGTAGCCCGGATGCAGCGCGTAGGGCGGAAAAGCGGCCTCATCGCGCCTTCCGCCAGGTTTGTCGGAAGGCGCCGGCATGAAGACGCCGGCTTTTCCAACCTACGGGCTACGGGCGCCGGGACGTTAGCACAAAGGCCGGGAAAACTGGGTTAAGCTCGCGGCCGCCCTGGTGGGTCTGCCCCGCCCTAACCGACTCCCCCTGCCGCCATGTCCAGCCTCCCCATTCCCGGTTTTTCACGCGATGCCCACGGCAAACCGATCATCGGCACCACGCCGGAAGACCTCTACGCCTACGGCCACCTGATCCGCTCCAGCGAACAACTGGTGCTCGACCAGTTCTCGCGCGGCTTCGTTTCCGGCACCACCCATACCTGCCTGGGCCAGGAAATCTGCGCCATGGCGGTGGTGCGGGCGTTGACCCACCCGGACGATGCGGCGCTGTCCAACCACCGCAACCACGGCCATTTCCTCACCTATTCAGGGGAGTTCGTCGGCCTGGTGGCGGAAATCATGGGCCGCGAAGCCGGTGCCTGCGGCGGTCGCGGCGGCAGCCAGCATCTGGTCTGGCGCCACTTCCATTCCAACGGCGTCCAGGGCGGCATGACCGGCATCGGTGCCGGTCTCGCCCTGGCGCGCAAGCTGCACGGCTCCGGCGCCATCGTCGCCGCCATGATCGGCGACGGCACACTCGGCCAGGGCCTGCTCTACGAGGCCATGAACCTCGCCTCGGTGTGGTCGGTGCCCTACCTGGTGGTAGTGGAAAACAACGGCATCTCGCAGACCACCGAGCCGCACCAGAACCTCGGCGGCGACATCCAGGCGCGCGGCGCCGCCTTCGGCTTGCAGACCTGGCGGCTGGACGATGCTGCCCCGGATTTCTGCGAGCAGGTGGCCGCCGTGGTGCAACAGGTGCGCGACAGCCAGCGCCCCGGCTTTCTGGTGATCGACACCCGGCGCATGGGGCCGCACTCCAAGGGCGATGACCTGCGTGAAGAGCGCATCGTCGCCGCCATCCGGACACGCGACCCGCTGGCGGCAATCGGCCGCCGACTTCCCGATGCCTTGCGCGCCGGCATCGAGGCGCGCAATGCCGCGTTCATCGAGGGGGTGCGGGAAGCCGCCGATAGATCGCCGGAAGCCGTCTACGCCGAAGCCCCGGAACACATCTTCGACCGTGCCGCCGAGTTGGAAGGCGCACAGCCGACTTACCCGGTGGTGGCGGCAAAAACCAGCGTGCGCCTGGCCATCAACGCCGCGCTGAATCACCTGCTGGCCACCTGGCCGGAAACCCTCCTGCTTGGCGAAGACCTGCACGACCCCTACGGCGGCGCCTTCAAGGTGACCCAGGGTTTGAGCACCACTTATCCCGGTCGGGTCATTTCCACGCCCATCTCCGAGGCCGGCATCACCGGCGCCGCCATCGGCCTGGCGATGGACGGCTTCCGCCCGATCCTGGAAATCATGTTCGCGGACTTCCTTTCCCTGTGCATGGACCAGCTCTACAACCATGCGGTGAAGTTCCCCGGCGTGTTCCCGGAAGTGACGGTGCCGCTGATCGTGCGCACCCCCTCGGGCGGCCGTCGCGGCTATGGCCCCACCCACAGCCAGAGCCCGGAGAACATCTTCACCGCGATCCCCGGCCTCACCGTCCTTTACGGCAGCCAACGCCACGACGTCACCCGCCTGCTGATCGACGCCGCGCGGCGTTGGCCCTATCCCACCTTGTTCCTGGAGCACAAGCTGCTCTACGGCGAAACGGTGGATGGCGGCGACTACGAAGTGCTGGCCGCCGACCCGGACGACCTCGCCGCCCACCTGTTCCCCACCCTGCTGCGCCGGCGCCCGGATGCAGACCTGACCATCGTCACCTACGGCGGCATGTTGCCGGTGGTGGAAGAAGCAGCGAAGCGCCTGGAAGACGAGGAAGAGCTGATGGTGGACATCGTCGTCCCCTCCCTGCTTTCGCCGCTGCCACGCCGTACCTTGCTGGCGCATCTGCTGAACTGCGAGCGGATAGTGATCGCCGAGGAATCGCATCACGAATTCGGCGTCGGTGCGGAAATCGCCGCCAGCCTGCTGGAAGCCGGCTTCAAGGGCCAGTGCTTCCGCATCGGCACGCCGCCGGTGCCCATCGCCTCCGCGCGCAGCCTGGAACGGCAGATCCTGCCGGACGCCGACCGGCTGATCGAAGACATCCTCGATAACCTGTATTGATGAGGTACACATGGCATTCGCCCTCCACGCCCCGCGTGTAAACAACAACGACGACATCGTCCAGGTCATCGCCTTCCGTGTCGGAGTCGGCGATTTCGTCAAGCTGGGCGACATCGTCCTCGACGTGGAAACCGACAAGGCCATCGTCGAAGTCGCCGCCGAAAACGACGGCTATGTACTCAAGCTGATGTGCGAAGTGGACGACAAGGTGGCGGTCGGCTCCATCCTGCTCTGGCAGGGGGAAAGCCTCGACGAGCCGGTGCCGGAAGCTCCGGTCGTAGCAGCAGCCGGCGGCGGCGGCGGCAACGCCCGTCCCACCGCCAAGGCGCGCGCCCTGCTCAAGGAACTCGGCCTCGACGCCGCCGTGGTTCCCGCTGCCGGCGACCGTTTGACGCTCGCCGACGTGGAAGCGCACATGGCCGCACACGGCATCCAGCGGCGCGACCGCACCCCCGCCGTCACCGTCTCGGCGCAGGAAAGCCTGCCCGACGTGCCGGGTGAATTGCGCGACCTCAACGCCGAAGAACGCGGCATGTTGATTACCGTGTCCTGGCACCGCGACCACGCCGCCGCCACCTATCTGGAAGTGGAATACGACCCGAAAGCCTGGGAAGACCACGCCGCCGCCTACGCCGCCGAAAACAAGCTGATGCTCTCGCCGCTGCTGCCGCTGCTGGCTTATCGCTACGTGCAACTGGTGAAAGCCAGCCCCCGGCTCAACGCTACCGTGGTCAACGGCAAGCGTTTTCAGTACCAGCCGGTGAACCTCGGTTTCACCGTGCAGGCCGGCGAGACCCTCTATCTGACCGTGGTGCGCGACGCCGAGTCGCTGGAGGCCAAGCCCTTCATCGAAGCCTTGGGCGAAGTGCAGCGCCACGCGATCCAGCGCAAGTTGAGCCGCGCGGAAACCAGCGGCGCCACCATCGCCTTCTCCAGCATGGCGCGCTGGAACGTCAGCCGCCACATTCCCATCCTGCCGCCCTATTGCTCGCTGATGATCGCCCACGCCGCCCCCAAGGGCAGTGGCCGCGCCGTGCTCGGGGCCAGCTACGACCATCGCGTGCTGTCCGGCTTCGATGTCGCGCGGCTGTTGATGGAACTGGCGAAACCGGCATAAGGACGTAGGTTGGGCAAAGCGCAGCGTGCCCAACAACTCGCCGCCATGTTGGGCACGCTGCGCTTTGCCCAACCTACAAGCTCGACAAGGAACTCTGAATGAACCTCGACCGCAACGCCATCAAGGCCGCCGTGCGCGCCAAAGTAATCGAACTGGCGAAGAATCTGGGCATGGACGCCAGCGACATCGGTGACGACGACATCATCCCCGCCACCGGCTATATCGACTCCGGCGCCATCCTGGAACTGGTGGTCTGGTACGAAGACGCCTACCAGATGCCGCTGAAGCAGGAAGAAATCAACATCGACAACCTGGGCTCGATCAATTCGATGACCGAGTTCGTGCTCAGGCGCAAGGGCTGATGTAGCGCCGGCGCCACACAA